>CANHCT010000050.1 GCA_947459175.1 Hymenobacteraceae bacterium
ACAAAAATTGCCGAATTGCTCGACTCGGCGCTGGGACACAGGGTGGCATGGAACCATGCGGAGCAGAAGGGACATCAAAGTTTCCGAAGTTTAATCCGGCAATACACCCTGTTTCAACACTGGGGACGGCTGGGCATCGACCTGGGTCTTGGTGCCCCGATAGACCGGCCAATCCGCCCTCAGGACAGGATGTTTTTGCCCGACGGGCTGGAACAGGATTTGAACAGGGCACGCATTTCCCGGGGAGGTGTTTTGTTCCCCCTCGTTTTGGAGAACAAGGTTTTGTACCAGGCACCGGCCGCTTTCGGCGAGGGCCCCGTTTGGTTACAGCCGGGCTTTATTTTTTCCTTGCTGCTGCTCTTTTCGGTCTTCCTTTTTCTGAAATCAAAAGACCTTTTCAAACTCAGAAAAATATGGGCCCTGGCACTGCTGTTTTTGGTTTCTGCGTTGGGCTGGGTGGAATTGCTCATCTGGCTCTTTACCAACCACAAAGCCGCCGCCTGGAATTACAATATACTATGGGCCAATCCTTTGTGGATTGTTTTATTTGTTTACAACCTGGTTTGGAGGCATAAAAATATTTGGTTGCATACGGGCATCCGGATGTACTATGCTGCCATTTTGGTCCTGTGGTTTTTGTTGCCCCAGCAAATCAATGAAAATCTGATTCCGCTCGTTCTCGCCTTGCTCGTCAATTCACTGCCCGGCGAAATGGCAGCAAGGGAAGCAAAAAAGGCCCCTGTGGCTGCCGGTTAATTTGGGTATGGGTGGAAAAAAGGGTTTGTTTGTAATCGAAAATTATGGCAGTTTTTGAAAGTTTTACTCTCGATAATGGACTGAAAGTCATGTTTTTGCCCGACAAAGGCAATCCCATGGCAGTGGTCAACATTATGTACCATGCTGGCTCCCGCGATGAGCAGGCAGACAAAACCGGCTTTGCTCATCTCTTTGAGCATCTGATGTTTGGCGGCTCGGTGAATATTCCTGTGTTTGATGAACCCCTTCAGCGGGCAGGCGGAGAAAACAATGCCTTTACCAATACCGACATTACCAACTATTACATCCAGCTGCCGGTAAAAAACATTGAAACCGCATTTTGGCTGGAGAGCGACCGCATGATGAGCCTGGCTTTCAGTCAGAAATCGTTGGATGTACAAAAAGGCGTTGTGGTAGAAGAGTTCAAGCAACGCTGCCTGAATCAGCCTTACGGAGATGCCATGCACCACCTCAGGGCGCTGGCCTATGAAAAACACCCCTACCGCTGGCCCACCATCGGAGAAAAAACCGAGCACATTGAAGATGCCGTACTGGAGGATGTAAAGCAATTTTTCTATACCTATTACACGCCCAACAATGCTGTGATGGTAGTAGCAGGAGACCTTGATTTTCAATTGGTTCAGGATCTTTCGGAAAAATGGTTCGGCCCCATTGAAGCCGGCCCCGAACTGAAACGCAATCTCCCTCAGGAAGACCCGCAGACAAAAAACCGCAGGAAAACTGTAAAGGGAAAAGTGCCCATGCGAGCCATTTACAAGGCCTATCCGATGGCAGGTAGAATGAGCGAAGAATTTTATGCGGCCAATCTGCTTACCGACATCCTGGGTCATGGCAAATCGTCAAGGCTTGTGGACAAACTCGTGAACCAGGAACGCATTTTTCACAGCCTCGGGGCCTATGTCACCGGGAGTGCAGACCCGGGCCTTCTTATATTGGAGGGAAAGGTAAATGAAGGATTTACCGCGGAACAGGCTGAAAACAGACTGACAGAAGAAATAGAAAGGCTTAAAAAAGAGGGCTTTGACGAGGAGGAACTGCAAAAGGTGAAAAATCAAGCTGAAACCTCACTGGCGGGAGCCGATGTTGAACTGCTGCACAGGGCAATTAATCTGGCGTATTTTACCCTCCTCGGTGACCCGCACGGTTTTGAAAAAGAACTGGATAAGATTCAGGCTGTGGGCAAGGAGCTGATAGAAAGCACCTTTGCCAAATTGATCCGACCTGAAAACGAAAATACCCTGATTTATGAAACCGAAGATTAAGATTGGCTTGGGCTACGATGTTCACCGTCTGGTAGAGGGAAGGGAACTTTGGCTCGGCGGGGTGAAAATTCCCAGTCGGATAGGCGCTCTCGGACATTCAGATGCCGATGTCTTGCTTCACTCCATCTGCGATGCCCTGTTGGGAGCATTGTCTTTGGGCGATATCGGGCAACATTTTTCGGACCAGGACCAGGCATATAAAAACATCGACAGCAAGATTCTTTTGCAAAAAACCTACGCCCTGATTTTATCCCGTGGCTGGAAGGTTGGCAATGTAGATTGCGCCCTCATTTTGCAGTCCCCTAAAATAGCAGCATTTGTTCCCGAAATGAAAAAGACCATTGCTGCGATTCTGGAGATCGAAGAACATGAGGTATCTATAAAGGCCACTACAGCCGAAAAATTGGGGTTTTCAGGTGATTTAAAAGGAATTGAAGCCAAAGCTGTTTGCCTTTTGTATCAATAAATTTCCCTTCTTTTATTCCGATAAACAGTTTCAATTACTTCCCAACGGCATATCAGCATTTGTTTGCTTTTCAGTAAAAGGAGGAAATCCGGTTTTTCCCATCATTTTGAAAGAAAACCGGGTCAATTCCCTTCCTGCTTCGTCCGTGTATCTCCTTTTTTTGCAGTTCTTTTCAGACTGCCTTGGCAGGTACGCCGAATACCTTTCCGTTTGCCGGCACATCGGCCATCACCACAGAACCTGCACCAACGCTGGCGTTTTTCCCGATCTTAACGCCCTGAATGACTGTACATCCGGCCCCGATGAAAGCGCCATCTGAAATTTCGGCTTCCCGGCCAATCACTGTTCCGGAACCAATTTGAACCCCGTCGCCCAAAACAGCATTGGTTTCTACCACGGCATTGGGATGAATGAGGTTGCCGTTTCCAATTCGGGCAAAAGCCGAAACTCCTGCGCCTGCAGAAATGAGATTGCCATGACCCAGCAGTGCATAGGGAGAAACCAAAGCCTGCCTGTGGATGGCATTCACCGGCATTACCTTTCGTTTTTCAATAATCATTTCCATTAAAAACTTCCGCTCTTTGGCCGATTCGGCTGCGATAAAGGCATCGCATTTTTTGCCTATCAATTTCAGAAAACCGTCGTTTTCGGTTTCACCCAAAACCGGAATTTCGCCTATTTCTTTTCCGTGCGCAGAAGCATCGTCGTCGAGAAATCCATACACCACCACATCATTGGAAGCAAAAGCATCCAAGGCCAATTTGCCGGTAAGCCCGGCGCCGAATATAATAACCGGTTGAATCATAGTATTTTTCAATTACCCGAAGGCTGCCCCGCCGGATGTATTATCCGGCAGGGGGCCATTCCGGCAAATGGATTTCTGTAAGCCGGGTTCTGTCCAAAGCTTTCGCTTTTGCCCTGCCATTTATCTGGGAGGCAACTCACGCTGCCCCTCCATCAACCTACCCGTTCTGACATCTGCCCGAAGGCGAAACCCGGACGAGCCGCCCGGAATTCAGAACTTATTTGGTCTTTCAGCCCATAAGGTTTGCCATGCACCGTCTGTCGCCAGCCGGCCGGTGGTCTCTTACACCGCCTTTTCACCCTTACCGCGTCGGGGGACACGGCGGTTTGTTTTCTGTGGTACTGTCTGTCAGCCGGGCGTTTCCCTCCGACTGCCTTCCTGTTAGGAAGTATGGTGCTCTGTGCTGCCCGGACTTTCCTAAGCCTTTCGGCCTCGGCAAGGCGAAATCCATTCACCGGCAAAGGTAGGATTTATAAGCTGATGTTGACATCGGTTTTCACCAAAAGCTTCAGGAAATTCCATTCCCGGCGCGATCCGGCAGGGCAATCAAGCCTGTGCATAAGGGGTAAAATTCAGCAGGTTTTCAATTTTTTCTTCAAATTTGCCTCCCTATGCCGGCATCCATCACCGAAGAAAATTATCTGAAAGCCATTTATCTGATCAGTCTTCAGGGCAATGGAAAAATTCCAAATCTCGCCATTGCCCAGCAGCTGGAAATCAATCCGGCTACGGTGACGGAAATGCTTAGAAAACTGGCAGAGAAAAAGTGGATTCAATATACGAGAACAGAAGGTGCCAGCCTCACGCAGGAAGGTCAGATATTGGCTTTGAAAGTAATCCGCAAACACCGCCTTTGGGAAACCTTCCTCGTGCAGAAGCTGGGCTTTAGTTGGGATGAGGTGCACGAAGTAGCCGAACAACTCGAGCATGTGCAATCGGAAAAGATGCTGGACCAGCTGGACCAGTTTTTGGGCTATCCCCGATTTGACCCGCACGGTGATCCCATTCCCAATGCTTTGGGGCAAATTCCCCGCTCGGATGCGTATTTGTTGTCGGATTGCAAAGCCGGAGATAAAAAGACCTTTGTGGGGGTGGCCAATCAAAGCCAGTCTTTCCTGCAATATCTGGATAAAGTGGGTTTTAAAATTGAGGACAGCATAGAAGTAGAAGAAATCACCGACTTCGACAAATCGATGCATGTCATTCTGAACGGAGAAAAAAGGTCGGTTTTCTCGGCCCGGGTTTGTCAGAGCCTGCTGGTCGTATAGGCGCAACCCAATGAAAATCAAGGTTCAGGGAGTGTTAAAGGCATTCTGCAACTTTTCAGGCTTGTGAAATCAATGAATTTAGAAAAAATCAGATCCCTAACTCACATTTAAAATATTGATTTTCAATTACTTTGTTAGCTCAGTTCTATGGTTCAGAACAGCTTTTTGTATCCGGAATAGGAATCAGACTTTTTTGTTTTCGCATATTTGAACCTTTCATTGTTTATTTTTTTGCATCATTAACCAAAATGGATAGATTTTTAGGAATTGATGTGGGTGGCAACCATGTCAAAACAGGCCTTGTTGACCGGGACGGCACGATACACGAATTTCAAAGTTATGCCACAGCCGAATTGAAGGAAGACGGCGACTTTATCGGCCGATTTTTAGATATTGTGGCATTTAAAACCCTAAATCACAAAGAAATAACCAAGGTTGGCATAGGCCTGCCCGGTATGATCAGCAAGGACCGAAAAATCCCCATTGAAATTCCAGCCATACGCGAACTGAACGGTCAGCCTCTGTACCAAAGATTGAAAGAACGATTTCCTGAAAAGGAATTTTTTCTGGAGAACGATGCCAATGCTGCTGCCCTGGGAGAATTCCTTTTTGGTAATATAAAATTGCCCGACACCTTCGCCTTTATCACCCTGGGGACCGGCATAGGCAGCGCAGTCATTCTTGACCGCAAAATCTTTACCGGCGGCGATGGCAACGGACTTGAACTTGGACACATCCGCAGCCGCAACGACAAACATCTGGAAGCCAACATCGGAAAGAGCGGCATCATCAATCTGGCAACCCGTCGTCTGGCAGAATATTCCGGCAAAACCTTGATTCCCCGTGACCAGCCCGTATCGGCTACCAAACTGGTGGTATCAGCAGCTGAAGGCGATGAATTTTCGCAGGCCGTATTGTATGAAGCCGGTGAGATACTCGGCGAAGGCCTCATTGCCCTGATTCGGATTATGGACATCAAAACGATTGTGGTCGGTGGTGGCCTATCAGCGGGGTTCGATTTTATCAAACCCGGGGTTATGAAAATGTTTTCGGCTTATTTGCCGCCCTACTACACCCAGTCGCTGGATTTACACAGAGCTTCACTTGGCAACGATGCCGGAGTGCTGGGTGCGGCTTCGCTTTGCTTTTAATTTGGAAACAATATAGCAGCTATGAAAAAAGCAAATGAACCGGGGTGGGCATTTAAATCTAATTCTCGGAGATACAAATAAAATTTTGAATTTGAATATTCTCTAAGACCGACGGACGAGAAGCAGTTAGGACTATTGTAAAATGTGGTTTATCAACAAAAAATTCAGCAGAGTAAATACCACTTAAATAATTTAATCGGAATGTTTGTTCTTGACCATTTAATATTAACGACAATCGGGAATCATCGTAATGAATTAAATTTGATTTAACAGAAAATATAAATTTAATTTTTGATTTTTTTTCGCTATTGTAAGCATAAAATATGGTATCATTTCTCTTTATTTGATTAGATAGCTGAATAACTTTTCTCCTTGGAATCCATAAATCCAAACTGCTAAAATTCGAATAGTTAAAATGAACCAATGAATCATTAAATTTCAAAGTTCTCCTGAGATTATCGGTTAAAAAAGGGCGATGAACACGCAACTCCCACCAACCATTTTTCAGCAAAGTATTTTTTATAGAATCATGAGAATCTTCTAATTTCTTAAACTCAATGCAATTTATGTTGTAATTAAAGCGATCGACAACCCACTCAATAGTTCTTTTTTCATAACATATAGTCGGCAAATATAGATTTGTTCTATATATAAAATCTAATAAATAATAATTTTCTGGTTTTTAAACTTTATAATTGTCAGAATATTTCCAAAATGTTAAATATAAAGAGGTAATTACGAAACCTGCTAAAATTAATAATTTCAAAATAGCAAATCTAATTTCACTTATGCCAAAAGATACAATAAAAATGATTGGACATAAAATAAAAATGGAATACTTCCAAGCTATTATAGGGACAAAAATTATTGAAAACAGGTATGAAAACAGACAAAACCCCACAATCCAAGAAATAAGAATAGCATTAATTTGAGTTTTGTTTTTCAAAAATCCCCTGAATACACCAAAAATAAAAAATAAAAATATCATCACCTTTAAAAAAATGTTAGGAAATAAAAAATTCCATGAAAAAAATATCAGATCTCTAACGTTTGGTTTTTTAATCCACGAATCAGTAAATTTAGCACCCTCAAAAGTATATGGAATCCAAGGTATGTACATTATAGCCAACAAAATATAAAAATAGATTAATTTTTTATATTTTTTATCTTTAAAAAAATATAAATAAACAATAAATAAAAACTGAGAAAAAACAATAAATACACTAAAGTATGTTGAATAAAGAAGAATTAAATTTACAACAATAAGTAAAGTATAAAAAATTGTTTTATTATAATTTACACTTTTATGTAAGAGCAAAAATGAGCAAATATAGAAAAAAATAAGGAAAGTATACGACCTTCCTTCATGAGAAAAACCCATAAAGGCAGAATTTACAGAAAGAAACAAAGTTCCTATTTGGGCAGATTGTTTATTAAAATAATTTTTTACTGAAATATACGTTAAAATAAGACATAAAATCCCAAAAAATGCACTAAAAAATCTTAATATTTCGATAGAATATCCAAATATTTTAAAATAATAATAAATTAAAACAAAATATATTGGTGGATGTACTTCATTTTTGGTAATATTATCAAAAATCTCTTTAAATGAAAGATTTGGATTCGAATCAATCAGAGTATAAATTTCATCTAGCCAAGGACTTTGTTGTCCTATATTAAGGAATCTAATACATCCTAAAAATAATACTAACAAAAAAAAAGATATATCAATCAGTTTATTGAAATTATAATGTTTAATTTCGGAAATAATACTTTTCATTATTTTTAATCAACCAAATACAACAAAGAGATAAATAGTCAGGTTATTAGCAAAAAAACAACTCTTTTTAAATGAACTAAGTTTGAAAGCCGCCTTAACTTTCGCACTCTGATTATTTCTGTCCCTTTCAAATCCAACCCAAATTGGCATGGGGAAACCCATCGCTAATACCATCAATGATTTTATCGGATCTTCAAACAAAACAAAATTAACCAAATTTCTTCTTTCCATTCCAAAATCAACCTTAAATCAGCCTGGCGAACAAACCCGTACTCCTCAAAAATCTCTGCCTTTCCCCGGTCGCCCTGTTGTACAGACCCCACAGAAAGTTGAGGTATAAATGCCTCAGTACGGAACCGGGATTGCTTTCAGCATACCGAACAAAATACATCAAAGCCTTTTGCCACTCCGAAAAATCCATAATCTGAGAAATTCTCGTACCCGCTTTTTCAAGAACCTCGATTTCGTATTGCTGCAACTTGTTGGTATTGTTGCGGATGCGCCAGTCGAATGCGATGACCGAAATCAGCAATCCTTCCAAAGCACGGTAATGGTCTTCTGCTGCGGGATTTTCGGAGTAATATTCCAAAACCGGTGCATGGGCGGTTTTCCAAAAGCCAAGAATCTTCCGGATCTCCGACATTTCCATTTTCTTTTTGGTCTTGCTTTTTACCACCGATTGAATCACTTCCTCACTCAATGCCCTTACCTCGTCGTAAGTGAATTGAGTTTTTACCGGAGAAAATGCCTGTAAAAACTCCAGCTCCAGGTCCTTCCTTTTTTTGAATAACTTTTGCAGCCACATGCGAAGCTCCTCCTCCGGCAACTCCGACATTTTCATTTCCGCCGGCGTCGGCTCCCGCTTTGGTGATTTTGATTTGCCGCCTGCTTTTGGTCCGGATTTTTTCTTCTCCAAAAAAAGGAGCAGGGCAACCTTATGGTGGCAAAACGGCTGAGGAGATTGGCAGTCGCAGGAAGATGCTACAATTTCGCCCTGTGCATTTATGTCCAATGACACATCAAAATCGTTCTTTCCTTCCTCTGCAAAGGCCACTTTTGTGCCGGAAGGCAAGGTATCCAAATCCCTGACTTTCAGCTTCTCTGCTTTTTGAATCAGGGCCTCCGGCAAGTCTTTTCGAAACGAATAAAGAAATAATGGCATGCTAATGAATTTCTACCAGCGATTCCATCCACTTGCCCAGCTCGGCTTTCATGGCTTTGAAGTTTCCTGTATAGTTGTTGATCATGACAGAAAAGGCCAGCTCTCCGCCCTTGGCCTGCACATATCCGCTGTAGCAAAAGGTCCGGGTAAGGGTGCCGCTTTTGGCCATTATTTTTCCTTTCGCCTTGGGCGAATTGCAGAATTTTTTCATGGTTCCGCTTTCCCCCGACACCGGCAATGAGGCTTTGAAATCAGGAAAAAACTTTTGCTTTTTGGCCCAATTTAAAGCCTTGCAAAGCCCCTCCGGGCTGATGCGGTTGCTGAGCGAGAGGCCGCTACCGTCTGTAAAATAATAGCCGGAAGGCAAACCAATGGCCTTTCCGAAACGGTCGAGTTGTGTCCATCCGTTTTCATCCAGCTTATCCTCATTTTTGGCCAAAGCGTAGGCAATGGATTCGGTCATCAGGTTGTTGGACATGAGGTTTACTTCCTTTACAATTTCTTTCAGAGGGGGAGAAGAAATTTCAACAAGCAGGGCTCTGGTCCCCTGATTGGAGTTGGTCTCCGCAACCTCAATCCCCGCTTTATTCAGTTCGCCTGAAAATACCTTAAAGAACACATTTTCAGGATTTTGAATGGCTCCTTTAACTTTTTGGAGGTCCTGATCCTGTGGAAGGCTGCCGGAAATTCTGGCGTTTTGTGTACCCGGTATCCAATAGATATAGGCCAGGTCGGGAGTGCCGGGAGAATCTGTATTCACCTCTTGGTCCACAATGGAAATATCAGTGAGTGAATCTGTTTTTTTGATTTTTGCGTCCTTGCCCTCATTGGTAGCAGAAAGAAAAAGCCTGAACTGATTTTCATTGATGTTGATGGGGTAAATGCCGGCACCGTAATAATTTCCCACATCGGCCCAGCCCCAATCGTTTCGAATGCCCTGATAGGGATTCTCCGAAGGAAGTGCCTTAAGTTTACCTTCGATTTTTTGAATTCCTTTTCTCCGAAGCTCAGCAACTACTTTTGTAAAGAAATTCTCTGTAAACTTTTCTCTGTCAGGCGAATAGACGGTGGGATCACCGCTGCCTTCGACCAGTAAATCGCCTTTGAGCACCCCGTTTTCAACGGGTCCCGAAGCCCAGATTTTGGTTTTAAAGGTATAATCCGGTCCGAGATAAAACAGCCCGTTCAGACTGGTCAACAGTTTTTGGTTGGATGCCGGAATCAGGTTCAGGTCTTCCTGATGACGAATCAGCGTTTTGCCTGTTTTCAATTCTTTTACCACGAGGCCAAAACTGGCACCCTTCAGCTGGGGCAATTGTCCAAAGGTTTTGGAAGCATGATAAACGCTGTGATTTTTTTCCCTGAAGCCGGGTGAAAAAACAAATTGCCCTTCACAGGGAAGGGCAATCCATACCATCCAAATAAAAATGAAAAGGTTTTTACAAACTGCTGAAGTCAAAGCTTTCCAAAAACTTTGTTGTGAACTTACCCGATTGAAACTGAGGGTCATCCATCAATTTAATGTGGAAAGGAATCGTGGTTTTCACTCCTTCAATCACAAACTCCTGAAGGGCACGCTTCATCCTTACGATTACTTCTTCCCTTGTTCTGGCCGAAACGATAAGTTTGGCTACCATGGAATCGTAGTTGGGGGGAATGGTGTAACCCGCATAAATGTGGGTATCTACCCGCACACCATGTCCTCCGGGAATATTCAGGTTGGTGATTTTTCCGGGGCTCGGCCGGAATCCGTTGGCCGGATCTTCGGCGTTGATGCGGCATTCCATGCTGTGGAATTCGGGAAAATAGTTTTTTCCTGAAATGGGAATGCCTGCTGCCACTTTTATCTGCTCTTTGATGAGATCAAAATTGGTTACCTCTTCCGTGATCGGATGTTCTACCTGGATACGGGTATTCATTTCCATAAAGTAGAAGTCTCCGTTTTTATCTACCAGAAACTCAATGGTTCCGGCGCCCTCATACTTAATGGATTTGGCTCCTTTGATAGCGGCCTCGCCCATTTTTTCTCTGAGTTTTTGCGAAACAATCGGAGATGGGGTTTCTTCCACCAGTTTCTGGTGGCGCCGCTGAATGGAACAATCCCTTTCGGAAAGGTGGCACACCTTGCCATACTGATCTCCCACAATCTGGATTTCGATATGGCGGGGCTCTTCTACAAATTTTTCGAGGTAAAGTCCATCATTACCAAAGGCTGCACCGGCTTCCATACGGGCATCGTCCCAGGCTTTTTGAAACTCATCGTCGTTGTTGACAATGCGCATTCCGCGGCCACCTCCTCCTGCAGTTGCCTTCAGGATAACGGGATATTTAATTTTATTGGCAATTTTCAATCCCTCCTTCACCGATTCGAGCAATCCCTCAGAACCGGGAATGGTAGGCACACCGGCCTTTTTCATGGTTGCTTTGGCAGTAGCCTTGTCCCCCATGGCATTGATCATTTCAGGACTGGCACCAATAAACTTGATCTTGTAGTCCTGACATACTTTCGAAAATTCAGCATTCTCAGAAAGGAATCCATAACCCGGGTGGATGGCATCGGCATTGGTAATTTCGGCCGCTGCTATCAGATTGGGAATGTTGAGGTAAGAACTTTTTCCAGGAGGCGGACCAATACAAACAGCTTCATCGGCAAAACGCACATGAAGGCTTTCTTTATCGGCTGTAGAGTATACAGCGACCGTTTTGATTCCCATTTCCCGGCAAGTGCGGATAATCCGCAAAGCGATTTCGCCCCGGTTGGCTATCAGTATTTTCTTAAACATGAAATCGGGGTTTGGTTTGGGGTCAGGAATTTACTTCCACTACGAAAAGGACCTGATCAAATTCAACCGGGGAGGCATTTTCGATTTTCACCTCCACAATTTTTCCGGCCACATCCGATTCAATTTCATTGAAGAGTTTCATGGCTTCGATGATGCAAACCGTCTGACCTACACGAACTTCCTGACCCACATCCACAAATTTCGGTTTGTCGGGAGAGGCGGAACGGTAGAGCGTACCAATCATCGGCGATTTGATTTCCACCAGTTTTTTACCGCTTGCTGCTGCCGGAGCTGCGGCAGCGGGGGGTGCAGCCGCAGGGGCTGGTGCCTCAGCCGGCCGTGTTGCAGGAGCTGCTGCCGGCAGAGCAACAACAGGTGCAGTTGTAACCACCTGCTCCACAATGGTTTTCGTTGCATTCTTCTTGACAGAAATCTTCAGATTTTCTGTTTCGATGTTAACTTCATCCAAATTCGATTTGTCGATGAAGTCGATTAGTTCCTTAATTTCGTTTGGTTTCATTTCTCAGAATGGTGAATTAACTGTTGTATGCCCACTTCAGATATACAGCGCCCCAGGTGAATCCTCCGCCGAAAGCAGCAAGAATCAGGTTGTCGCCTTTCTTCAATTTTTTCTCATATTCCCACAAACATAATGGAATGGTTCCATTTGTGGTATTGCCATATTTCTCAATGTTCATCATCACCCTTTCCATGGGTACACCGGTGCGGTTGGCCGTAGCTTCAATGATTCTTTTGTTGGCCTGATGGGGAACCAGCCAGGTGATATCGTCTGCGGTGAGTTGGTTATTGGCCATCACATCAGCGGCAATTTCGGCCATGTTGGTCACGGCAAATTTGAATACCGTGGCACCTTCCTGCTTTACCGCGTGCTGATGAGCATCAACCGTGGCATGCGATGCAGGATTCCGGCTTCCGCCGGCTTCCATAATCAGGTACTGGGCTCCTATGCCGTCAGACCTGAGCTTGGAATCCAGGATTCCGAGTCCTTCGGTGCTTGGCTCCAGCATCATGGCCCCACCACCGTCACCAAAAATGATGCAGGTGGCACGGTCGTGATAATTGATGATGGAGGACATTTTATCGGCACCCACCACCAGAACTTTTTTACACTTTCCGGTTTCTATAAACTGAGATGCGGTTACCAGCGCATATAAAAATCCTGAGCATGCGGCCTGCACATCGTAGCCGAAGGCATTGGTGGCACCGATTTCAGCACCAATCAGGTTGGCCGTAGCCGGAAACACATAATCGGGTGTGGTGGTGGCACAAATGATGAAATCGATTTCTTCTGGCTTGGTATTTGACTTGGCCAATACATCCCGAACAGCCGGCATCACCATATTCATGGTACCTTTTCCGGGCTCTTTGTACACCCTTCTTTCTTTGATTCCGGTGCGGGTGAAAATCCATTCGTCGTTGGTTTCCACCAGTTTTTCCAAATCCGCATTGGTAATCACATCGGGAGGAACAAACCCTCCGACAGCAGTAATGGCGGCAGTAATTTTATTGGACATCAGGAAGCTGTTGATTTTGCCAGCGCAGATTTCAGCAGGCTGAGCATATCAGAGGTAATCATTTTTTGGGCCACCAAAATCATATTTTGTATGGCAAGGGGACTGGAAACTCCATGGCCGATGACCACATTCCCATCGACACCCACAATGGGACTGCCGCCCACTACCTCATAGTTCAGGTTGTTTACAAATTCGTCATTTACTCCTCTGGCATGAAGAATTTCATAGAAATGCTCCGCCATTTTGGTTACCACATTGCCAACAAATCCATCGCAGACCACCACATCGGCTTTTTCGTTGAACATGTCGCGGCCTTCCACATTGCCAATAAAATTGATAAAAGGATTGGCCTTCAGCAACTGGTAAGCAGCTTGGGTGAGTAAGTTTCCTTTTTGCTCTTCTTCTCCCAAATTGAGAAGCCCCACCTTGGGATTCGGAATGTCTAAAATACACTCGGCATAAATGGTTCCCAATTCGGCAAACTGATTGAGAAGTTCCGGCTTGGCATCGGCGTTGGCCCCGATGTCAACCAGGGCACCAACTCTGCCGTTTGCTTTTGGAAGATAGCCCATAATGGCAGGGCGCAAAATTCCGGGCAATGCCTTGACTGTCAGCATAGAACCCACCATCATGGCACCGGTGTTTCCGGCGCTGCAAAAGGCATGAATCCGGCCTGCTTTCAGCAAACCGAAGCCCACTGCAATGGAAGATTCCTGCTTTTGGGAAAATGCTTTGGCGGGATGTTCCCCCATTTCGATGACATCGGGCGCATGAACAATCTGAAACAGGCTTTCAGACTCTCCCAATCGCTTCAGCTCGGCAGAGATACTGTCCTGATTTCCAACCAATAATATTTCGCAGGAATTGTCGAGTTGCCTGCGGGCCATTACTGCTCCTTCTACTGTGGCCTGAGGTGCGAAGTCGCCACCCATTGCGTCCAGTGCGATGATCATTCGGCTGTACCGGTGTTTATGAAAAGGGGTTAATTACTGTTATGCAAAGTCGGCTACAACCATTTTGTTGTTGTAGTAGAGATTTCCTTCTACCACATAAGCCCTGTGCATCTGATGGGTTTCGCCTGTTGTAGAGCAGGTTACCAGTTGCTTTTCGGCTGCACCATGATGCGTTCTTCTCTTGTCTCTTCTTGTTTTGGAGATCTTTCTCTTAGGATGTGCCATTTTATTTATGAATCAAATCTTTCAACTTTTGCCAGCGAGGGTCTGCAACCTCCTCTTTTTCAGAACTTTCGGTTTCGGACCCGGAAGAACTGTACACGATTTTACCTTCGCCTTCGTCTTCCTGCTCCGACTCTGCCAGTCGCGGGTGCAGTTTTTTAAGGGGAACAGAAAGTGCAACTGTATCGTACACAAGCTGATCGAACTCTACGGCGGTCCTTTCTTTGGAAATGGTGCACAGCTCATCGCTGATTTCCTCTTCCTTTTCCCCGAATTTCAGAAAATAGGTGGTTTTTTGATTGACCGGCAACATGAATGCGTCTCCGCTTCTGTCGCATATCAACTGAACCTGTCCAGTCAAGGAAAGTTCGGCCCTGATCATGGTTTCGGTGAGATGAAGAATGACATCCGCCGAAAGGACAGGTTTATCAAAAATTTCCCTCGAAAAATCATCCAAAAACCTGGAATCCAAGTCAAAATGAAAGGAATGCTTGCCTTCTTTCAGCCCGGATATTTTGATTTCAGTGAATTTCAAAGTCTATTCCCTAAAATTTTAGCCCGCAAAAGTAGCCTAAAATATTGGACTACAAAAATTTGGAAGCGAATTTGGATAATTGCCGCAGCCTGAGTGGCTTTCAAGCCAAGGATGAGGACGATTAAAGACCGGATGAGGGGGATTTATTTCGGCTTAAAAAGTCATCAATCAGCCAGGAATCCCGAAGGTCCTGTGGCCTTCCTGAAAGAATTTTCAGGTCCTGCAAATCAGAAAGGGACAATACAGGGATGGAACAATTTTTCGACTTTTTCCACTTTCGCCCTGGAATAGCAAAGGTCAAAGTTGAAATTTCGGTGGACATATGTCAAAAAATCAATGGGTCCTGCAATTCCAAACGCAAATGGAGTTTCCAAATCCATATCATCCAGAAAGGCAAGGTCTTCAGCCTCATATTCCATATTCCGCAAAACAACTTTGAGCTTGTTGAGATTGGCCTTTTCCGGTTTTATCCAGACATCTGAGTCAATGGTATTGCGGATAATCCGATGAAAATTAAGGGCCAGACCACCGATTACCAGGTATTGCAAAGCATTTGCCTCAGCTTCAAGGGCAAAGGGCCAAAACTCTGTGGTGTTTATTCCGCCGGCCGAGTCCAAATTACTATTCGTTTTCCTTTGGTTCTTTTCATGGCTTCCGATTCACCAAAAACCTTAATATGCCATGCTTTACAGGCTTCGTGGTATTCCAGAATCTGCGCTCCGGTGAGTTCTTCGCCAAGCCGGAACATATCTTCACGGGGCTTTCCCAAATCGTCGTAAATCCGGATCTGCTTTTTTGGCATGCCCAAAGTTAGGAAAAAGAAATAGGAATTCTAATGTTGCAGCCTTTCCCTCAAATCCAGCCGGTGATTCCTTGCGGTATCCAATGCGATATCGTAACCGGCATCCATGTGGCGGATTACACCCATGGCAGGATCATTGTGCAGAACTCTTTTCAGTCTTTTGGCTGCCTCTTCGGTGCCATCGGCCACAATCACCATACCGGCGTGAATGGAATAACCAATGCCCACTCCGCCGCCATGATGCAGCGAAACCCAGGAAGCGCCACCTGCGGTATTGATCAGGGAATTGAGAATGGGCCAGTCGGCTATGGCATCAGACCCGTCTTTCATGGCCTCGGTTTCCCGGTTCGGGCTTGCAACAGAACCTGTATCTAAATGGTCACGACCAATGACAATGGGTGCCTTCACTTTGCCCTCTTTCACCAATTGGTTGAAGGCCAGTCCGGCTTTTTCCCTTTCGCCCTGACCCAGCCAGCAGATTCGGGCAGGCAATCCCTGAAAGGCAATTTTTTCTTTCGCCATTTTCAACCAGCGCTGTAAGCCTTCATTTTCCGGAAACATTTCGGCCAGGACTTGGTCGGTAACGGCAATATCCTGAGGATCACCGCTCAATGCCACCCAACGGAAGGGTCCTTTGCCTTCACAAAACAGCGGCCTGATGTAGGCCGGCACAAATCCCGGAAAATTGAAGGCATTTTCAATGTGCCGCTTGTCGTGGGCCTGACCTCTGAGGTTGTTGCCATAGTCGAACACAATGCTGCCTTTTTGCTGCATTTCCAGCATGAGCAGCACATGGTGGGCCATGGTATCGAGGGATCGTTTTTTGTATTCTTCTTCGTTGGTATCCCGCAGCACTTTGGCCTCTTCTACCGAAACGCCCTCGGGGAAATAGCCGATCAGTTCGTCATGGGCAGAAGTCTGGTCGGTGAGGGTGTCGGGAATGATGTTGCGCTCTATCAGCCTGGCCAGCAAATCTACGGCATTGCAAAGCACTCCGATAGAAAGGGATTCTTTATTGGCTTTTGCCTCAAGGGCGGCATCAATGGCCTGGTCGATATCGAAATATTTTTTATCCAGATAGCGGGTTTCAATTCGCTTGTCTATGCGCCACTCTTCTACTTCAGCCGCAAGACAAACTCCTTCATTCAGCGTGATCGCAAGAGGCTGGGCACCACCCATTCCACCCAAACCGGCTGTTACATTGAGCGTGCCTTTCAGCGTTCCGCCAAAATGCTGACGGGCTACTTCGGCAAAGGTTTCATAGGTTCCCTGTACAATGCCCTGAGAACCAATGTAAATCCAGGAGCCGGCCGTCATTTGTCCGTACATGGTGAGGCCTTTGGCTTCCAGTCTGCGAAATTCATCCCAGGTGGCCCAATGGGGAACCAGATGGCTGTTGGCCAGAATTACCCTCGGGGCATCGGGGTGGGTAGGTAAAATACCTACGGGTTTTCCGGATTGAATAAGCAGGGTTTCGTCATTTTCGAGATCCTGTAAAGCCTTCACAATCAACTGAAAGGCTTCCGGATTGCGGGCTGCCTTGCCTGTGCCGCCATAGACCACGAGGTCTTCGGGCCGCTCGGCCACATCGGGGTCCAGATTGTTGAGCAGCATGCGCAATGCGGCCTCCTGCACCCAGCCTTTACAGGAAAGTTGAGTACCGGTTGGTGTTTTAGGAATTGAAAATGAGGAAGTTAGTTGCATGTCAATGGTGTACAAATTCAAAGTCAAATAAAATGGATTTGAAATGAATTTGAACCAGGAAATTTAAATGAAATATTTTCCCTAGGGATTATGAATGAGGGGATCTCATCCGGGCTAAAAACAGACGAAAAATTGATTTATTTCATATCTTCACCCACTTCTGTACTTCCTTTTGCCCGTTTTTCTCCACCGATAAAAAATACATACCCGAGGGCAACCTGAAAGTTTCAAGTTTAAATTCCATTTCACCTTCAGCTTGTTTTTCCATCAGGGTTTTGCCCTGGCCGTTTTGCAGGCTTATTTTTTCATTTCCTGAAAGGCCCACAATCCGTATTTCTTGGTTGCCTGGGTTAGGGAAAACCACAAAACTGTTTTTCTTTCTACCATCTACCGAGGTAGTTTCATATTCTATTTCCAGATCATCCAGCCAAAGTTTTCCGGCGGGGTTCATTAGTTTGTTTTTGGATGGGAAATTGATAAAGAGAGAATAAAAAGTTGGCGTAAAAGGAGGGCATTCATCGTTTACGGGAACACTGAAATAGGTAAATTCTCCTTGTGGTTCTAAAAAGCCAATTGCTGCCCTTC
>CANHCT010000051.1 GCA_947459175.1 Hymenobacteraceae bacterium
TACAGAAGAATCTGGGCAAATGTGGCCGAATGTGCTGATAAAGAAGCATATACACCTGCTATGCAAATCAAGAAACCAAACAATGAAAATACCGAGGGAATCAGCCTCCGGTTAAACAATACCCCCAGAGAAAATACCAGTGCCCCGATAAGGAAAAAAAACACAATTCCCTTTTCAGGCATGATCTTCCGGCGGCTTGGGTTTCTTTACGGGCCGCATACCCGGTTTAAATACAGGTTTTATAGCCTCTGTTTCAGGCTTTTCCGTAGGCGGAACTTCTTTTGCAGCAGCCTCTGCGGGGGCAGCCGATGGCATACGGGGCCTGAACGCCGGCCTGCCTGCCGCAGGTGCCTCTGCTTTTTCGCCTTCGCCCGAAACCGGAGGGGCTGCTTTTTTCTTTTTTTCCTGAATTTCTTGCCACTCCTTCCGCTTTTGTTCTGCTTCGGCTTCTGTCAAATTGCCAAATCCAAAGTTGAGTTTGCCAAGTTCGAATACCGAAAAATCATATTCATCGGTCATGGTGAGGCACTCAGTGGGGCAAACGGTGGTGCACAATCCGCAAAAGCAGCATTTGGCCATGTCGATGTCAAACCTGGCTGCATAGATGCGTTTCGGGCTCCCGTCTGAGGTTTTTCCGAACTCTTCTGCACTCTTAATGGGCTCAATATCAATACAATCTACCGGACAAATTTTGGCGCATTTGTCGCAGACGATACAATCTTCAATTTCATTGTACAGCTGATAGCGGCCATGGTCCGGAGCGGGTATGGCCTCGTAGGGGTAGCGCAAAGTGGCGATGCCGTCTTTTTCTCCGAAATACTGATCATTCCGTATGTCGTGGATTCGCCTTCTCTTCACCGAACCGGTCAGATGCTTCAGGGTGAGGGCCATGCCTTTTAGGGAGGTTTTGATGCCCTGTCGGAATATGAAAAAAAGTCCTTTCTGCACCTGTTGTATGGATTGTGTCCGGGCCTCAAAAATAGGGTGAATTTCGGGATACACCTCAAACTTGTTGCCTGCAGAGCCGGATGCATAAGGCTGATGGCAGTGATTGCGGGCACAAGGGGTATGAGAATTTTTAATACGATTTCTCTGAAAGTCAGGTGTTTAAATACCCGTCGGTGCAGGGATTTGAAGGAGTGGCACCAAAATATTGACCCTGAAAATCGGCTTGATGCAGGGTCTTTTTCAGAAATCGATTTGCTTTGCAAAAAATAGAAAAGCCTTGAGCCCTGAGATTTCTGTTGTCATTCCCTGTCTGAACGAGGCCCGCACCATTGGCATTTGCGTAGAAAAAGCAAGAAAAGCCCTCGATGCTGAAGGGCTTGCAGGCGAGGTAATTGTGGCCGACAATGGTAGCAGCGATGGTTCGGAGGCCATGGCCGAAGCGGCAGGGGCCAGGGTAGTCCGGGTGGAAGAGTCGGGCTACGGTTCGGCTATTCGAGGTGGGGTTATGGCTTCAGCAGGCAGTTTCATTATTGTTGGAGATGGCGACGATAGTTATAATTTTCTGGAAATCAATCCCTTTATCGGGCAATGGAAGGCCGGAAAAGAATTCGTGATGGGCAATCGATTTGCCGGCGGCATTGAGCCCGATGCCATGCCTTTTTTACACCGCTATCTGGGAAATCCGGTCTTGTCTTTTATCGGCCGGCTCTTCTTCAGAAACGGCTTCGGCGATTTCCATTGCGGGATGCGGGGTTTTACTCGTCAGGCTTTTGATGCCATGAAACTGAGCACCGGCGGAATGGAATTTGCCTCCGAAATGGTGGTCAAGGCCACCCTGCTCCGGCTCAAAACTGCCGAGGTTCCGGTGCGCTTGTACCGCGATGGCCGGGGTCGCCCGCCTCACCTCAATACCTGGACCGACGGCTGGCGGCACTTGCGTTTTTTATTGCTCTTCAGTCCGCGTTGGCTGTTTTTTTATCCCGGTCTCATCCTCATTTTTCTGGGTTTGCTCTTTTCCAGCATCCTGCTCCGCTCGGTTTTGCCTTTTCAAAATCTGAAACTCGATGTGCACACCCTTTTGTACAGTTCAGCTATTCTGCTTGCCGGGGTTCAGTTGATCTCATTTTATCTGCTCAGCCAGGCTTTTGCCAGAAGGGAAGGTTTACTCATCCGCTCCGGTTTGGGCTTGGGCTGGTTCAGGCTGGAGCGGGGACTTTTTGTGGCCCTATGCCTGTTGATTGCCGGACTTTACCTCAGTTTTTCTGCCCTTCAAATCTGGAAATCACTCCACTTCGGCCCGCTCAATCCTCAGGTGGTTTTGCGAAAGGTCATACCGGCGGTCACCTGTATCCTCATGGCCTTTCAGGTCCTGACTTTCAGTTTTTTTATGAGTTTCCTGCAGTTGAAAAAAATGCCTTAAATCAGAGCAGATTCCGGTATTTTTCCATAATCTGTTCGGTTATTTTCTTCGGGTCAAATCTTTGTGCCTCTGCCGGGCAGGCAGCCTCCAGTTTCGAGCGCAGTGCCTGATTTCCCGAAAGGCTGAAAATGCAGCCTGCCAGTTCTTCCGCAGAAGCCGGGTCGGCATAGAGGGCCGTTTGTCCGGCTATCTCTCCAAAACAGGATCCCTCCGAACTGACCATTGCTTTTCCCCGCCGCATCGACTCCAGCAATGGAATTCCGAATCCCTCAAAAAGAGAAGGATATACCGTGAATGCCGAGCCGTCGTACAGGTTTACCAGTTCATCGTTGTCCACCCTTCCCAGCCACCTGAGCCTGCCTTTCATATGGTCCATTTGCTCCAGAACCGTGTCGGCTTCGTCGCCTCTTCCCCCCACCAAAACAAGGTCTTCGGGTATCTGGTCCATCACCTTTCTGAATGCCTCCAATAGGATTTTGTGGTTTTTTCTTTTTTCCAGTTTGCTCACGCAGAGGATGTAAGGCTTTTCTACCAGGTCGTATTTGTACAGTACTTTGGCTATGGCCTCGGGCCTGCGCCGGTAATGAAATGCCGGATCACAGTCCTGATACACCACCTCCACTTTGCCCCGGCTTCCGGGGTAAAATTCCTCCATATCTGCAGCGGTTTGCCGGCTGGTTGCCAGAATGAGGTGGGCATGTTTGGCAAGAAAGCGGCATTTGCGGTCGTAAATCCAGCGGTCTGCTGCCTTGTATCCTTCCGGAAACCGCTTGAATATCAGGTCGTGGACGGTCACCACCGACTTGACTTTTCTTTTGTTCAGGTCGAATGGGATTTCGTTGCTCAGGCCGTGGTAAATGTCCAGGTCCAACCTTTCGGCTTTTGAGCCCCAGCCAAACAAGCGGGCGAGCTTGCTGCCTTGAATTATCCGGAACGGGGCACCGGATTCCTGCAGGCTTCGGCTGAAATAAGGCAATTCCTGAGCACCGGGCGTATTGAAAAGAAAGTATTCATTCTCAGGGAATTGCTGAAGCATGCCCGTAATCAGGGTGCGGCTGTAGTTGCCAAGGCCGGTTTGGTTGTGAAATGCCCTTTTGGCATCAAAGCCGATTTTCATTCTGTATCAATGTGCTGAAAATGAGCCCGGAATATTGCTTTCTCCCTGCGCAGGAAATAATTTTTTACGGGTATCGTTTGTTATTTTACCAAAACCGGAATTCTTACCGTTTTCTATCGGTTCAAATTCTATTTTTGGCAGTTCAAAATTGGTCTTCCCACATGCGGAGTTCAAAATATTATCCGATAATTTTATTTCTTTTTTTCTCAGGTCCACTGGCTTTCAATGCTTTAGGCCAGCGAACACTGAGTGTAATTTCATCCGACCCCAGGTTGAAAACAGCATTTGAGCTCATGGAGCGCCGCAATTACCAGGGTGCCATTGCCGAAATGCGTTCCTTCCTCAACCGAAGCGAGGAAACCGGTCAGCCTACAAACACGGCCGTGGCCTACTACATGGCCCATTGCGCCATGCAGTTGTCCCATCCCGACGCCGAAGAGCAGATGCTACTTTTTCTGAAGGAAAATCCCGGTAGTGCATATCAATCCCGGGCATGGTTCGATTTGGGCCTGTATTATTTCAAAATCAGAAAATGGGATTCCGCTGTGGATTACCTGACCCGCTCCGGTGGCGAAAATCTGCAACCCGACCTGCAGGCCGAAGCCGATTACAAAGCCGGTCTCGCCTGTTTTCAGGCCCAGCAATTCGACAGGGCCAAGTCATTTTTTCAAAAAATCCGGGGAAATGAAAATCGCTATCTGGCGCCTGCTTCCTATTATCTCGCTTACCTGCACTTTCGCGACAATCAATTGGATGAGGCCCTGAATTATCTGGGAGCCGCTGTCCGCTCGCCTGAGCACAAGGCCGGAATTCCGGTTCTGAAAGCCGGCATCCTGTACCGCAAGCGGCAGTTTGATGAAGTCATTTCTTTTGGCGAGGCCACCTTCAAAGATACAGCCCGATTCACCGGCAAAGAAGAACTGCACATGCTCGTAGGCGAATCTTATTATAACAAAAAGGATTATAAATCGGCCGCTGTACAATTTGACGAATATGCCCGAGCGGTAAAAAATCCGGGGAAGCCCCTGCAATTCAGAATGGCCTTTTCATGGTTTAAAACTGACCAAACCGACAAAGCCATTGGCGGTTTCCGGCAGGCAGCAGCAAAAGTAGATACTACCGGAGGCCGCAGAGATACCATCACCCAGATGGCTTCCTATTATCTGGGAGTTTGTTACCTTAAAAAAGACCAGAAACAATTTGCCCTGAGTGCCTTCGATCAGGCCTCCCTGCTCGACGGAGACCCCCGTATACAGGAAACCTCCTGGTTCAATGCAGGGAAACTGAGTTATGATCTGGAGAAATACAACGATGCCGTTGAGATTCTGAAGGATTTTTCGGCGAGCCATCCCTCAAGCGAATATTACCGCGAAGCCCAGGAGCTGATTGGCGAAGGATTACTCAACAGCAATGATTTTGATGCCGCACTGGCCTATATGGAGAAATCAAAAGCCAAATCCGACCGGCTCAATATGGCCTATCAAAGGGCTGCCTATCAGCAGGGTACTATCCTTTTCAATGACGGGAAAACAGAAAAAGCCAGAGAACTTTTTACCCAATCGGCTAAATATGCTTTGGACAAGGAAACCGCTTTAGCTGCTGCATATTGGAATGGCGAGTGTCAGTTGAAACTCAGGCAATATGCACAGGCTGCCCAGGAATTTGCTTATATTCTCAGAGCAGAGAATGCCACTTCATCTCCCTATTACCTCAAGGCAAGATACGGATCAGGTTATGCCCATTACAACCAAAAAGACTATTCCCGAGCTCTGGGATTTTTCAAAGACTACATCCAGGAACTGGAAAAAAACACCCAAAAGCCCTTTTTAGCGGATGCTTGCCTTCGCCTCGCCGATTGCTACTACGCAACCAAAAATTATCCCCTTGCACTTCGCTCTTACGACAAGGCCATTGATGCCCGAACCGCAGATCTGGATTATGCCTTCTATCAGAAAGGCCTGGTCTATGCTGCCATGAAGGATTATGAAAATGCCCGAACCAACTTTTCGGTGGTGGTAGAAAAATATCAAAAATCCAAATGGTACGATGGTGCCCTGTTTCAAAAAGCACAAATGGACTACGAATCGTCCAACTATCAGGCGGCAATCCGTGGATACAGCAACATGATTTCCAATATGCCTGAAAGTCCGGTGATTCCGTATTGCTACCTCAACCGCGGTACCTCGGCTGCCAATCTCAAGGAATACCCTGCTGCCGTGGCCGATTTCAAGAAAATTCTTGAGGATTATCCTGCGCACCCTGCTGCCAATTCTGCCATTCTGGGCTTGCAGGAAGCACTGGTGCAAACAGGTGAAATAGAGCAACTCAATGAATACATCGGCAAATTCAAGAAGGCAAATCCGGGTTCCGAATCGTTGGAAAGTATAGAATTTGAGACATCCAAAGCTTTGTACAACGGGCAGAAATATGCCAAGGCCATCACGGGTTTTCAGGATTACCTGAAAACCTACCCCGGTTCCAGTTATGCCACCGAGGCAAGGTTTTATCTGGCGGAATCTTTTTACCGGAGCGGAAGCAAGCAGGAGGCATTGCCCATTTACCGCGAACTCACTGCCCTGGGAAGGAGCAATTGGTTCATCCGATCTTCATTCCGCATTGCCGAACTCGAGTATGCTGCGGGTAATTTTCAGGTATCGGCGGCACAGTATGGCAGGCTGCTCGACGGGGTAGCCAAAACAGCCAAAGACATCAACAATGCCAACCTTGGTCTGATTGAAAATCTCTTTCAACTGGGCAAATTCGATTCGGTTTCCCTTATTTCTTCAGACCTGCTTAAAAAGGAAAACCTTTCGCCGGACGTATTCAACAAGGCATCGCTGTATTCTGCCAAAGTGCTGGTAAGCAAGGGAGAATACGAAAAAGCGATGGATGAATTGCTTAATACCGTTAACAATGCACAGGACATCAATGGTGCTGAAGCTCAGTATCTGGTAGCTGATGTGTTCTTCAGGCAAAAGAAATACAACGAATCGCTGGCAGCCCTTTTTGAGTTGAAAAGCCGGTTTGCCACCTATCCCAAATGGTACAACAAAGGATTTTTGCTGATGGCCGATAATTATGTGGCCCAGAAGGAATATTTTCAGGCTCAGGCTACCCTCAATTCCATCATTGAAAATGCAAAGGATAAGGAAACGGTGGCCGGTGCCAAATCAAGGCTGGCTGCCCTGAAGTCAGAAATGAGCTCAGAATCAAAGCCTTAACTGGATAAATTTTACGAAACCCATTTTTTTTTGACATAGAATTTCATGGCGGTTGATGTGTTGCTTGGTCTCCAGTGGGGCGACGAGGGAAAAGGAAAAGTAGTGGACTTCATTGCCCCTCAGTACAAGGTGGTGGCCCGGTTTCAGGGTGGTCCCAATGCGGGGCATACGCTGGTAATCAACGGCCAAAAACATGTGCTGCATCAGATTCCCTCCGGTATTTTTCGGCCCGGTGCACGGAATGTGATCGGCAATGGTGTAGTCCTTGACCCCATTGTTTTTTCTGCTGAGGTGAAAGGACTGGAGAAAACCGGATTGAATGTAAAGGAAAATCTGTTCCTGTCCAACAGGGCACAAATGATTCTGCCCACCCACAAACTACTGGACCGGGCAAGTGAAGCCCTGAAAGGAGAGCAAAAAATCGGTTCCACCCTAAAAGGTATAGGACCCGGGTATCAGGACAAATACGCCCGCCAGGGTCTGCGCCTCGGTGATCTCCTCAGCCCCGACTTCGATTCCCGTTACCAAAACCTGAAAAATTCCCATATCAATCTCCTTCGGCACGGTGCCTGGGACGAGGCAGGACTTGCTGAAATGGAGGCTGCTTTTTTTTCAGCCGTAGCCGAATTGCGCACTTTCAGAATTGTGAATACCGAATACCTGTTGAACGACTGGCTTTGGAACGGGGACTCCATTCTGGCCGAAGGCGCTCAGGGGGCCATGCTGGACATTGATTTTGGCAGTTACCCGTTTGTAACTTCCAGCAGCACCACCACTGCGGGGGCCTGTACTGGTTTGGGTATTGCCCCGCGCCACATTCGCAAGGTAATGGGCATTGCCAAAGCTTATTGCACCCGTGTGGGCAGCGGACCTTTTCCTACCGAACTGGCCGATGAAACGGGCGAAAAAATCAGAAAAGCGGGTCATGAATTCGGCTCTACCACAGGCCGGCCCCGCCGCACCGGATGGCTCGATCTCCCCGCACTCAGGTTTGCCAACATGATCAATGCCACCACCGAATTGTTGCTCATGAAAGGCGATGTACTCGACTGTTTCGAGCAGGTGAAAGTTTGCACATCCTACCATTCTGCGGAAGGGGACCTCGTTTCAGAATTGCCCTTTGACATGGTCAGAACCAAAGTTTCACCAGTGTACCACAACATGGAAGGCTGGCCTGCCGGATTGGCAGAAGCCCGTTCATGGGATACCCTGCCGCTGACTTATCAGAAGTATTGCCGTTTTATAGAGGAACAACTGGGTGTGCCCGTTTCCCTCATTTCCACCGGACCGGGCCGCGAGCAAACCATTGTAAGAGATTGATAAGCAGGCCTATGCTTACCGAATAGGGTTTATTTCCTGAGAATCGGCAGCCTCCAAATCAGCGGACCATCAGGGGCAGATTCTTTACCCCCGTGCCGTCTGAAATACGGATATTGTACACGCCTGAATACAGGGTTTGCAGGTCAAAAATACAGAAGGTACTGCCCTGCAATATTTGCTTTGTCTGAATTAGTCTTCCGCTCAGATCAAACAACTCCACCTGCAGGTCGCTCCGGTTTAGCTCACGCGTCTGAACTACTGCAAAATCCTCTGCAGGATTCGGGAAAACGATCATGGCTTGGCTGTTGCTGAGCATGTCCGGATTGCTGCTTACATTGGGAGTGTATACAGTTACCGGCTCGGTGATGCTGGTTACCTTTCGGTTGGCATACACTCCGTAAAAGGTTGGGCCAACAGCGTAAGGATAAGCAGAATTCCAGTTTTTATCTATCGTACAGTAGTAGGCATAGGTTCCGTTCGGATATTCGGGGGTAACGGCAAATCTTCCGTTGTGTACATCGAGCACATCAGGCGAAGAGCCGGAAACAAATTCATAATCTTCTCTGAAATAGCCCAAAGGGTAGGTTGTGCTGACAGCAGGACCTGCACTTACGGTTTGGCCGGCTGCGTTGGTATTTCGTACGCTGATGTTGCGAAGCCTGTATCCCGATTTCATGCGGGTGATGCCGCCGCTGCCGTTTGCATTGCGAAAACCATATGCGCCGTAAATCGGGTAGCCATCGTAAGCAAAACCCAGAAGCGGCGAATGCTGGGTAGAATCCAGGGTGTACAAGCCATCTGAGACATACAGGTCACAGACATTGGAAATCACACTCAGGTCAAACCGGAAAGCAGAAGGATTTTGGTGGTGGTGGTAATTGCCCATGGCAGGATGCCCTTTTGCGCAGTCAAATCCCGGTCTTTCGGCCGGAATGGCATCGCGGTTCCATGTCATGCTCGCCATCGGGCCTCCGGGGCAGGGAGGATTGCCCGGGCCTCCGCACAGGGCATTGGTAGCGGGGTTCCAGGCTACACCATCGCGGTAATCAAAAAGGGCGACTCCATTGATAAAAACGCCAATATTCCCGCCTGTTGTAGCCGTAGGCGTGCCCGTATTGGGTACAGGATTCAAAGGAAATTTAAAAATGGCATTCTGGTTGGTGGCTACCGAGGGGTTGCCGTCCTGAAAAGGGCCGGTTGGATAAGCCGGCAATCCTTTTGTTTTGACATAGACAAAATTGGATGAATAGGATACCCTTTGGACATTTACTGAGTCGGTGCCCTGAATAAGGGTGGAACTGCCTGCCGCGTAACGCCTCGATTTTTGCCCGTTTGTATTGATCAGCCAGGAGGTAATGGCCGGGTTGGTTTGGGCGTATACCGAAAAACTGAACATGCCCAGAATAAAGAATGATTTAACCTTCATGGTTATTTTTGAAAGGAAGGATGATGAAATGTTTTATTTCTCAGGAACGAGCTGTCTGTCAAAGTTAGCAAAAAGGCCAGAATATCTTTTTTCTCTTTGTCGCCGTACGGGGAGTTTTCCGACCAACGGCCTTTTTCGGCCTGTCCTATTGCCTCATAATGAGATAAAACCTGCTTCAAATTACGGAACCGGCCATCGTGCATATAGGGGTAGGTGAGGGCAATGTTGCGCAGCGCCGGAACTTTAAACTTAAAAATGTCTTCTTTTCTTCCTGTGATTAGAAAACGGCCGGAGTCGGGTGCAGCGCTGTCGGGTTTAATCAGGTTGTTTTGAAAAGTGTAATTTGTAAAAAGCGGCTCCGGATGACAGGAAGAGCAATTTTTCCGAAACAGCAGCAGTCCATTTTTCTCCTGTTCGCTGAACCTTGCATTGCTGTCGCCGGCTGTATACAGGTCGTACCTTGAGCGGCATGAAATGAGGCTTGCGGTAAACTGCGCAAGGCCTTTCAGGAAATTGTCAGTCCGGATCATGGAATCGCCAAAAGCCCGGAAGAACATTTTTCGGTATTCCGGACGGCGGTTCAGTTTTTTCAGTACTTCCGGAAGAGAGGAGCCCATTTCATCTGCTTGCGAAATGGGGTTGATGGCTTGTTGTTCCAAATGCAAAACTCCCCCGTCCCAATGAAAAACCGGACTCCAGATCAGGTTCATGAGCGCAGGTGCATTTCGTTTCCCGATTCGGCCTTCAATGCCGTGGCTCAATGCATGGTCGTTGTGGGCAAAGCCCGTAAAACTCAGATGGCAGGAAGAACAGGAAATGCTGGAATCGCGGGAGAGAATGGGGTCATAGAACAAGGCCCGGCCTAACTCAAATCCTTCTTTCGTTGGAGGATTTTTTTTGAAATTGTAAACCGGTGCCGGCCATGATGAGGGCCAGAAAATATCCCTTTTCTCAGGTTTGAAAATCGCTTTTTGAATGGCCGGAACTGCAGCAATGGCCATGAAAAGAAAAAACAGCAGCAACAATCGGTTCATTTCGTTTCTGCTGTTTCAAAAGCATTTGCGATAATTTGAACCATCCGGTTGGCTTGTTCCCCCGGGCTGATTACCGACCAGTTTTTTTTAAGCGATACGGCATCCATCAGGGGTTTCAGATTCAGCCGAATCTCCTGATTCCGATATGCTTCCGCAAAAGACAGACAAACCGGGAAGTCAGTAGGGCAGGGGCTCCGGTAACCCCCAAGATGAAATTCGAATTGGCCGTTTTTTCCCCCGGAAGCCGAAGATACTCCCTCCAGCTTACATTGAATATAGCCGGTATTCCAGGCCCAGTACATACCCAGAGCGGGGTCAAGGGGTCCGCGGGTCTCGCCGGAAACCTGAGTGGCACTGTCCAGCCCAAGGCGGAAACACAACCGCTTGGCTTTCCCTGTGGCCCGTATTTGCATACTGTCTTGTTCTGAATCGGCTTTCAGAAGTTCCACCCGGCCGGATTCATGCAGAATCTGACCTTCGTCTCCATACCAGGAAAAATCAGACAGATAGAATGCCAATTGACTGAAGCGAAATGTTTCTCCGGCAGCAGAACGAAAGACCTTGTTATCCCACTCTACAGGTTCTTTTCCGAAAAATGCCCTGAAGCGGATGCTTTGCCCTGAGGCCATGCCCGAAGAGGAAAAAAACAAAAGGAAAATTATTAGGGCTGAAAAACCAGGACGGAATAATTGCAGCAAGAGAAAACAGAGTCCTGTACTGAAAACCTTTTTTTCTTTTGAATCGGAGAAAAAAATCTGATTGTCTGATAAACAAGTATTTACATGAGCAGTTAAAAAAACAGGATTTATTTTTCGGCACATTGCCATGGGGCTGAATTCATAGAAAAAAGGGGATTGCCCTAAAAGGAAGGTGCCAGTTCGGCTGGCTGAGATCAATTCATTTTCCAGGGCACCATCATAGTGAACTCGGGTATGTTTACCATAAACTGACTGCCGTCCACCACCCTTTCCATCAGATAGGTCCCCAGCATTTTGCCTACTCCGGATTTGAGGTGGCAACCGCTTACATATTCATGAAATTCTCCGGGCTCCAAAATCACTTGTTGCCCTACGACACCTTCGCCCTCCACCTCTCTCGCTTCTCCCAACAGGCTGAAAATCAGCCAATGACGCCTAAGCAGCTGAATGGTAGACTGGGAATGGTTCTCTATCAGGATTTTGTATGTAAAAACAAAGTGGTCTTGTTCCGGATTGGAGTAATCAGACTGGTATTCGGTTTCTACACTTACCCTTACTCCCTCGGTTATCTGGGCTATCATGAGTTAAAATAATTTGGTTGTTTCGGAGGTAAAATAATGGCTTAAAGAAAGAGACGGAAAAGGTAAGTTCCAAACATTCTCATTAAATTTTTATTACAAAAAATTTTTGTTTGCCGGCCTGTAACAATAAAAAAAAGCCACTCAGAGAGTGGCTTTTGAATGCAAAGCGATCCGGATTTTGTCTTAGGGCGCAGTTTTTCTGGCTCCTCCTTTTTTGGCAGGTACAGAAGCTGGTTTTACCGCCGGGGCAGGCATGGGCTTCACTTCTTCCAGTACAGGAACAGCTGCTGCGGGGGGCGCAGGAGGCAATTCCGGCATTGTCTGAACCAGTTTCATTTCATTCAGGAGGTGACCGGCACCCGCAAGTTTTTCCACAATAAAAAGGGTGTACCGGATATCGAGGTTGATGGTGCGCTGCAGTTTGGGCTCGAAGGCAAAATCTGAAGAAATCGCCTCCCAGTTGCCGTCAAAGGCAGTTCCGATCAATTCCCCGCGGGCATTGATTACCGGGCTTCCGGAATTTCCGCCGGTGATGTCGTTGTCGGTCAGGAAGCAAACGGGAAGGTTGCCGCTTTTATCCGCCCAGCGGCCAAAGTCTTTGTTTTTCAGCATTTCCATCAGTTTGCCGGGCGCATCAAATTCATAGTCGCCTTTGATGTATTTTTCCATTATGCCCTGATGGGTACACAGATAGTTCATCTGAACGGCATCTTTGGGTTGATAATCCAGTACGCGGCCATAGGTGAGGCGCATGGTGCCGTTCGCATCCGGACCCAATGTTGCACCGGGGTTCATTTCCAGAATACCGGCCTGCAGGAGCCGGCTTGCCCGGCTGCTTTTCATCTGAAGCGGCATCATGGCCTGCCCGATTTCCTCAGACTTTTTCAACAATCCTTTTACCATATTTAAAACAGGGTCTTTGGCCAGAATCTTGCCGTCAGGTTTCATCAAAAAGGCCTTCAGTCTGCTGGAATCGGCAAAAAGACTTTTTGCCATCACATCATCGGCCATTTTTTTGTAGTCGCCCTTATATTTTATGGCCAAGTCGCTCATTTCTTTGGGTTGAAGGCTTTTGTCCATGCCTTCGCAGGTCATTTTCATTACCACTTCGAATACATCCCTTTCAATGGGTGCGTAAAATTCCTTGTACATGTTCATGGCCTCGCCTGCCGATTTCGACAATCTGTCTTTGGCTCTCTGCACCACGGCTTTGTCTTTTGCCATGAGGCTGTCGGCTTCCGAGGTGTATTCCATGGAGTGGGTGATGATCTGACTGTTGGCCATCCCGTCTCCGAAGTACACATTGAAAAGACCATACTTCTTATTCATTTCCACGATTTCGGCGTAGATATTGAACACATCACTATAGGTGGACTCTTTGCCGTTTTTCTTCACCCAGGCCCGGAATTCATCTTCAACGGCTTTTCTTCTATCCGCTATTTTGAGGGCTTTCAGGCCATCCCTTTCTCCCAAAAATTTCTTCCAGTAGTTGGACAATCCGGCATGCTTGTCGGCATACATCAGCCTGATTTTCTGGTCTTTCTTCATGTAGTTTTCATACTGATCCAGAACGGCCCTCCGCAGGTTTACCCGGGTTGGTCTTTCCTTTTCCGTCAGAAAATTGATGTTATCGCTGTAGGCATAGCGGGATGTACGGCCGGGATATCCCATGATCATGGCATAGTCGCCGAGGGAAACACCGGATGTATTGATGGGAAAGAAATGCTTGGGAACATAAGGCTGATTTTCTTTGCTGAAAGCGGCCGGTTTGTTTTGCTTTCCGGCATATATTCTGAACATACTGAAATCAGCGGTATGCCTCGGCCACATCCAGTTATCGGTATCACCACCGAATTTTCCCATATTTTCGGGAGGCGTGCCTACCAAACGGATGTCTTTGTAGATTTCATAATACATAGCCAAATAACGGTTGCCTGCAAAAAACGGGATAAGTTCTACCAGCAGTTCATTGCCTTTTTCCTTTTCTCTTTTGATGATTTCTTCAGTCACTTTGCCGGAGGCTGCACGCAGCGCCATTGCCCTTTCGGGTTCGCTTTGGGCAAGGGGAATACCTTTCAATACTTGTTCGGTCACATCTTCTACCTTTGCAAGAAGGGCAATATTGAAATTGGCCGGCCGCTCCTCGCTGCGGTTGCGGGCCCAGAATCCGTTTTGAAGGATATTATCAGCCGGGCTCGATAATTCCTGAATCGCACCGTATCCGCAGTGGTGATTGGTAAGGAACAAGCCTTCGGAGCTTATGATTTCTCCGGTACAAAACATTCGGTTTTGTTTGTTTACCAGCCTCACCACGCCATCTTTCAATGAGCTTTTATTGATGCTGTAAATGTCTTCCGCGGTCAGTTTCAGCCCTCTGGCTGTCATCTTGTCCTGCAATTGGGAAAGCATGGTAAGGGGCCACATGCCTTCGTCGGCAACCGCTGCCCTGCTGATTAGAAAAAGGCCTGCCGCCACGGCTTTGGCCCATTTGGTTAATTTGAACATGAAAATTGATTATGAATTGAGCTGCAAAGGTATCAGGCTATTTCATTTGAAAAACAATATCCATTGCTTCGGTTTACAGGGCGGATGGAAGGAGAATTTTAAAAATCAATGGCAGGACTAATTCCTGCCATACTTGTAAGGGAAAAAAAAGAGGGCCGGAGCCCTCTGAAAAAATCAATGGTGGTGACCGCCCGGGCCATGCACATGGCCGTGTGAGATTTCTTCCGGTTCTGCTTCACGGAGGCTTTCAATCGTTCCTTTGAAATGCAGGGTTTTTCCTGCAAGAGGATGGTTGAAATCCATGGTAACGGTTTCCATGCTCACGGATTTTACCTTGCCTTGAAAGGTGTGGCCCTGCCCGTCGTTCATAGGGATGAGGTTTCCGATCGTCAGCAAATCGGGGTGTTGCTTTACTTCTTCTTCAAATATGGAGTAGGGCAATTCTACGATTTCATCGTCAGAACTGATGCCGTATGCCTCTTCGGGCGCTATGGAAAAATCAAACACATCACCCTGAGACATACCTTCCAAAGCCCTTTCAAAGCCAGGAATCATGCTGCCCACGCCAAACAAAAAGGTAAGGGGATTGCCGGCTTCTGTTTTCTCTACGAAAGTGCGGACAGCCTCCGGACCTTCGCTTACTTCAAGATGATAGCTAAGGCTAACCACCTTGTTTTCATTTACTTGCATTTATTGTTAAAATTTAAAGCCGGAAAGGTATCAATAAATAAACCGAAACCGCTCATATTTTTATTATTTCTCCCGACCCGGCCACCTTTTGTCTCACACTTTTAGGGTTGCCCCGATAGGAAACATCACCGCTTCCGGCAATTTTTATATCCAGATTTTCGGTGGCATTTACCTTGGCATCGCCGCTGCCGGCTATTTCTATTTCCACCGAGCCGCAAACAAAGTCCAGGGCATTGACTTCGCCCGACCCGTTGATATCCAGATCGAATTTGCTGGCCGTCCCTTTTATGGTGACGTCACCCGACCCGTTGATGGTACCCGAGCAGGTATTGGATTTTACATCTGCCTTCAGGTTACCGCTTCCGTTGATGTTGTATTCGAATTTTTCGGTGCCGGAAGGATTTTTCATTTCAAAATCACCGGAGCCATTGATGTCCACACGGTCCAGCTTTTTTCCGGCCAATGTGATCTTGATCTTGCCCTTAAAATCCGATTCGAAAACAGAATTTCCTCCACGCTTTTTTATTACCAGAGTCTGCCCTTCTGAAACGATTTCAATTTTTTCTTCAGCTTCGGCCGAACACTCCAAAATACAGGTAGCTGAGCCCGATTCAGACCAAATCACATCGGCCGGAATTCGAAGGTTAACACTTTCAAAATCAGTAACTTTTATTTTGTAAATGCCGGCAAAAGACTGAAGGGTGCAAAAGGCGGCCATTCCGGAGGCCATGATACAAAAGATGAGTTTTTTCATGTTTTTAAAAATAATTTTAATTGCCAATTTCGGTGAAAATTATTATTACTGATCCAATTTGGGATGAGCGGCTTCTTTTTTGGTTTCAGGCTGGGAATTTTCAATTTGATGTATTTCAATAATTGGCCAAATCAGAAAATTCTTCGGAAAACGAGAGAAATATAAATAAATCCTTTGGTTACTTTTGCAGCTCACCAAATTAGGTTATTTTAAGCCGATTCTACTCTTCCAAAATGAAAAAAGTCCTGACTTATTTCTGTTTTTCTGCTTTTTGTTTATTTTTAAATGCGCCTTTTTCCGTCGCCCAATGGTCAGCCATCGGGGTTTCTGACCTCAGGCCTCAAGGTGTTGTTTGGATAAAACCTGAAAAGGCCAACTATTTCCGGGCAGACCTTCCGGCGCTGAAAGCTGAATTTGCAACCTGTCCTGCGGAGAAGGAAGGAATAATAAAGAATTATGGAAAGATAATCGCCATTCCCGGTCCCGGCGGAGTATTGAAGCGTTTTGCCTTTGCTTCTTACGATATGATGGAGGAGGGTCTGAAGCAAAAGTGGGATTTTATCCGGACTTACACGGGTCAGGGCCTCGACGATCCTACAGCCATTTGCAAGGTAGATTTTACTCAAAAAGGTTTCCATGCCATGGTCATAGGTGCGGGTGAAACCTGGTTTATAGATCCGGCATTTTCGGAAAACGACACTCAGTATCAGGTATATCTGAAAAAAGATTTTAATGCAGCCGCTGCAGGCAAGCAATTTGTTTGCGGATTTGAGAGCGAAGCCGAATCCGGTCTGCCTGTAGGTCCGCAAACCGAATCGGTTTTGAACACCGGTGCTACAAGGAGGGTTTATCGTATCGGCATAGCAACAACAGGAGAATATACCAGTTTTCATGGTGGTGTCACCCAGGCTGCTTCTGCCATTGCAACCTCACTCAACCGGATCAATGGTGTGTATGAAAAAGAAGTCTGCATCCGCATGGTTCTGATTTCCAACAATAACCTGCTGATTTATACCAATGCAAATACAGACCCATACACCAACAGCAGCGGGTCCGCAATGCTCAATCAAAACCAAACCACATTTAATAATGTGATTGGTGGCACCAACTACGATATCGGCCATGTATTCAGCACAGGGGGCGGAGGCATTGCCGCCAAAGGAAGTGTCTGTTCTTCTACAAACAAAGCCCGGGGGGTAACCGGTTCGCCCAGCCCCGTAGGAGACCCTTTTGATATTGATTATGTAGCACATGAAATTGGTCATCAGTTTAGCGGCGATCATACTTTCAATTCTGAATCAGGAGGTTGCGGGGGCGGAAACCGGGCATCCACTGCAGCCTACGAGCCGGGCAGCGGCACCACCATCATGGCCTATGCAGGTCTTTGCGACTCGGATAACACCCAAAACAATTCGGATGCTTATTTCCATTTCAGGAGCTATGAGCAAATTATTTCGTTCACCAATACCGGGGGCGGTAATGGATGTGCAGTTCAGCAAAGTACAGGCAACAATACCCCCGTTCTGCCTGCCATTCCGGGCTCCAGAGTTATTCCCGTATCCACCCCGTTCAAGTTAACTGCCCCTTTGGCCACAGATGCCAATGGCAATGCCCTTACTTATTGCTGGGAACAAAATGATCTTGGACCTGCATCCACTTTGGCCAACCCTACCGGAACCGCTCCGATTTTCAGGTCTTTTTCTCCGGCTGCTTCCCAAACCCGTTTTTTTCCAAATTTGTCCAATGTGGTAGCCAATACATCTTCGCTTGGCGAGCGCCTTCCCACCACCAGCAGGAGTGTCAAATTCAAGCTGACTGTAAGGGACAATAACGCCGGAGCAGGTGGGGTTATTTCTACCACCTTTCAGATGACATCGGATACTGCCGGAGGAGCTTTTCAGGTTTTAACCCCCAATATTTCCTCTGTGGTCTGGGAGGGAGGCTCCAGTCAAACAGTAACCTGGAGGGTCGGAAAAACCAATCTTTCACCTTTCAACTCA
>CANHCT010000052.1 GCA_947459175.1 Hymenobacteraceae bacterium
GGCACCTATGAAACTGCTGTTCACTACCAGTTTTTTCATGCCATTGCATTGATTATCACGGGCATTATTGCGAAGTTGTTCCCAAACAAAGCATTTTCAGTTGTTGCAATTCTGTTTGCCTCCGGAACCCTGATTTTCTCCGGCTCATTATACTTCATTTGCGCAGCCGGCATCACCTGGCCCGGTGCTTTGGCGCCACTGGGTGGACTGGCATTTCTTTCAGGATGGGCTTTGCTGGCACGGCAGGCTTACCTCTTGAAATAAAAGCTATCCAGGTTCAGGAATGAGCAGGCCAACGGCTTTTGAACAAATGTTTATTTTTCGTGAAATAAAGAAAATGAATGGCTTGCAAACCAAATTACCCTTACCGATGCTGGATATTATCCACAGCCAATTCAGTTTTTGCGTAGCTTTTTGGGTAGAATGAGGGTGACTGTGGTACCCTCTCCGGGTTGAGATTCCAACTCCATTTTACCTCCCAATCCCTCTGCCAGCAACCGGCAGAGATACAAGCCAAGGCCTTTTCCGGACACACCGGGGCAAAAAGTTTTGTACAATTTACCCACCTGAGGCCCGATTTTTTCCATATCCATTCCCCTGCCATTGTCTTTTACCTGCAGTACAATATGATTGCTTTTCCGGTATGCAGATACTTCAATTTTGGGGGCATCCTGCATGGATCGGAATCGAATGGAATTTACAATCACCTGAAAAAGAATGGTTTCCAAATGATTTCTAATGGATAGAAATTCTAAATCTTCTCCAAAATCGGTATGAATATTCTTCTTGAAAGAGGCGTACTCATTGGGAATCCTGGAGATGGCATTTACAAAAGAGTTTTGAACCGAAATTTTTTCCACCAGCCGGGATTTCCGGTTTTTTATGGTGAGGATGGTATTGAGATCCGAAATAACAATGTCCAGATTGCCCGAAGATTGAAAAATCCTTTCAAAAATTTCCTGATTTGCAGGGGTAAGCCCGGCCGGATCAATGGCCGAACAAAGCATGGAAATATTGGCAATATGCGCCCTGAGACTATGTGAGGTAATATAGGTAAACTCATCAAGATCACGGTTTTGAATGAACAACTGGTCCATTAGTTGCTTCCTTTCCAAATCTTTGCTTCTCCTTTCGGTTACATCACGAAAGCACACCACCAAACCGTCGGCCGAGGGATAAATTGAAATATCGTACCAGCGGTCTTTGGGAGAAAAATACTCTTCAAATTCCACTATGATTCGCTTCTTCTTGGCTTTTCTGAAATACTGGTAAAAGCGGAATCCCTCTTCTCTGGGAAAAATCTCCCAGATATTTTTTCCCCGCATCTCTCCGGTTTTTTTGTTCAGCAAGCGCTCGGCTTCGGTGTTGGAGTTGGTAAAATTCCAGTCTTTATCGAGTACAAAAATAGCATCGGTTATCCCCTCCAATATATTGTGAATTCGCTGGGCATACTCTTTGTTTTGCCGCTCAGTTTCTTTCAAACCCGAGATGTCTTCGGCCATAAACAGGCAGCACATTTCTTCTTCACCTTCTTTGTAAATGGGTATAAAAGAACAATTTATCCATTTAAAATTCCCATTTGCCAATTTTAATTTGCACTCACCCTTCCAGGTATCTCCCCGCATGATGGATGCCCTGACTTCTTCCTTCCAATCCGTTCCGGAAGGCAGTCCGGCCAACAGTGTATTCCATTTTTTTCCGATTATCGATTCGGCTGGCAATCCGGTTTTGTGAAGCAAATTTTCATTCACCCGCAAGAGGTTGCCCTGATCGTCCGTAAGGGCAAGCAAGCTGCTTTTGGAAACGGCTTCTTCAAAATACTTTAAGTACCGCGATTCTTTTTCCCGAAGCCATTCGGCCTCCATCTCCTTGGTGATATTGGTAGCCAGTACCACCCTTGCAGGCCGTCCCTTGTATTCAATGGGGTTGGAAAACAACTGCACATAAACAGAACTACCATCTTTTCGGATGTGCTTACATTTTTTGCCCTGATATTCTTTGAAATTGTTGTTTTGAATGGCTGAAAGTAACTCCGGAACATCCTCCCGGGGACGAATTTGCCTAACTGTCATTCGATAAAATTCATCCGCAGTATATCCGTAAAATTTAACTGCAGCTTCATTAACATCAAGAAATTCAAGAGTTTCCGTATCATATACCCACATAGGTCCGGGATGCCGGTGAAACAGATTTCTATAAATTTTTTCGGACTCCCCGACCCGGAGTGCCTCTTCTTTTTGTTGGGTAATTTCTAATAGAAAAACATTCAGTCGAATGATTTCTCCTTTGTCATTTTTTACCAATTGCTTTCGCTCCATTACCCACTTCACCTTGTCAGAGGGGGTTACAATCCGGTATTCAGATTCCTCATATTGATTGGAAAGCAAGGCTTTGGAAAAAAGATCCACAAACGGAAGATCCTCTTTATGGATCGCTCTGAGCATTACAGAAGGTTCCAATCGAATCAGGTCCATTGGAACTTCAAATACTTCAGAAAAATTATCGGTTAGAAAAGTAACCTGACCTGACTTGATATCCTTTGTCCAAATCATTGGTCCCAGACGATTCAGAATGTCTGCCAGGAAGTGCTGATCGGAAAGGAATTTGAGAACAGTCATATTTGTGGCACTCAGGCTACAAAACAAAGAATAACCAAAACGAGAATGTCCGGTGAAATCAGCAATACAGTATTCCTGTAATACCCGGCAGGAAAGCGAAATAATGTGCAATTTTCCGGAGGTGGTATTCCGGCCTCAGAGACGACGCATATACCGCCGAACAGCTTCTTCTTTCCAGGAATTAAATTCCTGATTGATAATCTTTTTCCTTGCCTCACTTACAAGAAAAAGATAAAAGGCAAGGTTTTGAAGGGATGCAATCTGCAGCGCAAGAAATTCTTTGGAAATGAACAGATGCCGCAGGTAAGATTTGGAATAATACTGGCTCGAATGGCTTTCCAATTCACTGTCTATGGGCGAATGATCGTATTTCCATTTTTCATTTTTGATGTTGATGATGCCTTCTGTTGTAAACAACATTCCGTTCCTTCCATTGCGGGTGGGCATTACGCAATCAAACATATCTACACCCAGACCGATGCAGGTCAGAATATTCTCGGGTGTACCTACACCCATAAGGTATCTGGGCTTATCCTGAGGCAATATGTCTGTGACATAGGCCGTATGCTCATACATCATTTCGGCAGGTTCGCCTACCGAAAGACCACCTATGGCATTGCCGGGCATATCGCATGAGGCTATGAAGGAGGCAGATTCTTCCCTGAGATCCCTGAAAGACGACCCCTGTACAATAGGAAACAGGCTTTGAGGATGTCCGTATTTGGGCTCCGTTTGGTTTAGGTAATCTATGCAGCGCTTCAACCATCGGTGGGTGATGTCCATGGAATCTTTAGCATCCTTGTATGTGCTCGGATAGGGCGGACAAATATCGAAAGCCATGACAATATCGGCCCCGATGGAGCGCTGAATCTCCATGGATTTTTCGGGAGTAAACAGGTGACTGCTGCCGTCTATGTGCGATTTGAATGTAACCCCATTTTCAGAAATTTTTCTTTGCGCTGCCAAACTGAAGACCTGATACCCCCCGCTGTCGGTGAGAACAGGACGGTCCCAATGGATGAATTTGTGTAATCCGCCGGCACTTTCGAGCACATCGGTTCCGGGCCGCAGATATAAATGGTAAGTGTTTCCCAGGATGATTTTTGCTTCTACGTCCTCTATCAACTCCCTCTGATGCACGGCTTTAACGGTTCCCCCTGTTCCTACCGGCATAAAAATTGGTGTAGGAATACTTCCGTGGCCGGTTTCCAGCAGGCCGGCTCTGGCTGAAGAATTTTTGTCCTTCTGAAGAATTTCAAACCGCATCTTTCGGTGCTTTTGTGTTGTTTTGCTCCGCAAACGTAGGCAATCTATGCCGAACCCCTAAGCATGGCTAATCTGAATCCGGAAGAATTTACTCCACGGCAACTGGGATATTATTTCCCCCCTGAATGGGCCCGGCATGCTTCTACATGGCTGAGCTGGATTCATAAAGAGGAATCATGGCCCGGCAAACTGGAAGCAGCCTATCCGGCTTATTGCGAATTCATTGGAAAGCTCAGTTTTCATGAGTTGGTCAACATCAATGTGGCCGGACCTGAAATGGAAGCAGCCGCCAAACAACGGCTTAAGTCATTTGATATCAACTGGAACCACATCCGGTTTCACCACTTTCCCAGCAATGATGCCTGGTGCCGCGACCACGGACCGGCTTTTCTGCTTCACAAATCCGAGAAGGGCAAAAGAGCCATAGTAGATTGGGACTACAATGCATGGGGAGGGAAATATCCTCCTTTCGATCTGGACGATGTCATTCCCACCAGGGTGGGTGAATTGTTGCAGTTGCCTGTGTTTTATCCCGGAATCGTGATGGAAGGCGGCTCGGTGGAATTCAATGGTGCCTGCACCCTGCTTACCACCTCAGCCTGCCTGCTGAATGAAAATCGAAATCCGGACCTCAACCGTGAGCAGATAGAGTGGTACCTGAAAGAATATTATCATGTGGACCAGATTTTGTGGCTGGAAGAAGGCATAGCAGGCGATGATACGGATGGCCACATTGACGATATTGCCCGATTTGTGAAACCAGACACTGTTCTGGCGGTAACAGAGAAAGATCCGGAAGACGAAAACTACACCATTTTACAGGACAATCTGGAAAGGCTCAAAAGATTTACACTGATCAACGGCAAGGCATTGAATGTAGTAGAATTACCTATGCCCCAGCCTGTTGTATGGGAAGATCAGCGCTTGCCAGCCAGTTATGCCAATTTCTACATTGGCAACGGAGCCGTGTATGTTCCTACTTTTCGGGATGCCAAGAATGACCCGCTTGCATTGCAAACCATACAAAAATGCTTTCCCGACCGGAAGATTTACGGCATAGATTCTACTGATCTGATCTGGGGCCTGGGCAGTTTTCATTGTCTCAGCCAGCAGGAGCCAGCCTGAGAAATCAGATTTCGGAGGCGCTGAAAACCTGGTTAAGCAGGGGTTCGAGCAGGTGCATGGCCACAGGTTTGGCCAGGTAGCCGCGGCAATTGGACACAGATTCTGCTTTGGTCCGGGTTTCAATGTCTGTTTCACCCGTCAGGTAAATGATAGGTACCCTGGAAAATTCAGAAATCATGCCGGCGGTTTCGATGCCTGATTTTTCTCCTGAAATATTGATATCCATCAGCACCACATCCACATCTTCGGATTGAACGGCTGAAACGGCACTTTCGCAGTTGGATACAATGTTGATTTCCGGAAAACCCAGTTCTTGCAAATCCATTCTAAGGGCATAAGCCAGGATTCTTTCATCTTCTACAATCAGGATTTTTTTCACGGTTCTTATTCTTTGACGGTTGTGCGATTACTTCTTGAATTCAATCAGGTAGGTGGTGCCCACCATACCGTCGATTTCCATTTTTGCATCCAGTTGCCTCGAAAACTCTTCAATCAGAATATTCCCCAGGGAATCTTCAGCGGCAGAAGCGGGATCAAAACCGGGTCCGTTGTCGCTGACCCTTAGTTTGATATAATCACCCTTATCTAAAAAATCCACTTTCAGTATTCCTTCTTCCTGCACAGCAAATGCATGCTTGAATGCGTTGGATATCAGTTCGTTGACCAGAAGACCAATGGTATTGGCTTTTTTTACCTCCAGCCGAACCGAATCGACATGCAATTCTAAAAGCAGATTTGAATTTCCAAAGCTTGAAACCAGTCCATTTACAAGCGGTGTAAGATATGTCTGCATATCCACCGAATCCTGAACAGCCGGGTCGCGGTACATCAGTTCATGCAGCGAGGCCAGCGTTTCCAGTCTTTTTTGGGTGTTTTTGAGAATTTTTCGGGCATCGGCATCGTTACTGAATCCGGCCTCCATTTTTACCAAACTGGCAGCCAGAGCCAGATTGTTCTTTGCCCGGTGGTTAATTTCTTTGATAAGCAAATCCCTTTGCCTGATTTCTTCCTGTAATGTTTGGCCCTGTTTTTCAGGATTTTTATCTGATTTTTTCAATAGACCCAGACCTTTCAAAACCTGTGCAGTTTTACCCCTTACGCTTTGAGGGTCAAAGGTTTTAACAGCCAGAATGGCGGTGGTCCGGGGGGCGGTATTCTCAGACATAATCATCCAGCCAACCCCGTATTCGGTCGGGATTTCAAAAGGCAAATCCTCCTGACTCCACCAGTTACGCAAAGGCGAAATCTGATGATTGATTTCCAGGTCAATCAGCCAGTCAGGATTGGGAAGCCACTCGCCGGCAAATGCATTGGGGTACATGGTGTACCCGACGGGGCTTTTCCACCAGGCTTTCCAAACGAAACGATTGCCGTCGAAAATGCCGAGGGCGGCTACCTGAGCCTGCAAATGCTTTCCCAGCCAATGGGTTATGGCCACATATTTTTCTTCGTCCGTTGAGAAATGCAGCAGGCCTTCCAAAGGAATTTCTTCCACTGCCTTCTCCTGTTTCTGAACGGGGTCTTTCTCCGCTTGCCTGTGGATTACGGGCTCGCCAAGCTCGGCCACAATCTGGTACCGGGGCTTGTTCCGAAAATCATAAACCGTGGAAATCCTCTGACCTTCCTTCCATTCAATGCCCCGGGTTGAAGGACTTGGTTTTCTGCCAAATTCGGCAACCGTAGCACCTTCATCGTCCACTACCTGAAACTTACTCAGGCCCGAATTGAGCCATAGTTCCATATTTTCGTCTTTCGGAGGCCATGCAGCCTGCTCTTCCTTCTTTTTCAAAAGACCACGAAGAACAATATGACCCTCAGAATTGGTATGGGTGAAGCAGGAAAATTGAACCGCCGTCCGGGGATCATGCTCAAAAAACAAATCCATGACGAATTCCTCCTCCAGATTGATGGCCTTTTCCATGGCAGTAGAAAACAAACGAAGCGACTCCGGCAGAAGGGCTGTGTAAAAATCATCATAGTGCAGGGGATTTTTCTTCCTGCCCAAAAAAAGGATGGCCGAATCGGGAGGCAGCAGAAAAGTATTGTCCTGCAAATCAAAGCTCCATGGGAATATACCCAATTGATTTCCAACAAGTTGCTGAAAAAACTCAAGGTCCTCCTTTGCCTGACTCACAGATTAAATGACAACAAACGGATGATGGAACAATTCAATTCGGAAGGCCGAAAATAGGAAAGAATTGTCCTTGCCTACGGAAAAGTAAAAATTATTTTTCGACTTTTCGTCTTTAATTTTCTGTATCTTTTGTTTTTGGACTTTTTGAGTATTCCCGCTGACACCCGGACTTTGCGATTACTGTTTTCCGACCCATATTTTGCCTGAATCATGAACTTTCCAAACCTGATCAGGAAGAAATGCCTGCGCAAGACCAATCGAATTAAAGCTTAAAAATTGACTTTGGCCTTTGGCAATCATGGTTACGGGCGGCAAGGTATTGTACGGAGCAAAGAGTATTTTCTTTTGTGCCGCTCCTTCATCAAATTCAACTTTAAAGGGCTAAGCACAATTTGTTGATAAAAAACCCGCATCTGTCTAAAAAATCAAGACCTGCATCACTTTTTATAATTTCCTGAAATCGGTCTTTTTGAACCATTTGCATCAATCCTTTTCAATCTGCATTTCCGTCCTTTACTTTGCTGAAGCCAAGGGTTCCGGATTCGGGAAAAACCCGACCGCCAAAACAGAATGTGTTTCCGCCTTCATGAAAAAAAGTGTTTCAAGCGCTTCTTTTCCATACATTCTGAAAAGGAGGCAGAATCCGGTTTGGTATTTTATTTCAGTCTTTATAAACCATCTTTATGGGAAAAAATCTGCTTTTCGTTCTTTTTATCATCCTTTCAATCAATGCGGAGGCCCAACTGGAATTTATTGAAAACCAAGGCCAATGGCCGGTTCCCTATCAGTTCAGAGCAAAACTAAATCACGGCGATTTGTGGATAAAGGGCAATGAAGCAGCCTTTGTATTTTCTGACTTCGGCAGCCGTAGCGGCCACCAACACGCCGGACATTCAGGTGACCCGGCAAACGCAAAAGATCACTGCTACCGAATGGAATTTACCGGGGCGCAAGTTGGAGTCCGAACCGAAGGCAGGGAAAAAAAAGGACATTACCACAACTATTTTACCGGCAGCAATCCAAACCGGTGGAAGTCGGGTGTGGCACTGTATGGGAGCATGGTGCAAAAAGATATTTATCCCGGCACAGACCTGATTTGGAAGGAAGACAACGGTCAGCTCAAATATGAATTCCATCTTCAGGCCGGGGCCGATCCGCAGGCCATCCGTACCCGATACAACGGAGCAGATGCTACCTCTCTTCAAAACGGCAAACTGGTAATAAAAACGAGTCTGGGTACCGTGATCGAAGATCATCCGATTGCTTTTCAGATGAGTCCGAACGGTAAAAAAAATGTTCCCTGCCGGTTTAAACAACTGGGCACCAATTCATTTGGCTTTGATTTCCCCATTGGGTATGATCCGAAGTTGCCGTTGGTAATTGACCCGGTACTGATATTTTCTTCCTTTTCGGGCTCAAGGTCCGACAATTGGGGATTTTCAGCCACCTATGGCGAAAACGGCACAGCCTATGCCGGCGGCATTGCCCTGGGTCCTCGCTTTCCTGTAACCACAGGAGCCTTCCAATCCGGCTTCCAAGGCGACACCACCAATTTCTTCGCTCTCTATTCTACTTTCGATATCAGCATTCTGAAGTTCAGCAGCCAGGGAAATCAATTGCTTTTTGCCACCTATCTCGGGGGGGCGGAGGCCGAGGTTCCCTCCTCTATGGTGGTAGACAAAGACCTCCATCTGGTGGTGTTGGGTGCGAGTTCCTCTGCCAACTTCCCAACCACCGCGGGGGCCTACGACCAGACTTACAACGGTGGAGTAAATGTTCCACCTTTTGGCCCAGGCCAATCCAGTGTCAGATTCAGGCAGGGCTCCGATATTGTGATTTCCCGGTTTTCACCCGACGGCACCCAACTGACCGGGTCTACTTTTTTGGGAGGCACCGCCAACGACGGCCTTCTCACGCTCTTAAGTCCGGGCAACAGCCCTTTGGTGAAAAATTACGGCGATTCGTTCCGGGGGGAAGTTGTTACCGACAGTCTGGGCCGCATTTACATTGCCTCCAATACATCCAGCTCCAATTTCCCTGTTGTGCAACCTGTTCAGGCAAGCAAGGCTGCTGGATCGGATGCCGTTTGCGCCCGATTCAATTCGAACCTCACCAACCTGGAATTCTCTACCTTTTTGGGTGGAAATCAGGACGATGCTGCATATTCCATCCAAATCAACAGCCAAAACCAAATCTACCTCAGTGGTGGCACGGCCAGTCCAAATTTTCCATCGACAGCGGGTACCGTGCGGCCGGTATTTTCCGGACAAGTGGACGGATTTGTATGCCGAATCATCCCCGGGGCGTCGTCGGGGGCTTTGCGTTCCACCTTTCTGGGCACCAACAGCTACGACCAGTGCTACTTTGTACAGTTTGATAAAAATGAAAAGGTTTATCTGTTTGGACAAACCACCGGTAACTGGCCTGTTAGTCCCGGAGTATATGCCAACCCCAATTCTGCACAGTTCATCACCTGTCTGAGCAAAAATCTGGATTCTACCCGTTTTTCTACCTGTTTCGGTTCCGGCAGCCTGAATCCCAACATTTCACCAACGGCTTTCCTGGTAGACGACTGCGGAAGGATTTACTGCTCGGGCTGGGGAGGTTTCACCAATAATTCCGGCGACTACAACAATGGCCTGACTACCGGAATGCCCACTACATCCGATGCCCTCATCCGCAACAGCGATGGCTCGGACTTTTACATGATGGTTCTCGAAAAAAATGCTGTCGCACTCAACTTCGCTACCTTTTTTGGCGATACACTCAGCGGTTCCGAGCATGTGGACGGGGGCACAAGCCGCTTTGATAAAAAAGGGGTGGTGTATCAGTCGGTATGTGCAGGCTGCGGCGGATCCTCTACCTTTCCAACTACGCCCGGTGTGGTATCGAATGTTAATCCTTCCGGGAGATGCAACAATGCCTTGTTCAAATACGATTTCTCGGCAGTAAAGGCAAGATTCGAACCATCAGCCATTCAGGGCTGTGCTCCCCTTAGCCTCACTTTCAATAATTTAAGCCTGAACGGAGAAATTTACCGTTGGAACTTTCAGGATGGAACTGCTTACGACACTACCGCTGAAGAAGTGACCCACACTTTTTCCGAAGGCGGGCAATTCAATGTAAAACTGATCGCCATCAACAACACGGCCTGCCCTTTTATCGATTCTCTCACTGTGCCCATTACAGTGCAGAAAGCACCCGGCTTTCCGGGTGACAGCCTGGCTTTCTGCCAGCCGGGGCAAAATATTAGCCTGCCTGCTCTTCCGGCCGGGCCATACTCCTACCAGTGGTTACCGGCTACCTTCCTCAGCAATCCGGCTGTTCCTGCTCCTGTTGTAAACGGACCCACACAAAGCATTGTATATCAAGCTATAATATCCACCAGCCTGGGCTGCCAATCCACGGGGAAATTTAAAGTAAGCAACGGAATTCTGCGGGCCAAAGCCGAAGCCGATACCCTGAAAGGTTGTGTTCCGCTGACTGTCAATTTCCGGAACAAGAGTTTTCAGAGTAAGCAATCGGTATGGCTCTGGAACACCGGTGATTCCACCGTGAGCAATGCCGGACAATTGGCATTTACCTTTACCCAGGCCGGTGTTTACAAGGTGGTGTTGAAGGCTCGAAACGATACCACCTGCGAGAAGGAAAGAACCGATACCCTGACTGTTCAGGTCTTCAGCCTGCCGGAGTTCGGCGACACCCTGCAATATTTTTGTCAGGCAGGCCCCATCAATCTGGTGGCAGCAGCAAACCGGGGAAAATCATGGTCCTGGAGCCCGGGCAATCTCCTCGCAGACTCTGCAGCCGCATCTCCCCTGTTTGTTAACCCTGTGAATATGGATTTCCGGCTGAGCATCCGCGACAGCAATGCCTGCCGTGCCGAAAATGTAGTACGGGTCCGCAACGGCATTCTTCGGGCTTCGGCCGGTGCCGATACCCTAAGATTGTGCAGGCCCGCCGTTTTTCAGTTTCAAAATTTCAGCATCCGATCCAAAAAATCGACCTGGTTTTGGGGCAATGGCGATTCAACCATTACCAACCTCAGTTCCGTTCCGCATCCATATCCCAATGCCGGAAATTATCGGGTGGTTCTGAAAGTTGAAAACGACAGCTCCTGTCTGAAAACCGACCGTGATACATTGAATATCCGGGTTTTCGACCTGCCTCTGTTTTCCGATACCAGCTACAGGATTTGCCAGGACGGGCCGCTGGTCCTCAGCGCCGCCGCAAACAATGGACAAACATTCATTTGGTCACCCGGACAAGCATTGAGCGATTCTACCCAAAGAAATCCTGTGTTTGGCAACCCTGTACCCGGTCGTTTTGTGCTGAAGATATCTGATCAGAACGGCTGCCGCGCCAGTGCAGGTGTTCAACTGAAGGAGGGCCGGCTGAAGGCTGGTTTTACCCTCTCGTCTGCCGACAATTGCATACCTGAGGCCCTGATAATCAACAACAATTCATTCAACAGCCAGGCGGCTGTCTGGTATTTTGAAAATGACAGCATCCAAACCGGAGGAGGAACAATACCCAATTTTACGGCACAAAATCCGGGTATTCAAACCATTACCCTGAAAGTAAAAAACGACACCACCTGCCGGACCGAAGATGTGGCAACCCGAACCCTCGTTTTGGGCGGCGTTCTGAGTATTCCCAATACCTTGCTGAATTTCTGTCCGGGCGACAGCCTGGTGCTGACAGCCGTAAATCGTCCGGGCTACAGCTACAACTGGCCCGCTCCTGCCATTGCACAGCCGCAGGGCTATCAGGCAAGCCTGCCTACGGGAACCGACAGTCTCACCCTGAATGTGACCATGCAGGATTCCCTGAACTGCCCCGGCAGTCAGATTTTTGAGCTCAGGCCGGTAAAGCCGGAGGCCGAATTTACTACCCGAAGCCTCCTGGACTCCTGCAACGATGTGCTCAACTACCAATTTGTGGCCCGCAATTTCCCCAATGCAGCCTACTCCTGGAGACTGGAACCCAATCTGGTTTTTGCAGGCGACACAGTAGATTACACCTTCCCCCAAAGAGGCGAATACACCCTTCAACTGATTGTAAATCAAAGCAATTGCAAGGATACCCTTGTGCAAAAAATCCGGATTCAGGATAAAAAAACTGAGTTGATTCCCGCCTTTGCTTACACAAAAAACCTGCTTGACTGCAACCTCCCGCCCGAACTGATTCTCAAAAACAATTCCGTGGGTGCGAATGCCTACCGCTGGTCATGGGATGGCAACTTTTCGGAAGAAAAAGAACCCCGGATAGTGCCCGACAGGGCCAAAATCCTGAATATCAGGCTGGATGCAATTCGGGGGACCTGCGTAAAAAGTTATTCCGAAGACATTCAGGTGGAAGCACTTTCTGCCCCAAACCTGATTACCCTGAACGGTGACGGCAAAAACGACAACTTCAGAATTGAGAACCTGCCCCCGAAAACCTCCCTGCAAATCCGGAACCGGTGGGGCCAATTGATTTACTCAGATTCCGACTACCAGGGCAATTGGTATCCCGAGGGAGGGGATGACACCGTTTTCTATGTGCTGAAACTGGCCAACGGCACCCGGTGCAATGGCTGGATTTACATTTCGAGGTGACGGAAATAAGTTTAAACCATTTTGGGCAGACTTCAATACAAGCAACCACAAATAATTGATTTTCAGGCAAAAAACTCATGAGGTCTTCGAAAACCTCATAGGTTTGGCCGGGCTAAAAAGTTGTTCCCAGCAAAACATAGTTCAGCCATTCAGAGCTTTGACATTCAATCCGGTTGGCCCGTGGCTGTGGTTTACCCGGCAATATCCCCCTCCAACCCTGCGAACCGCATGCCAGGGCGGTCAGAGTTTTACAGGCATTGAAAGCCCACTGACAACAGCCCGGCTCCCACCCTCGAAAGGAAAACTCCGCCTCTGCTGATGTAAAATTTATTACGCTTTTTTAGTTACGTTTTTTTCGTAATGTTTTTTTCGTAATTTTGAGACATGGAAACGCCGGAAAATCCATTCGTAGTAAAAGGCTATATTTCGCCCAACTATTTCTGCAACAGGAACAAAGAAGTAAAAAAAATAAAATCAGCCTTTACAAACGGCCGGAATTGCACTCTTTTTTCCGTCCGAAAAATGGGAAAAACAGGCACAATATCCCACCTTTTTCACCAAAATAAAGCCGATATTTCAGCATATGTGGAGATTTTTTCTACCCAAAATCTGGCACAATTTGCCAATACCCTGGGCAAAGTAGTCCTGCCAAAAATCGAAACCCAACCCCGTAAACTGATCCGCTGGGTGGGCCATCTGTTCTCCGGAATCCGGCCTTCTATCCAATTCGATCCCGTATCCGGGCAGCCCTCCCTGGAGCTGGGCATCCGGAACGAAGACCAGGCCTTCCGGTCACTGGAGGAAATTTTCAACGGCATCAAAAACTGGGGTGGCTCTCTCTGGCTGGCACTGGATGAGTTCCAGCAAATCACCCAATATCCCGAAAAAGGCACCGAAGCCCATCTGCGATCCATCCTCCAGTTTTGCCCCAATGTAAAGGCCATTTTTTCAGGAAGTCAGCGCCAATTGCTCACCGGCATGTTCACCGATTATGGCCGGCCTTTCTACCAAAGCACCGATATCATGGAACTCCGGCCGCTGGACAAATCCGAGTATCTGGACTTTATCCGGCATCATTTTGAGACGGGAAAAAGGCAGTTTGAACCCGAGGTCATCTCCGATTGGCTCGACCGCCTGCACCTGCACACCTATTATGTACAGCTGGCCATGAACCGACTGTATGCAGCCAAACCCAAAAAATGGAAAACCAGAGATTTCGAGCTGTTTTTTCACGACCTCCTACTGGACCGGCAGCCCGTGTACGAGTCTATTTATCAACTTCTTACCCACCTGCAGTGGCGCCTGCTGGAGGCCATTGCCCTGGAAGGCAGGGTTGCGAAACCCTCCGGCAAAGACTGGCTCATGAAATACAAACTGGGTTCGGCAAGCTCTGTGCAGGCAGCCCTCGCCGCCATGGAGCAAAGAGAAATGGTGGTCCCCGAAGAAAGCGGCTACCGACTCATGGACCCCTTCATGGAGCACTGGTTCAAGCAGGTGTACAGCGTAAATGCGATTTTTTAAAACCGGCAAGCCCGACCTGAACAGGCAAAAAAATCAAAAATAGCGCAAGGTGAAAGACCAACACCCGGATTCCGCATAAAAATCCTTTCAACCATTTGGGGCTGCCCCCTCCTGCGTCGGGGTCGGGCTATCCGCTGCAAGTCCTCACTCGTTCCTCGTTGCGGGCTTTCCGCTCCTATCCCTCAGCCGGAAAGCCCGCCTTTGGTCCTGCCAAGAAAAAAACCGAAAGGGCCGGCGCAGCCTCTTCCCGCTTGATTTGCCAAAGCCTTGAGGATAATAACTGTTGATCAGAAGCATCCTGCAGAAGTCCAAAAACAACCCGAAAAACACCCAAAACCAACCCATCTTTGGACAACAATTTTATCCCGTTTGGCCGCAGCAAAAAAGGCTGAATCAGGAACAGCAGGGTTTTGCGGAGTTTCTTCCTGCGCACAGGCAGGCAGGTACCAATCGTTTTCCTACCTTTGGGGCCCTTTTCAGGTGATTTGTATATGATGACTGCTTCCGAAATCCGGCAAACCTTTCTTGATTTTTTCCGATCCAAGGACCATTTGATTGTTCCCTCTGCCCCGCTCGTGGTAAAAAACGACCCTACCCTCATGTTTACCAATGCGGGCATGAACCAGTTTAAAGATTATTTCCTCGGAAACACCACCCCGCCCTCGAAGCGCATTGCCGACACCCAAAAGTGCCTGAGGGTGAGCGGAAAACACAACGATCTGGAAGAAGTAGGACACGACACCTACCACCACACCATGTTCGAAATGCTGGGCAACTGGTCATTCGGTGATTACTTTAAAAAAGAAGCCATAGAATGGAGCTGGGAATTGCTCACCGAAAGATACAAACTCGACAAGAGCCGATTGTATGCCACTGTATTTGAAGGAGATGCGTCAGAAAATCTGCCCATGGATACCGAAAGCCGGGATTACTGGCTGAAGTGCCTTCCCGAAAGCCACATCCTGAAAGGCAATAAAAAAGACAACTTCTGGGAAATGGGCGATACCGGCCCCTGCGGCCCCTGCACCGAGGTGCACATAGACTTGCGCAGCGATGCCGAAAGGGCCCTGAAGCCCGGCAGAGAACTGGTAAACGAAGGCCATCCGCAGGTGGTGGAAATCTGGAACAATGTGTTTATAGAATTCAACCGCATGTCCGACGGCAGTTTGGAAAAACTCCCGGCCCGGCATGTAGATACCGGCATGGGATTCGAAAGACTTTGCATGGCCATTCAGGGCAAGCAGTCGAACTACGATACCGATGTATTTACCCCCATGATCGATGCCATGGGCCTTGCCTGCGGAAAGAAATACGGTGAAAACGAACAGGTTGACATCGCCCTCCGCGTTCTGGCCGACCACATCCGGGCCATCGCCTTTGCCGTGGCCGACGGACAATTGCCCGGCAATGCCAAAGCGGGTTATGTCATCCGCCGGATTCTCAGGCGGGCCATCCGCTACTATTTTCGGTACCTCGGACAAAAAAATCCGTTTATCCACCAGTTTATTCCCCTGTTGGCCGGTCAGTTTTCTCAGGTTTTTCCCGAGCTGGAAGCCCAGAAAAGCTTTGTGGCCAATGTGGTAAAAGAGGAAGAAGCCTCCTTCCTGAGGACTCTGGAAAATGGCGAAAAGCGCATTGCCCAGCTGATGGAACAGGCCAAAGAAAAAAACACCCTCAGTCTGGACGGAAAACAGGTATTTGAGCTCTACGACACTTTTGGATTTCCGGTAGACCTTACAGCCTTAATTGCCAGAGAATCAGGATTTTCAATTGACCAGGACGGCTTCGAAACAGAGATGCAGGTTCAAAAAGAACGCAGCCGCAAGGCATCCGAATCGGAAACCGGCGACTGGGTGACGGTGCACGATGGAGAAAGTGAATTTGTGGGATACGATAGCGAGGAAGCTATTACCCGAATTCTGAAATTCAGAACCCAGATACAGGGCAAAGAAAAGGTACTGCAGGTGGTGCTGGAGAAAAATCCTTTCTATGGCGAAAGCGGAGGGCAAACCGGCGACAGCGGCAGCCTGTTGCTGGAAGGAAATGAAGGAAAATTTACCCTCACCGTGAAAGACACAAAAAAAGAAAACGACCTGAATATTTTGTACTGTGCCTTTCACCCTGAAGCAGAAAACCGGTTAAAAACCTCCGGAAAAGCCGAAGCCAGGGTAAACCACACCCTGAGATCTCAAACCGCTGCCCACCACTCAGCCACCCACTTGCTGCATTCGGCTCTGAGGGAAACCCTGGGCAAGCATGTGGCACAGAAAGGTTCTCTTGTTTCGCCCAATATCCTGCGGTTTGATTTTTCACATTTTGCCAAAGTAAGTTCAGAAGAATTGCTTCGGATTGAGGAAAGGGTAAATGAAAAAATCAGGGAAAACATCGGCTTGCAGGAGTACCGGAATATGCCTGTTACGGAAGCCATGGATATGGGCGCCACTGCCCTTTTTGGTGATAAATATGGTGATTATGTGCGGGTTATCGTCTTCGATCCGGCTTACAGCATGGAGCTCTGCGGGGGTACCCATGTAAAATCCACAGGCGAAATCGGTTGGTTTAAGCTGATTAGCGAAAGTTCTGTGGCTGCCGGTGTCAGAAGGATTGAAGCCCTGGCAGGTGTGGAAGCGCAGCAATATCTGGCCCAAAAACTCAATCAGCTCGAGGAGGTTTCTGAAGTGCTGAACCAGCCCAAAGACCTGGTAAAAGCCCTGCAGCAATTGATACAGGAAAAAAATGCCCTGAGCAAAAAACTGGAAGAAGCCGAGCTGGAGAGAAAACAACAGCTTAAAAATGAACTGATTGAACTGGCAAAAAAAGAAAACGGGGCAACCAAAATCATAGCCGGTGTAAAGGTGGGCCATGCCGATACCCTCAAACAACTCGCCTTCGAACTGAAGGAACAATTCCCTGATTTGTTTCTTGTGCTCGCCGCCGGAATTGAAGGCAAACCCCAATTGGCCGTGATGATCGGAGACGATCTGCTGAAAAGCAAAAACCTCAATGCCAGTCAGATAGCGAGAGACCTGGCCAAAGAAATAAAAGGCGGAGGCGGAGGCCAGCCCTTTTTTGCCACGGCCGGCGGCAGCGACATATCGGGCATCGACTCCTTGCTGTCCAAAGCCCGCACGGTTTTGTAAAAATGTCCGTGCTTTCAATTGTCCTCAGACTTGCGGGTTGTGAGGCAAAATATGGCGTTCGTAAAGGGCTTTTTGATCTGGCTGTGTTTTAAAGTGTGTTTCGGATTGAAAATCCTACTTCGGATTGGAATTCCTGCGATAAAGGTTCGA
>CANHCT010000053.1 GCA_947459175.1 Hymenobacteraceae bacterium
GGCGGCCTGATGTCTGTATTCCGACAGCAGTTGTTTCTGAACCGGGAATCCCTCTTCCAGCAGGCCCGCCTGACCCAGATAAACGGCAGCCAGCAATTCCGGATTCCAGCCCAGGGCGGCGGCGGTTTTTAGGGGTACGGATGCCGCCAGCATTTCCATGGCCTCGGCATTGATTTTTAAGCCCAAACCCCAGGCCAGTGAGTAATAAAGGCTTGTAAGCCAGTCTTTTCCCGATTGGTTATATCTTTCCCGAATGCTTTCTGCCTTTTTCTCCAGCCTTTCTACCAGAACCCTTTCCTGCATCTGAACCATCAGAAATGGATCGGTATTGCCGATGAATCCGGCACAGGGTATGTTTTCGTTTTTTGGGGTTTCTACCAATTCCCGGTACCGAAACAACACACCGAGGGGAACCAGATTTTTTATTTCCAGACAGGGCACAAGGGAACCATCTTTTCTGAATACCTCTGTATCCTTTTCCCACACTACATGCAGGATAACCGACTGATATGCAGCATCATGCTGATGCCCGTGGTCGTTCCACTCTCCGGCTTTCACATGGATTTCCACGGAGCCATTCCATTCGATACCATCCAACTTGATTTTTGCCTGCTCAAAATCAGGGCCGGCATCCCGGTTCAGAAAACCCGGTTTGATTACCCACATTTCGCCATGAGTTGTCATCAGAGGCTGGGTTTTGGAAAACAATTGCTGTCTCCAGACCTGGTGAAGAAAATCCTCTTTCATTTGCAGGATGTAGTTTATCCCTTCAAATGTAGAACTGAAAAAGTAAAAAAACAAGCTCATGGCCCGAAGTTTTTCCCGAATATCCGAAAGCCGGATTTGCCAGTGAAACCGCGAATTTCCGTTTAAAGGGCGTTGAGTTTTTCCTTCATGATGCGGGTATCGGCCAGCACCGTGAAGTTTTCGGGTATGGTCAATACCTGACTCACTACCTGAAATCCGGTAATCCAGAATTGTGTATCCGGCATCTGGGCTTTGAGTTTGTCCAGATAGGGCTGCACATCTTCCTGGCATGGATTGCTTGTGATGATGGTGAGGACAACATCGGCATGGTGCACCTCCTGAACGGCCTTCAAGTCCTGCAAAGGCAGACTCTGACCCAGATAAATGGACCTGTGGCCCTGCAGCTTTACCAGATAGGAGGCAAAAAGGAGACTCAATTCATGAAATTCACCTTCGGGCAGATAGAGCATAATTTTTTTTGCATCGGTCCGCAGGCGGGAATGGGGAATGCCGTCGATGGCAACGATGAGCTTCTGCCGGATGAGGTTGGTAATAAAATGCTCCTGCGCCGGATTTATGGTGTTGGTTTGCCACAGAATGCCAATATGCTGAAGAAACGGATAAATGATACTCAGGATGGTTTCTTCCAGACCTATGGACATAATGCTGTTGTTCAGCTGTTTTTCAAATCTTTCCTCATCCAGTTCCAGCATAGACACCACCAGATTCTGGATTTGGGAGGGAATTTGACTTTTTTCCGAGGCCAGTTGCTTTACTTTTTCATTCAGTTCTTCCAGCGACAGCTTGGCTATATTGCTGATTTTCAAACCATAATCATACAAGATAGATACATTGAGCAAAAATTTCAGGTCTTCCTGAGAATACAGGCGGATGTTGGAATCCGTCCGCTGGGGATTCATGATCCCGTACCGCTGCTCCCAGATGCGGAGGGTGTGGGGTTTAATTCGGGTCAGCTGAGACAGGTCTCTGATGGTAAAGTTTTGCTGTAACATGCGGTTAAAAAGTAATCAGGTGAAAAAATTGTGAAATCGGGAAAATAATGTGGCAAGAAAATTAACCTATTGAATTTGAATGAATTGAAACTGAAAATAGAGCAGCCTCATACATTAACCCGAATACAGGAAATTGGTTTTAAATCAGGCAGAAAAAAGAGTTCAGAAAAAATTCTGAATCATAAAAAACAGAAACATTACCAGAAATATCCACCGGGCCAGGGGGTTCCCCTTTTCCCAATCACCAAAATGGTAAATGAGCAAAATAAGGAAAGAGACACCCGCCCAACCCAGGTAGTTTTGAACAGGAATATAACCATCCTTCCAGGTCCAGAAGGCATGTTTCATGGCTATAGGTTCCATGAAGTAGTCAAAAATGACCATTAGGAATACTCCAACCAGAATTTTAATAAAGCGACCGGCTTTCAGGTAGCTTGAAATATTTCCGGCGAGATAGGCAAGCAAAAACCAGTTGAGACCGATGATCAGGGGTGTTTCAAAATATTTGATGCCGAGCACTTCACCATAACTGTATTCTCCGAATGGCCAACCGGTGTTAACGCCAACGGCCTCGGCAATAAATCCAATGAAAAAAGCAGAAATGATAAAAAGGCCAAAACTCAGGCTCCAGGATTTCTGATATTTCAGCAAAATCAAAGTGGTAAAAACCAATTGAATGGGCACTAAATCCAGTGTAATGGCATATACGCCACTCTTGGAGAACAACAGAAGTCCTGCTCCTGCCAGATGCATGAGGGTTATCAGGCCAAGGGCAATTTTTTGTTCCGGGCCAAATCCTTCTGATTTTTTTCTTTTGCTCAAGGAATTGCAATAAATCGGCTTGCAATATCCCTGTAATCTGAAATCAAAAAAAATTTTAACTCGGAAGCATCCTAAAATCTGTCAATTTCATTTTTCGCAAGTGTTAAATCCTTCGGCTTCGAAAAAAATAAAGAAGCTTGTAAAAAGCTGCTTCAGGCTTCCTGCTGCTGACAATTTTGGATTTTTTATCTATTGCGGAACAAATTTTAATTCATTTTCAAAAGGAGGGCAGGCAATCCCAATTCTTCGCAGTCAGGAGTTTCTATCCAAAATCGGAATAAACTAGGCTCAAAATCGTTCCATGTAAGTTTCTGATTCACTTACGGTCCTTAATTTCAATCCTTTGAAAGACTTTTGCTACCTATAATTTCTAATCCTACACGACTTTGAAACTCATTTTCAGGTTTTTAACTTTTTCTTTCCTCATATCGGGCCATGCGCTGCATGCACAATTTGCTCCGGCAATACCCGACAAGATCAGCTTTGCCGACATGGAACTCATTGTTGAAGAGGGTGCAAAACCTGCACTTTCGGCTTATGTGAATAAATTGACAGGCAATCCCAAATTTTTCCGGCAGATGGTGGATCGTGCCGATGCATATCTGCCCATTGTAGAGCGGATTTTTCAAGAAGAAGGCCTTCCCCTTGACTTTCGCTACAGTGTCATTCAGGAGTCGAGTCTGATTTCTCATTTGGTTTCTTCGTCCAATGCAGTTGGCTACTGGCAGTTTAAAAAAGAAACCGCCACCGAAATGGGTTTGCGGGTAGACGAGGAAATAGATGAGCGCATGAACATTATTTCATCTTCCCGTTCTGCTGCCCGTTACCTAAGCCGGCATAATCAGTACATGCAAAACTGGCTGTATTCCTTGCTTGCCTATTACGCCGGTCTCGGTGGGGCCAAAGCACTGATTGATCCTTCAAAAATCGGGGTCAAAACCATGGAAATCAATGAAAATACCCATTGGTATCTCCTTAAGTTTATTGCACACAAAATTGCCTTTGAGCCCCATTTGTATCGCAATACTTCTGCTCCGGGCCTCAGGGTGCTGGAATATCAGGATTGCGAAAACAAATCTTTGGAACAACTGGCCCGGGAAACCAACTACCCGGTAGAGCAACTCCAGTTTTACAACCGCTGGATTCTCAGGGGCTATGTACCTGCTGACAGAGATTATGTGGTCATTTTACCTCTTAAAGCTGAGGACGGGGTTGTTTTCGAAACACCCTTGTATGTGAAAGCCTCTCCTCCGGTTGAAAAACTGGAACCCTGGAGAGAGCGGTATTTCTTTGGTCTGATTGAAAAACCGGTAACGCAGCCGGAACCTGTCATGCTGGCCAACGGAAAGGTTGAAATTCCTGTATTTTTTAATTGGAACGGGATAAAAGCCATTCAGGCAAAAGAGGGTGATTCGCCTGCCAAACTTGCCTTATTGGCCGGTATTGGGAGAGAAGAATTCTTGGAATTCAATGACTTACGCGTTTTTGATGCTTTGGTAAATGGTGAGGTTTATTATGTAGACAACAAAAAGAACAGGGCTAAAATTCCATTCCATACTGTTCAACACGGTGAGAGTCTTTGGGAGGTGGCACAAAAATATGGGATAAGAATGAAATCCCTGATGGCAAAAAACAGGATGCCAAGGCCCGAAAAGCTCAAGCCCGGTCGTGTCCTTTGGCTTCGCCATACCCGCCCCGAGGATGAGCCTGTTCGCTATGAGCCCGTTCCGGATCCTCCCAAGCCGGTGATACCTGCTAATCAGGCCATTGCCCTTCAAACCAAGGCATCGGTCAGCGAAATTAATCCTGCACCTGCTGCCGATCTCAAAAAAATCGAAGAGCAGGCAAAGCAAATTTTGGGGAATGATACCCTGAACAACGAACCTGCAGAACTTCCAAAGGAAACCGCTGTGGTTCAAAGCATTGAAATTGAGCCTGTTGCTGATAATACGCAGGTGCCGGCTCCTCCGGCCGAATCCCAACTCACTGCTTCTACCCGGATTATTCCTGCAGAAATTGCAAAGCCTGAACCGGTTCAGCAGCAATACCAGAATCCCAGGGCAGTGGAAATGCCGGTACCCCAAAACGGACAAATTGCTGTAGCTCCCGGCATGACTTGGTATCAAATCAGCCGCCATTACAAAAAGCCGCTCGACAGTCTTTTTGCATGGAACGATGGCATTTCAAGGGAACTGAAAGCCGGACAAAACATTATGGTGGAAAAAATAACTGCTCTTCCCGCCATTCAGGCAGAGAAACCCGTCAGTATGCCCGAATTTCCCCTGGCCGATTACGAAATTAAACCCGGTGAAACCGCCTATGGAGTGGCGCGGAAATTTTCTATTCGTGTGGACGAACTGCTGAAGTTGAATCAAAGGGAGGATGCGGCCTTCCGGGCAGGAGAAATCATTAAAGTTCCCCGTTGATTTTTTGGCAGACCGGGAAAATTCAGATGAAAAGAAAGGCACTTTTCATCACTTCAAAACTGTTGCAGGCAAAGGTGAAACCTGGTTTTTGATAGCTTTCTCTGTGTTGCCCTGGCTGGCCGGCACCGGCCTTGTGATTTGGGCATTTCAACAGAAAGCCTGGCTTTTGCAGCAACCGCCATTCGTTTGGATTTTGATTTTTGCAGGCCTTTCCATACCCATTACACTTTCCCTCATTCCCAATACCATGGCCGGGTTGTTTATGGGATTTCTTTTGGGATTTTGGGCTTTGCCGGGCATGGTCATTTCTTTCTCACTGGCTTCGGTTCTGGGATTTTTTCTGGGAAAAAGATTAGACTCCGGCCTGAGGGATACCTTATTCACCATATGGCCTTCCTGGAAAAAGGGATTTGAAAAACTCAAAAACCGGTCATTTTTTTTGGTGGTTTCATTCCGTCTGATGCCGGTACCGCCCTTTTCCATCGGTAATCTTTTGCTATCGTGGTTCAATCTGCCTTTTTCAACTTTTTTCTGGGCAAGTTTTTGGGGTATGCTGCCCCGCATGGCCCTTGTGGTATGGCTGGGCCGGAACATCCGCGACCTGCTTTTTATGATTCAAAATCCGGGAGAAATAAAAGAACTGACCTGGTTTTCCTGGCTGGCTTTTGTAGGAATTGCCCTGTTTTGGAAGTGGATATGGGCCAATATTTCTGAAAAAGAAAAATCCGGAGGAAAGACAGAATCTGAAGCTTAGGCATTGTAAATCTCAAATCAGCAAAAACAAAAAAGCCAACCCCTTTCGGAGATGGCTTTTTTCTTGCGTGCATATACCTACTCAGGCCGAGGCGGGCATGTTGTCCAGCACATCCATCACTTCCTTTACCCTGCCCCTGCTGACTTCAAGCAGTGCTTTTTCTTCGTCGTTCAGCTTCAGCTCAATTATTTTTTCGATTCCGTTTTTGCCCAAGACCACGGGCACACCCAGATAACAATCTTTGATGCCGTATTCTCCCTGCAATTCTATGCATACGGGGAAAATTCTTTTCTGGTCTCTGGCAATGGCTTCGGCCATCTGGGCTGCGGCAGAGCCTGGTGCATACCATGCCGAAGTGCCCATCAATTTTACCAGTTCTCCTCCCCCGTTGATGGTACGGTTCACAATGGAATCGAGTTTATCTTTATCCAAAAGTTCGGTTACAGGAATGCCGCTTACGGTGGTGTAGCGCGGAAGTGGAACCATGGTGTCGCCATGTCCGCCAAGCAGCATGGCCTGGATGTCCTTAGGCGAGCAGTTCAGTGCCTCTGCCAGAAAGGCCCGGTACCTGGCAGTATCCAGAATGCCGGCCATTCCCATTACCCGGGTTCTGGGGAAGCGGGAGGTAATGTGGGCGCAATAGGTCATAACATCAAGTGGATTGGAAACCACAATGATGATGGCATTGGGAGAATATTGAATGACATTTTGGGTAACGGTTCTGACGATTCCGGCATTGATGCCAATCAGGTCGTCGCGGCTCATGCCCGGCTTGCGGGGCAGTCCGGACGTAATCACCACGATATCCGAGCCGGCCGTACGGGAGTAATCACCGGTAACACCCACCGTTCTGGAATCATACAGATCTATGGGAGCCTTTTGCCAGATATCCAGGGCCTTGCCTTCGGCAAATCCTTCCTTAATGTCCAGTAATACAATTTCATTGGCTACTTCTTTGTACGCCAGTACATCGGCGCAGGTGGCACCCACATTTCCGGCGCCTACAACGGTTATTTTCATTGGTGTTGTTGAATTTTGAAATTTTATTCAGGCCGCAAAGGTAAAATTTAAGCGGATAGGCAGGGGGTAAAATTTGATTTTTCCTTCATAGTTATTAAAGAAGGAAAAAAGGATTAAATTCAGACTAAAATACTCTAAATCAATTTTTTAATTATTTGAATTCGGAAATTTCCTCAACCAATTAAAAAAAATACCCTGACTGCCGGTTCCTTGATTTTGGCATCTGCCTTTTCAGGAATTGCTTTGCATTCGTTATCTTTTGAAATGGAATCAATTTCCAGGTATTCCCGCATCCGGAAGCGGCACAAATTGCTGGCCCTGGGTAAAATGCTCCGGCTTCAAAACCTGGTCATCATTGCCATTTGTCAGGGTCTTGCCGGAGCTCAATTGTTTCAGATTCCTTTCTGGGCCCATGCTCAGGGGAGCCTGAAAATGGTTCTTTTAATTTTGGCGAGCACTTTTTCTGCGGCCAGCGGCTATCTCATCAATGATTATTACGATGTAAAAATTGATGTGGTGAATAAGCCCCGGAGGGTCGTGGTGGGAAAAACCATTTCCAGACGGCAGACCATGCTTTTGCATCTTTTCTTCATTTTGATGGCACTTGGTTGTGCTTATCCGCTGGGCAAACAAGTATTTTTTGTGGTGGCAGTTTGTTCAGGCTGGCTTTGGTTGTATTCCAATCGCCTAAAAAGGTTGCCGCTTGTCGGAAATGTATCGGTTTCGGTTCTTACAGCGGTGGCAGTTTTTTTGCCCGGACTGGTTTTTCCCGGCGCAGGGGAGGCTCTTTTTCTTTTTTCCCTTTTTTCATTTTGGATTACGCTTATTCGGGAAGTGGTGAAAGATATGGAAGATATGAGAGGGGATGCCCGGCACGGATGCAGAACCCTTCCGATTGTTCTGGGCATCAGAAAAACAAAATATTTCCTGTACGCCGCCGGTTTGTTTTTTGTGCTTTCCTTTGGATTATCTGTTTTTACCCTTCCCGGTTTGTGGCTGATGATTATGCTGCTCATGGTGATTCCGCTGGCCTTCCTTTTTAACCGCATCTACAGGGCCGATACGGTGAGGGCTTTTGCTGAAATCAGCCGTTTTTGCAAATGGCTCATGATATTGGGCATTGCCAGTATGATGTTTTTGTGATGCCGAAAATACACTCATTCTTTGGGTAAACTATTAAAAAATTTTGTTCGTTTGACTTTCTGACAGTTGATTTTAATTAATTGAAAATCAAACTAAAGGAACTTTTGGGGGATGAATGCGGCAGATTAAAATTTCTTTAAAAATTTTTTGAAAACGATTTTTTTAAAAGCCGTCTTTGTTTGTTGATTTGTAGCTGGTACACTCGACATCAATTTTTCATCAATTTTTTTTTAACCTTCTGCATTACAATAACATACTCAAAATATGAGAAACTTTCCTTCAGACGAAGAGCCATTATTGGTTGAGAACAAAAACAGGTTTGTTCTATTTCCCATTCAGCACAGCGACATCTGGCAGATGTACAAAAAAGCAGAAGCCAGTTTCTGGACAGCCGAAGAAATTGATTTGGCCCAGGACCTGAGCGATTGGGCCCGCCTCAACGATGGTGAAAAGCATTTCATTTCTCATGTGCTGGCATTTTTTGCTGCCTCCGATGGCATTGTGAATGAAAACCTTGGGGTTAACTTCTTTAATGAGGTTCAGTTGCCGGAGGCAAAGTGCTTTTACGGATTTCAGATCATGATGGAAAACATCCATTCTGAAACCTATTCTCTCCTGATTGATACCTACATCAAAGACCTGAAAGAAAAAAACAGGCTTTTCAATGCCTTGGAGACCGTTCCTTGTGTGAAGAAAAAAGGGGAGTGGGCCCTGAAATGGATCAATTCAGAAAATTTTGCAGAGCGGCTCGTGGCATTTGCGGCAGTAGAAGGTATTTTCTTTTCCGGCTCCTTCTGCTCCATCTTCTGGCTGAAGAAAAGAGGTCTGATGCCCGGACTTACTTTTTCCAATGAATTGATTTCCAGAGACGAAGGCTTGCATTGCGATTTTGCCTGCCTGTTGTACAACGAGTATTTGAACAACAAACTGCCCAAAGAGCGGGTATATGAAATCATTCTCGATGCCGTAAGGATTGAGCAGGAGTTTGTTTCAGATGCACTGCCTGTTAATCTCATAGGGATGAATTCCGGCCTGATGAGCCAATACATAGAGTTTGTGGCCGACAGACTTTTAGTTTCCCTTGGCTATCCCAAAAACTACAACAGCGGAAATCCTTTCGATTTCATGGAAATGATTTCATTGCAGGGAAAAACCAACTTTTTTGAGAAGAAAGTGGCTGAATATCAAAAGGCTGGTGTGATGTCGGAAAAAGAACAACACAAGTTTTCTCTCAACGAAGACTTTTAAATTCCGAACTGATTTTATTTGCTATAGAGCCCGGGCCTCAAATGGTCCGGGTTTTTTTATTGCTGCCTTTGGGATTTCTCTTTTTCCAATGCTGAAAATCAGACAGCGGCTCCGGGGTTCAGGTCAATCGGTTTGATGCTACTTCAAAGGTTTGTTAAGCCACAAAGTGATTGTAAGGAAGCCCCAATTGTCAAGGGTATGCCATTGTCCATAGCAAAAAAAACCCTGCCGGCCGGCAGGGTTTCAGGAACACATCCCCAGTGTTTATTTATAGCCAATGGCAAAAGCTACGCAAGAGTTTCCGGCTTTGGCATCTGCCGGCGGAACCTTAAATTCTATTGTAAAATCACCACTTTTCTGTGCGACAAAATCGTAGAATTTCACGGATTTATCGGTTTTATTCGAAAACAACAGATTGTGGTCCGTGTCATAAACGGCAAATTCCAGATTATCAGAGAAACCCTGACAGAGGTTGATTACACGATAATTTTCCTGGGAATAAACCGAAAAAGCCGCTTCAACCAGATTTTTCTTTGCACCAAATGCCGATAGCGGTTTGAAGGCTGCCGACTCGAAGATATACGAGCCAAGGCCCTCCTTGCATAATCTTTTAATGGTTTTATCGCTGCATTGAGCCGATGCCGTTTGTGCGAATCCTGCCAAAAAGGCAATTATTATTAAGTATGTCTTTTTCATGATTTTGCGGCTGGTTAGTTATCTTTTACAATTTTGTTTCTCAGTGCATCAACCTTAGAAGTCAGTTTTTTGAATTCTTCTTCATGGGTGGTGGTATTTTCTGAATTCAGAATATCCAGGCTGGCTTTTATTTCAGAAAGGTTGGCAATCAGAGATTCGATTTCAGGTTTGTCTTTGAAATCCTGAAGAAGAGCAATCAGCTTGCCCAAAGAATTATTTTGGTCCAGCAGCCTTTTTGTGATATCCGGATTTCTTTTGTTTTTGAGCATTTGCGTGGCGATGTAAGCACTTTCTACCCACGCACCTGCAAACGAAAGATAAGCAATATCCAACCTCGAAGTTTGCTTCAACAGGATATCAGATTCCATAGACAATGTAGCCATCAAGGTTACCAAAGAGTCTTTGTTTCCAATATTTTTTTCAAACCTTGGTACAAGATTGGTTGATTCAAAAATACTGGTGAGATTCAAACCGTCTGTGCAGGTTTTTACTGCCTTAAAGTAGGAAATGGCTTCCTGGCTTTGGTCGTTGAAAGTGCAGTAGGAGAGATCAGTTGTATATACACCAAGGTTAATCGACTTGCTGTAAGGCGACATGTACTTGGTAGCATTGGAGGCAGGATTGGTAATTCCGCTCAGGTATTTCAACCCGGCCCGCTGAAAAATTCTTGCAACATGGATGGGAGAGGGAAGGCTTTGAAAAAAGTCCTGCGTTTTTGATTCTATTGCAGAGTCACTTGCCAGCATGGCAGAGTCGCTTGCGGTAGAATCAACGCCGGTAGAGTCCTTGTCGGTTCTTTGGCCACACCCGAACGCCACAGCGAGCAATAAACCTGCTGCAGCAAATCGTTTTTTTAATTTCATATGTATCAAAATCAATTGTGTAAAAATTTGAATTCTCCCCGGTCATCAGCCTCTGACTTCGTGCCGGATGAGGCAAAAGTAATTTCATTTCTTTTTCTTTTCACCAAGCAGGCTGCAACCTGATGTCGGTGCCATGTAATAAATAAGGTCTTATTTTTAGAAAAACTGAAAAATTAAGCGCGATTCATTGCGCTGCTCTTTGTAACTATGCGGCCCCGAATAGGGTGTGCATTTTGTTCTTTTTTTAACATAAGTGTACTGAAAATCAGTTTTTTAACTCTTATTTTTTTTACTAATAAAGATTAATAAATGGCTCAAACTCCACATCTGCCTATCAGCCCCGAAGAAGAGGATAAAATCAAAAGGGCATTTCAGAACAAGGATTGGAATGAAATAAAAATTGAAGATTCATGGGTAATTTTCAGGGTAATGTCAGAATTTGTAAAAGGCTTTGACACACTCAGTAAAATAGGCCCTTGTGTTTCTATTTTTGGCTCGGCCCGCACGCTTCCCGACAACAAATATTATGGAATGGCGGAAGAGATTGCCCGCCAATTGGTAAAGCATGGATATGGTGTAATTACCGGTGGTGGCCCAGGTATTATGGAGGCAGGAAACAAAGGAGCCTTTGAAGCGGGAGGAAAATCTGTAGGCCTGAATATCGAACTTCCATTTGAGCAGTTCAACAATGTTTTTATCGATAAAGACAAGCTCATCAACTTCGATTACTTTTTTGTGAGGAAGGTGATGTTCATTAAATATGCCCAGGGTTTTGTGGTAATGCCCGGAGGAATGGGAACCCTGGATGAATTGTTTGAGGCCCTAACGCTGATTCAAACCAAGAAAATCGGAAGGTTTCCTTTGGTTTTAGTGGGCACAGAATATTGGGAAGGCCTGATGACTTGGATAAAAGAGGTTATGTTGGGCAGGGAAAGGAACATCAATCCCGAAGATCTGGACTTGATTAACATGGTGGATACACCGGAAGAAGCAGTAAAAGCGATAGATGATTTCTATTCCAAGTATTTGCTTCAGCCCAACTTTTAATAGCTCTGCAACAAGCATATTAAGGACTACACAGGTTCTTCTTATGTTCAGTTTTTTCTTGCAGTGCCGCAGCCCTGAAGAAAAGGGGATTGGAGAAATCTACATTCCTGAAGTAGTCACTTTCGCGGGAGATACTATTCCAATCAGCGATCCGGAGATCCGGGAAAGGCTTGAAAAGGAACTTTGGATCAATGTGTACTGGCAGTCCAACACCGCCTTGTGGATAAAAAGGTCAGGAAGATGGTTTCCTTTGATTGACAGTATTTTAAAGAGCAGGCAGGTTCCCGAAGACTTCCGATATCTGGTCCCTGTGGAAAGCGGATTCGAAAATGTTACTTCAAACAAAGGTGCTGTAGGATTCTGGCAGATTATGGAACCTACCGCAAAGGAGTTTGGTTTGGTGGTAAATGAAGAAATAGACCAAAGGCTGGACCCGGTAAAGTCGACAGAAGCCGCGTGCAGTCTTTTGCTCAGGGGGAAAAGAGTACTTGGCAACTGGACTTCTGTAGCTGCTTCTTACAATGTTGGCATAAGCGGTTTGCAAAAGGTAATGGCAGCCCAATACACCGACAACTTCTATGATTTGCTGATCAACCAGGAAACGGGAAGATATTTTTTCAGGGCACTGGCTGCCAAGCTGATAATCAGCCATCCTGAAAAATATGGCTTTAAGGAACTAAAACCCTACACTCCTTACGAAACCAAAACCACCATTCTGGACAGCTCTGTCCGTGACCTGGCCTTCTGGTGCCGGCAAAACGGATTTTCCTACAAGTGTTTTCGGATGGTCAATCCATGGGTCAGGACCGGTCGCATCATGCTGAGCGACAGTTTGCCCCGGCTGGCCATCTCCATTCCGCAAAACTGCAGCCTCTATACCCGGTTGGAGTTGCAGCCGCTTCCCGTTCAGGACAGCATCCTGATGGCCAATCAGGCTGTGATTCAGAACCTTGTAAATAAAAAAGATATGAAAGCCCATGCCAATCCGGAAAAATCCAAAAGCAAGCTCCCGGATGTTCATGAGGTGAAAGCAGGGGAAAACCTCAGTCTGATTGCTCAAAAATACCAATTGACTTCCGAACAGTTGTTTGCACTAAATCCGGGTCTTCGGCAGAAGCAGAATAAAATTCACAAAGGCATGAAAATCAGGGTGTCACGCTGATTTTTCGCATCCGGGGTTCAGGCCAGGGAACCAAGAAATGAAAGCGTATTTATGCCATCGGCATAATCATCAATACCGGGGTTTTGTGCGCTTCCAAAGGGAACCGAACCTTCCCACTTACCTTGAAATGAGAGAAGGCACTGCAAATCCCGGCGGTGGCCGTCAATGATCTGTGCAGCATGTTCCAGATTTTCATATTCTTCGTAGTTGAGCACCGACATGGGTGAAAACAAAGAAGGGTCCTGCCTCAGCATCAGTATATCATGGTCTGTAAATGGGGTGCCGTTCATCAGAAAAATGGCTTTGTGGTAAATGGCATTGTTCTGGAATTTGTGGTGGTCGGAAACAAACCGATACTTTTCAAGTGCATTGAAAAATGGTCCGAAATCATAACCGACGGGAACCAACAGTTTGGTAGCATTCCGGCAGCCCAATCCGAAATACATCATCACATCATCGCAAAGCAGTTCCAGTTCCTGCTCATTTTCAAATCCATATAATACGCCAAGGGAAGTTTTGGAGCCCCGGATAATTCGGGGTACATGCCGGAAATAGAAATCGAAGTGAATGGCCGTATTGCTGCTGCCTGTGGCAATCAGGGCTTCTGCATTTTTGAGATTCTCCGTCTTTTGGAAATATGCCCGTGATTCCGGATAAATTTCAAACAGGCCGTTCAGCAGCCACTCAATCAGAACTTTATCCTGAGAAGAGGTTTTGAAGCAGGCAAAATGTCCGCTGGCAAATACCGAAAACAAATCATGCCAGCCAACCAAAGGAATATTACCGGCCAATACCAGACCTACCTTTTTGGGATGGGTAGTTTCGGGTATTTCCTGCAGCCAATTTTCCAAAACGGATGTATCGTGCCATCCCAAAATCGATTCAATGGCATTGCGGGAAAAACGGGGAATGAAAAAAGCATTTTCCTGGCGGGCCTTTTCCAGAATATCTTCGAGGTCGGGATGGTTTCGAATCCAATCGCCGAGGCTGCTCAGTGCTTTTATTCTTTCCGATTTTGTCAACATGGCTGCAAAAGTAGGGCATTAAACAGGCGGTTGAAACTTTTGAGACTTGCTTTTGCAAAACCCGATATTTTTTTCACTTTTGGCCCATGCTCTTTCATTTACGCTCCGGCGAGTCCGAAATTGTGGTTCAAAAGCAGGACCATCAAATTTTAACAGATGGAAAACCTGTTGATTTTGAGGTATTGGAAATGGGCCGGGACAGCATCCGGCTGAAGTTGAACAATAAAATTTATCACCTTGATATAGTCAAAAAAGGGGATGAAGAATCGGGATGGAGGCTGAAAATCAACGGAAAGGAAGCTGAAGTCACCCTAAAGACGGAGTTGGATTTGCTCATGGAAAAATTGGGCGGGAGTTCGGCGCAAGCGGGGGGTGCCCGGCAAATCAAGGCGCCGATGCCCGGTTTAATTGTTAAATTGGTGGCTCAGGTCGGCGATACAGTTTCCAAGGGTCAGATTTTACTCAATTTCGAGGCCATGAAAATGGAGAATCAGCTCAAATCTTCAGGCAACGGGAGGATAAAAGCTATATTGGTAAAGCCGGGAGACAAAGTAGAAAAAGGCCAGATCTTGGTTGAGCTGGAGTAGTCAGGGTTCCGGACTCAGGACAATTCCTGCTGAAATTATTCCCTCCAGGGTATCTGCCCGCATGTATTGACGAATCCTTATTTTATATAAGCCGCTGTCTTTCAGGCTGATATTTTTTTGAAACCGGGCATACCGGTAGATTTTCCCCGCTCCGTATTGGCCTTCCGGTTTTCCGCTGATTCTGTCAAATAAATCCATGTTGCTCTTTGCTTCGGCCAGCGCTTTTCCGTCCGGACCTTCAATCTGGTGCCTCATCCACAGGTTTTGAAAAGGATACTCCGGGCTGTAGGAAATCTGATAAAAAACATCGTATTTTTTTCCCGGAGTCGGGTTGAAAAAATTGAAAACCAGTTCCTGATCTTTGGGCCATTGGGAATGGGTAAAGTTTTTTGTGAAAAAAGTTTTTTTGTTTTCCCTGCAGGAAAAAAACAAACTGATTATCAATAAGATAGAAAAAACAGTTTTAAAAAATGAGTCCATTTTGAATGTCTGCAGGAAATTTAATTTTCCAAATAAAATCTTGTGAAATAAAAAAATATCAAAATTTTTGCTCCGAAAAGTAAAGCGAAAACAAATAATGCTTTATTTTGTACCCATTACAAATTCTATTTTTAGTTCAAGATGAAAAAACTACTATTCACTGGAATTGTGGCCTCTCTGATTGCCGGAGGATCCATGGCCGCAAATGACGGAAAAAAATCGTTTCGGATTGCCCCGGCAAAAAGAATGCAGACCAAATCCGAGTTGCAGAAAATGTATGCCGAAAGGGAAGCCAAAGCAGCCCGCGGAAATGTTGTGGAGAAACCAGCAGTATACTCCAACAAAAAATCAGGCAATGGTGGAAATCAAATCCAGACCAATGTGCTGTCTTTTTCTGATTTGGGACAATCGGTTAACCCTTTTACTTCGGTAACCTCAGGCAGAAATTATGTTTCAGCTGATGCAGGTCTCAACACCGTAGCACTCTTCAGGAGAGGTTCTGCCGCAGATGCACCCTCCGGACAAACTGGTCCCGGAAATAAATTGTACATAGATGTAAGTACAAAAGGAGGGGCCGATGGTTCCTGGAGAATCGGAAGGGGCGGTCGTCTTTACAACAATGAATTATATAACATTATTGACAACAATCATGGCCCGCGGTATCCCCAGGGCGTGATTTGCCGGAATCCTTCTGCACCTACCGACACCAATCAGGCCATTGCCTTTGCTCTTACCCGGGTTTTGGATGGTACCAATGATGCCTGGGGAGGAATGGGAACTGCTTACAGAAAACTTCAGTCCGGCTCGCCAACCACCCAAAACCTCTGGTCTTCTATGGTCGATCCTGTTCCTGTTCTCCATTTCCGCCAATATGGTTTTGATCAAACTTCTACCGGAGCTGTTTTTGCGATTGAGCAGGAAGAACAGGTTTCCCCCGGAGATGTTGTTTTTACAGACAAAATCATGGTGTACAAATATGTATATAATACCAGCACTTCCAGATTCGACAGTACAGTTACTTTCCTTCAGTTTGTAAATTCAGGTCAAACTCCGGCAACAGCTGTTTCCGATGCCCAGATTGCTTTTGGTCCTGATGGTCAGGTAGGCTACATTGTAATTGGCGGTTTCAATCCTGATTTTAATAACGCCTATGCATATACCACATACATGGCAAAAACTATGGATGGCGGTGCTACCTGGTCAAATTTGCAATTGGTTAACCTAAACCGGACCGCTGATGAGGTATCTGTTAATCTTGCGGGTAAACATGAATTCCGTCAGGGTCTGTTTGGAGATTATGTTCGGTTTACGGATTCGACTGTCACTTCTACCGACACGAATGCAGGCGCTGGTGTGCATCCTGTAGACTACACCATTATGGATTTGGATCTTACTGTGGATGCGTTTAACCATGCTCATGTATTTGCTACAGTATGTGTTGCCGGGTTCGGTGATACCCTTCAGGTGGATGGCCCAGGTTTTTATCGTCCTTTTTATGGTTCCTGGAACATTCATTTGACTGTTCCCCCCACTACTTTCGATTCAACCCGCGCCACCGTAGTAAATCAAAATACAACACTCCGGGGTTGCTGGGGCGATTGCGCTGCAACGGAAAATTTTCAGGAATTCAACCGTCCCCACATCAGCCGTTCAGAAAACGGAAATGTCATTGTAATGTCATGGTATGATACCGATACCACTGACAATCCTCAGGCCGATCCTGATAACCTAAATTCTAATCCTGATTTGTGGGTAAGAGCAATAAGGGTGGTAGGACCGGGAACCTACAGCATTACCTCTCAGTCCAGAAATATGACAAAAGGATCTGACAATGATGGACTTGCTATTTTGGGAAGTGTAGCACCGAGAATGCTCAATACTCCAACCGGCCATGCATTGGCTTCCACCATCGCATTGCTTTCAGATTTCCCGGGAACAACTGCGGCATGGCCCATTACGCACCTGTATGTCAACAATGCGAATATTGCCAGTTCAGTTGATTCATTTCCTTTGGCCTACAACCAAAGCGGAAAAGGTAACCTGATTGTTTTGGATAACAACAAACAGTATTACAAGAATACCTTTACGATTTATCCAAATCCCGGAAAGGGCATGATTTCTGCAAAATTTGCCCTCGACAGAGCTGGTGCTACCCAATTCCGGGTATTCAACCACATGGGTCAGTTGGTAGAAAGTTCTACCAAAACCCTGATGGCCGGAAATCTGAACATGGCTTTGGATTACAGACATCTGAAGTCCGGAATTTATTTCCTCAATATTCAGCAGGGTAAGAATACCATGACCCAGCGCTTTGTTATTGAATAACCGGATTAAGAGATTCTATTTATAAAAAGCCCGCC
>CANHCT010000054.1 GCA_947459175.1 Hymenobacteraceae bacterium
GATTCCAGCAGGCATTGAGATCTGACGGGTTCGGGTCCTTGTTACAGGATTAATCACCTGAACATTTCGGCTATTGTTTCCGGCATAAATAAAAGTACCGTCATAGGTCATACTTCTAACCGCCCCGATACCGGTAATTCTGATTCCCTGAACAAAATTATAGGTAGAGTCAAAAATGAAAAGGGAATCTGCTACTTGCCAACGGGATACATAGAAAAACCCTTTCACATAGCAAACACCGGCAAAACCAAACCTTCCGCTCTGCTCAGAGGGGTCAAATACGAAACGTACATCCCATAGATTCTGAACCGAACTTCCTGAGCCCGGTTGGGTGTTGATGATATTGGTAGGCTGGTCTGTTAACTTTTGTCTTTCCTTGCCAGCACTTCTCAGGCCCGGTAGTTTTGATGCCTGCCCCATTCCTGTGAGGGTTATCAAGCTGAAAACCAGCGTAAAAAACCCTGCTGCGTAAATCTGTTTTTTCATTGATTACAAATTTTTCTTGATTGGTATAAAAAATTGATGCGCAAAGAACGATTTTTTTTTGTTCCACGCATCTTTTTTTGAGTAGAAATAGAAATCTATTTTTGAATCAGCCGGCATTTACCGACTGCTTTCTTTCCCGGCCGGAACTTGAAATGAAAAGTAAAATCAAAATTTCAGGATGATATTTTCACCTCCGAAAATCCTGATAGTTTAACTGTCTAAGAAAAAAAAACCGGGAGGCGAAAGTTGATTAATCCAGTACAATCTTCCGGCTGAATTTTTTGCCTCCCATTTCCATGTTCATCAGGTAGACTCCGGGAGAAATTCCGCCCAAAGGAACTTTGCTGATATTTTTGTCTATCTCAAATCGAAGGAAACTGCTGAAAATTTTTCTTCCCTTGGCATCAAACAGCTCAATGCCGGCAGGACCTGCAGCCGATGATTCCATCAGTTCAATGCTGATTTCATTGCCCGAAACCGGATTGGGATATACTTTTATTTCAAAAGGAAAGTTCAAAACCGGCTTGCCCCCGGCCAAGATGTGTGCCTTGATGAAACTGGGAATACCCCAACCGATGAGGTTATTGGGATTGTCTTTGTTGGAAGCAGTATTTTTGAGATTGTCCATTACCTGCTTTGCGGTAAGGCCCGGGTGTGCCTGCCAATACCCGGCAACGAGTCCTGCAAGGATGGGAGCAGAGAAGCTGGTACCGCTGCCGGAGGTAATCCCGTCGTTGGAAAAAAGATTGGCAATGATAGCAGAACCGCCTCTGGCTACCAGATCGGGTTTTGTCCGGCCATCGGAGGTAGGGCCTTTTCCGCTGAAATTGGAAACATTTTGAGATTCATTTACAGAACCCACAGTAAGAATGTTTTCAGCATCGGAGGGGACGGAAATGTATCCTCCCCAGGAATTATTGGAGCCTTCGTTTCCGGCGCTCGAAACCACCACCATTCCTTTTGATGATGCCATTCGGGCAGCTCGGGAGGCCAAGGATGTTTCACCGTTCAGGGTAGAATAGGTGTAATCAAGTGAAGGCGTATCGAATGTGGTGTAGCCTAAAGAGGAATTTACTATGTCGGCACCTACACTGTCGGCCAGTTCCAGACCGGCAACCCAATAAGCGCATTCTATCTCATTTTCGGTTGCCGCATCTTCTGTCCGGATAAGAAAGTAGCTTGCTTCAAAGGCCCCTCCGTACAACTGACCGGGCATTTTTGCGGCAATATTGCTCAATACGGCTCCGCCATGCCAATGGTCCTGGTACACATCGCCGTCGCGGGCCACTATATCGCGTGTGCCCAGTATTTTATTTTGGGCAAATAAATGGGCGAAAGCCACATGGTTGTTGACATTCAAAAAGCCTGCATCCATCACGGCAATTAGTTTGCCCTGTCCTTGGAATCCCATGGCATGCATGGAGTCTATACCCAGCATGATGTTTTGGTTTTCAGAAAGTCCATAATCCAAAGACTGGATTCCATCTTTTGCTTTGCTTTTAAAAACTGAAGACCTGACCTTGCTGTTGAGGGCACGGGAGGAAGCCACAAATGGCAGGGCTTCGATGCTTGGAATGATAGAAGCCGGACAATCTACTATGGCGCCGTTCAGCCAGCGAAGCGGATAAAGGACGGTGGCCCCGGCCTGGCTGAGGCCATTCAGGTAGGAGGGACTAACAGGTAAATCTGTACTGTCGAAGGGCAAACTTTGCTGATTTCGCCTTTGAATGGCTCTGGAAGAAAGAAAAGCACCCGGATTGCTGATGGAAAAGGGATTGCCGCCTTGTTTGTTCTTAAAATAAACGACAAACTTTTTATTCTGAGCGAAGGCCTCTTCACCGGTTGAAAAGAAGAAAACGAAGCCCAGGATTCCCCAAAATTTATTCCTTGCCGGTTTCAATAAGGTAGTAATTGTTGTCGTAGCCGATTTCAATCTTTCGGATGGGCCTGGAACAGGCATCGGGTTCGCTGAGGTCATAGGTGATGAATTTCTTCTTTCTGAAAGCCAAACCAATATTTTTTAAATAGGTTTCCAAAAAAACGCTGTTGCCAACACAATTGGAATCCGATTTTTGAATGACTTGTAAAGATGGATAATTCTGACCGTTCCAAAGGGTATTTTTTTCGAAATTTTTCACTGCTGCCCAGTTTGCCGAATTGCTGTCCTGCAAAACATTGAATTGATTGATGTCCCAACTGCTGCCTTCTCTCAGAGGAAAACGGAGTTTTACCAAAGGGCGGTTGTTTTGGGTTTTTAATATCTTGTCGGGGTCGGTGCGCAGGCTCCAAACAGAATCCAGTCTCCAGCCCATTGTGGTATCGGGCGTTTTGTACAATTCCAGCCGGTAAACCGGATTGTTTTCCTGAAGGTAAAGGGTATCTGTAATCTTCTCTTTTAAATAATATGTGCCTGGCAGGGTATCGCCGGCGAAGGTAAAGGCAATGGTATCTACCCGGTAAATCCAATAGCGGCCGGGCTCTGCCGGATAATATTCCCTTCCGGGAGGCAAAAGTTTGGGGTCTACTTCCTCTGTAGCGCAGGCCAGAAAGCCCCACACAGGAACAGAAAAAAGGAAACGGATAATTGCAGCCCGCCAATGCATAGAATCAGCAAAATAAACGGGAGTTTGCGGCAAATCACAGCGCCGTGTATGAATTTTTCTGCAATTCAATCCTGATAAAAGAATCGCAATTAATTTGTTTTTAATTTGAATTTTAAAGTATTGAAATTCAATGCATTAATTTGAATTTGTCTAAGTTTTTTCCATGTATTTTTAAGAGGCCAAAGCATCGGTTTTCGAAAAAAAACGGTAATTTTGAATTTCTTAATTCTATTGACTACCACGGATTGACCACCTTTATGCGGGCGCTGTTTCAAATTTCAAGGTTGAAAAACCTGTTTCTCCTGACACTGGTTTTGTTTCTTTTTTCAGACTGCAGGCCGGAAGAGGAGCAATCTGATTTTGTTACCGTGCGCCTGAAAATCAACCATTCGGCCAATGGAAAAACCCTGGTCAGGGATCAGTTTATGTTCCAAAATGCTTTTGGTCAACTGTATTCCATTCAGTCGCTGGATTACTTTATCTCCAATGTAAAGTTGCGCGATGCCGCTCAAAATCAAGATTATACAGAAGTCGCCAGCTACCATTTGGTCAATGCTTTGCAGAATCCGGCCGAAACCGTAATTGCCATCCGGAATGTGCCGCGAAAAAAATTTTCGGAACTGGTGTTTTCTATCGGAGTCGACAGTATTGCCAATTCCAAAACCGATCAGGTTGGTGATTTGGACCCCGGCGTCGGTGGCATGGCCTGGGATTGGACAACGGGTTACAAGTTTTTTGCCATGACAGGCAGATGGCAAAAGGGCACTGTGCAAAAACCGCTTGTTTTTCATATCGGGGAAAATTTCAACTACAAAACCCTGACATTCCGGCTGCCCTACAATGGCGGAAATATGTTTGATTTTCAGAAAGATACAGAAATTTCATTGAGTTTCGATCTGAATGAGGCCTTCCAAAATCCCGACAGCGTGAATTTTGAGAATACCTTTGATGTGAAATCCGGTCCCACAGGTTCTGCCCGTATTGCAAGCAATTATGCCGATGGGTTATTTAAATTGGTGGGTGTTCGGTAGCAGCCTCCTGCTACTTTTTTCCTGCCGGCCGGAGGACAAGAAAGAAGGCCATAAGGCTTCAGACTTTGCTGCTTCAGAAATTGAACTTGGAAGAAAGTTATTCTTTTTCAACGGATTGTCCGGAGATTCAAGTCAAAGTTGCGGAAGCTGCCATTTGCCACAAAGCGGATTTGCCTCCGGCAGGTTGGTTTTTTCGAATGGTGTAAAGAGAAATGTGCCCGGTCTGCTCAATCTGAAAAACAGCCCACGGTTTTTTTGGGACGGTAGAGAAAAAAATCTGGAGTCACTGGTTATTAAACCCATTCTGAACCGGGACGAGATGCAGGGAAATCTGGTGGCTGCCATCCAAAAAATGAACCGGGACTCGCATTGGAAAACTGCCTTTAAGGAAGTTTACGGGAAAGATACCATTTATACAGCATTGATATCCAGATCTTTGGCTGCCTATGTGAAAAGTCTTTCCGGGCCTGCTCCGGTGGAATATCCGGATTCGGCTTTCCGTGAGGGAAAAAAAATATTTCAAATCCATTGCCGCTCCTGCCACAGCGGCCCTGCCTTTACCGATTTTGCTCTTCGGCGCAGTGTGGTAGCGGCGGGAGGTCCGGATTCGGGCCACTTCCGGCTGAGCCGGCTGAAAAAGGACATTTACAGTTTCAAAACACCCGGCCTTTCCTTCATTTCCCGCACTTCCCCCTATACCCACGATGGCCGCTTCCCGGATTTGGAAAGTATAGTGGCTGCCTATTCAGCAATTCCCGGATTTGCCCGATTGAAAAATGAAAAAGCGAGAAAGGCTTTAATCCGCTACCTGAAGACCCTTTGAGGCTCAGTTCTCCATGTACATTTTGCCCAGATTGAGGCCCAGTGCAATGGAGCCCAGAACGGCCAGGGCCATTACGGAATACAGTACCCAGTTCATGGCATTTACCTGACCCTTAACCCGCTCATTTATCTTTTTGCCCAAGCTGAGTTCGATGGCTTCAAATTTTTTCATGGGCCTTACGGCATTCTGAAACTTGATGCTGCTTTCAAGTTTGAACCGGTTGGCAGCCACCGATCCATGGCCGGCCCCGTGCAGGTTGATGATGTAGCCTTCCTCTTTCCGATAGGCCTTGTGTGCCTTTACAAATTCTTTCAAATCTTCTCTTTCAATGGCTTCCATAGAGGAAGAAGAGGTGATGTACAGGTTGGTCAGGGAGTCTATTTCATTGTTGTTGCGCCGTATGTCGTCCAGCAGCTGAATCTGATTTTCCAGGCTCAGGCCGGTCAGAAATTCTTCGAGATGAAAGCGGTTTTGGTACTGCAGTTCCAGTACCCGCGAAATGTCCATGGCCGGAATCAGCTTTTTGCTAAAGAGCTCGCTGAATTGTTTCTGGATTTTGTTTACCCCGGAGAGGCTGTAAATTCCGATACCCAATAAAAGTATCAGTTGGAAATAATACACTGCAATGAGGTTGACTCTTGCTTTTTTTGACTTTAACCAGCGCACCGAATCCTGTTTCGTTTTGGGACTGCAAATTAGAGTCGAATACTTGTAATTAAGAAACCTGATTTTTCGCCGGAAGAAATTCGCTTGATGAAAGGGCGAACCTACTGAATTTTAGGACCGAACTGTGCCGCACCTTTTGTAAAAAGCCGCAAGGCAAACCATCCTGCCGATAAGGCTGTAAACCTTTCGACCGCTTGACGCCTGCGCTTAAATATTGAAGGGATTTGGTAAATTTCTTTCATTTTTGAGCCTCAGTAACCGCTGATTTTTGAACACCTCTGCCTGCAAAAAATCTGTCTTAATCCTTGTTCCGGCCATTTTAATTCTGGCATACGGGGTATTCCGGACCTCCGCCGGGCTCGAGGCGCATATGGACATCCGATTCTACGACGAGAGCTATTATTTGTGTCAGGGTTTGTTTCAGCCCATTGCCTCCTGGGTGGCCGATTATTCAGTGCTTTACTCATTGTTTTACAAGGGTTTATCTCTGATTGCCGGGACAGATGCTGTTTCACTCTACTACCTTAGTTACCGCATTTGGGCTTTTGTGCTCGCTTTTCTGGTGTTTTTTATTTTGTGGAAAAGAGGGGTCCATTTGGGACTGTGTATGGTCTGGGCTCTTTGCAGCCTGAGTGCCGAAATCAACTATCCTTTGTGGCCAAAAGCCGGGCACCTGGCCATGCTGGGTGTGGCATTGGCGCTTTTTGGGATGCAGAAACTGGGCAGCAAAAATCCGGCTGCATGGCTTTGGAATTCAGGCATTTGTCTTCTGCTAAGTTGGTGCCGTCCTGAATTTTTAGCCGGCTTTATCCCCGGGATTGCAGTTTTTTTTGTCCTCGTGTTTCGAAACCGCAAGGCTCCGTTTTCTTTTCCTTTTTGGGTAGTTCTGCCTGTGCTGGTCTCCCTTGTCTGCATCGGTATCTGGGGCATTCCCGGGGGTGATTCGGGCCGTGGTCTGGTGGCCTTCGGGCAGCATTATGTACACAACTGGCGGAATATTTCGGGTCGGAATCAGGGAGACCTGATGTGGGATTGGGTAAATTGGAGAGAAATTTTCTACCACGACTTCCCCGGGGCAAGTAATTTTTTTGAGGCCCTTCTGATCAATCCTTCAGCTTTTTTCTCTCACATTTTCTTCAATGCTAAATATTTGATATACAAGGCTTTTGTTTATTTTTTTGAATCTCTTATTCCCAACCGCTGGCTGGCCTTGCCTGTCAACTATACCGTGGCCTTTTGCTGGTTGCTGCTCGAAATTTCCGAAAAATTTGAAGGTGCGGGCCGCTGGCTGCGCCAATACCGGCCTTTGTCGGGCCGCCTGTTTCATCCTGTTTGGATTCTCATTTTTCCATCTTTCCTGTCAGGCTTGCTTTTTCAACCCCGGCCGCATTATCTGATTCCCTGGTTCCCTGTTTTTCTTTGGGTGTTGGGGGGATTTTTGTCTTGTTTTACCTTACCGCAAATCGGTCTGCGATGGAAAAAAATTTTCTCCTTTGCCTCAGTTTCTCTCATTTTAATTTTGTTGCCCGATGCCTCGGCCTTTTTTCAAATTCAGGAAAAAGGCAGTCACGCGGAGCGTTCTTTTTTGTCATCTTTCAATTTTTTTGAACCCGAAACCCGGGAAGACCTGCGGCAAAAACTGCTGATCAGGCAACTTCAGGAATTACCCTGGCCTGCCCAAACTGTTCTTTTCGATGCTTCCACCGGTGCTGCCGATTTTTTGGGAACAAGGGTAGAAAGAAAAGGAAAGACGGGTTTTGAAATGAATTATGATGAATTGTCTGATTTCGAATCTTTTATAAAAAAGGAAAAAGTGAATGCCATTTTCATCCGGCCCTCCACCATCCATTACGACAGGCAAATCAATGCCCAACCTTTCTGGCAAAAATTGCGGGCCCGTCCGGCCACGGAGGGTTGGCGAAAGCTGCCCGTCGGGACTTTCGGCGACTCTCTCCTGATCCGGCCCTGAGCTGCCGATGCCAAAGGCACTAAAAAAACCGGGCCTCAGAAGAAGCCCGGCTTGCGAAACGGATACACACAAAAATTCAGCACCCGTGCCCCGGCGGCAAACCGATAAAGACTGGTTTAGAGCGGCAGGACAGCATGCCACAGTTTGGCTTGCTGCGGGTTTATCCCGGAAATGAGAAAATGGTAAAAAGGCTGAGAAATGTTATCTTTATTTCCTGCCTTTATCTTTTATTTGTGCCTGCCTTTCCGGCATACAGAATCTTAAGATTCAGCATGTTGTATTTAAATTCATCGAAGGTTTTCCGAAACGCCCAGTATCGGTTGGTGGCCGCCCTTTCCAGCGAATCCCCCCTTCGCACCATGGCTTTCATTTCCCTGTCGAAGTACCGCAGCGAATCCATGCCGTCGCTTTCTGAAAGGTCGCCTTTTTTCATCCCTTCCACCACCCGGTCAAAGCGCATATCCATTTTTTCCCAACCCATAAGGAAGGGCTTGTTTCCTGTCCATTGGGTTTCAAAATATTTCTGCCCGGACAGAAGTTCCTTTCTCAGGGAGTCGTTGTAGGCCCGATAGCCCGGCTCAATGTTTTTTTCAAAGGCCGTATCGAAACTTACTTCCTGCCACACCATGGCAGCATATTCCTGATGGGCAAAACTGCTGTCGCCCAGGGCTTTCATCGATTTTTTAAAATTATTCCGGTTTTCGCTTAGTTGCTTAAACTGCTTTTCAAATTCTTCTCCGCTTATGGCAGGGCCGCACCCGAAAACCAAAATTCCCGTGACAAAAAGGAGGAATAAAAAAAAAGTAAAATTTCTGTTGCACATAGGGCTGCAATTTGGCAGAAAATGAAAACATTTGATACGCCGTTTTTACTGACCCCTGATTACCGGGAAATGGAAGATAAACATCAGATTCTCAAACAATACTTTGGATACTCCCGGTTCCGGCCCCTGCAGGCCGAAATTATTGACAGCCTCACCGCCGGAAAAAATGCCTTGGTGCTGATGCCCACCGGGGGCGGAAAATCGCTTTGCTATCAGATTCCGGCTATGATGAGGAACGGCCTTACCCTGGTGATTTCGCCGCTCATTGCCCTGATGAAGGATCAGGTAGAGAGCCTCAGGGCGGTGGGCATTCCGGCAGCCTTTTTAAATTCATCGCTCCTTTTAGCGGAGCAGGAGGCCATCAAAACCGACATCGCAGCCGGCAAAATCAAACTCCTTTACATAGCCCCCGAAAAAGTTTTTCAGCCCGGATTTCTGGATGAAATCTCTGCCTGGAAAATTTCTCTGATGGCCATCGACGAATCGCACTGCATCTCCTCCTGGGGTCACGATTTCAGGCCGGAGTACCTGAAGCTCAGTATTTTGAGGGAAATTTTTCCTTCTGTTCCGGTGGTAGCCCTGACCGCCACGGCCGATAAGGTAACCCGCAAGGATATCTTACATCAACTCGGCATTTCTGAAGCCGAAACTTTTATTTCCAGTTTCGACAGGCCCAATCTGAGCCTTACCGTGGCACCCGGCCTGGAGCGAAGGAAAAAAATCATCCGCTATATTCAGTCAAGACCCAATCAATCGGGCATTGTCTATTGCCTGAGCCGCAGCGGCACCGAAGAAATGGCCGGGGCTCTGACCAAGAGCGGCATCAAAGCCATGTTTTACCATGCGGGTTGTTCACCCAAACACAGATCCGATGTGCAGGAAGCTTTTATAAAAGATGAAATCCAGGTGATGTGCGCCACCATTGCTTTTGGCATGGGCATCGACAAAAGCAACATCCGCTGGATTATCCACTACAACTTGCCCAACAACATAGAAAGCTATTATCAGGAAATTGGCCGGGCAGGCCGCGACGGACTTCCTGCTGATGCACTCCTTTTTTATGCCTACTCCGACCTGATTATCAGGAGGGAAATGATTGAAAATTCGGAGGCCGACGAAACACAAAAGGAACTGAAAAGAGCCAAGCTCGACAGAATGCGGCAATTTTGCGAAGCCCAGATTTGCAGGAGGAGGATTTTGCTCAGTTATTTCAATGAAGAAGTGGAAAAAGACTGCGGCAACTGCGATGTATGCCGCAATCCCAGAAGTAAATTCAATGGCAATGTGCTGGCCCAGAAGGCATTGTCGGCCATGGCCAGGGCAGGGGAGAAGCTTACCCTCCCCGTTTTGATTGATGTTTTGCGTGGCATGCGCACTGCCGTTACGGTAAAAAACGATTTCATCAACATCAAGACATTTGGGGCAGGAAAAGACATCCGCGAAGAAGAATGGATGGACTATTTGCTTCAAATGCTGAATTCGGGTGTGATGGACATTGCCTACGATGATGGGCACACCCTGAAGCTGAATCCATTGAGCTACAGAATATTAAAAGAAAATGTTCCGGTTTCTCTGGTGCAAAAAAGTCAATCCTTCGGAAGCGCAGAAGTCCATGACCCCAGAACCGAGAGACAAAAAATCAAAGACAAAGTCAATGATGATTTGTTTGAAAAACTGCGGCAATTGCGAAAACAACTGGCTGATAAAGAATCGGTTCCGGCCTATGTCATTTTCAGCGATGCCACCCTGAACGATATGGTTTTGCTCAAACCCACAAGTCCTGCCCAAATCCGGACTGTCCATGGCATTGGGGATGTGAAGTTTGAGCGCTATGGCCAGATTTTTCTTCGGGAAATTCAGAAATACCTGGCCGCAAACAAAACCCCGGGTGTAAGGCTTACCCACGGCCTCACCTATGCAGAAACCCTCCTGTTGTATGAAAAAAATCTGGATATAGAGGCCATGGCTGCGGAAAGGAATCTTTCGCCCATCACCATAGTGGCTCACCTTTTTAAGCTCAGAGATTCGGGAGAAAATATTGATATACAGAAGTTTATTAGTCCTTTATCGTTGAAAAAATTTGATGCTGCCGTACAAAAAGTGGCCCCATCAGCGGAAGGGGAGGTCAAAATACAGGACATTGCCGAAGAATTGGGCGAATCCCTTCCACCTTGGGAAATCAGATTGATTTATAATTGCCGAATGATGGAACCAAAAGCCGGAAATGGATAAAGCTGCCAGAATTGAATATTTGAAAAGTTTGATGGAAGAAGATCCTCAGGATCCTTTTGCCCCTTATGCACTCTGTCTGGAGCAGGCGGGACCCCCCGAAGAAAAAGCCGCCAACTGGCTTGCACTGACCGAAAAATTTCCTCAATACCTGCCCGCCTACTACCATGCCGGCATGGCAATTAAGGAATCGGGTGGACATCAAAAGGCCCTGATGATTTGGAAAAAAGGTGTAGAACTAGCTGAATTACAGGGAGATCGCCACGCTGCCGCCGAATTGCGCTCTGCCATTCAAAATGCCCTTGTGGAGGAAGATGAGGATTAAAACCAGATAGGATTGAAAACACTTTTTGATCAGCCGGAGCGATACGATGAATTCCCGAACAAGGGCATCGGCATTACCGGAAACGAAAAAAATTATTTCATTGAGGGCAGGCTCGGGCTTTTGCTTGAAAAAATGAAAAACCGAAATCCGGAACACATTTTGGATTTTGGTTGCGGCACCGGTGCCACATCCTCTTTTCTTCAGCGGCTTTTTCCCGGTTCGCAGATTCATGCCACCGATTATGCTGAAGCGGCCGTGGCTTTTGCTAAAACCCAAAATAAATCACAATACATTCATTTTCAGAGATTTAATGAATGGATGCAAAGCAATGAAAGGTATGATTTGGTTTACATCAACTGTGTATTTCACCACATCGAGCCACCGGAAAGGCAGGCCATTATGGACCTGCTTTATGCTAAAATGAAAGAGGAGGGCGAAATATGGATTTTTGAAAACAATCCTCTGAATCCGGGAACGAGATTGGCCATGTATCTCAATCCATTTGATAAGGGAGTAAAAAAAATATGGCCCTCAGAACTTGGCCGCCTGACCGCCCGGTCGGGTTTTCGGGAGAAAGACAAGTGGTTTCTTTTCTACTTTCCGCAATGGCTCTCTGTTTTTCGTTTTCTGGAGAAGCTTTTGCTCAAGCTGCCGTTTGGCGGGCAGTATGCTGTGCAGGCAGAGAAAGGGTGAGGCAGCGGGGCTTCAAGCCCTTTGGCAAATATTTGCAGCAGTTGGCTGTCTTCCGCGGTGGCTTGTTGGGTGACGGCACGGCTTAAAATGCGAATTCCTGTTTTTAAGTATTCTACCTGTTGCTGCTTTTCGGTTAGCCGCCTTTCGTTGATGGCGTAGCCTTGCACGAGATAGTCTTTAAGGCGTTGGGTTGCCCATTGGCGGAATTGGGTGCCTCGTTTGGAATTTACCCTGTATCCTACAGAAAGTATAGCATCCAAATTGTAGTATTTTACTGATTTTTCCTGTGTTTTTCCTTCAATTGCACCGTGTTGAGTGGTATGTGCAAATTTTGCACATACCACTTGCTCTTCCAATTCCCCTTCTTTAAAAATATTTCTTAAATGCTTGGTTATAACAGTTCTATCACGTTCAAACAAGTGTGAAATCTGTTCTTGAGTAAGCCAAAAAGTTTCCCCTTCAAACTGCACTTCTACATGCGTTTGATTATCGGGGGTTTGGTATATCACGATTTCACTCATACCTCAAATTACCTGGTCATCAGCCTTAGTATAAAAATATCCCGTGCCTCCGGGAGTCTGGTTTTTTGTTCTTTTAAACTCCAAATCATTTCCGCTATCAATTTCGGAAAAAAACAATGGGAATGATTTTGTCAGACATCGTTTCTGAAATTTGAAATGGCCAAATCCAAACTGCTTTATTTTTTTTGGCTTTCAAATCTAAAAGAGAATTGCTGGATTTTATGAATTTTTGAGCATCGTAGTCCATTGCCTCAATGGCTTGCTGATGGCCGGGAAAGATAGTCGGGCAGATTCTATCTTTTTTCTCAACCTCAAATTTTGATTTTTTGAATGGCTGCTTTCGGCCGTATTGCCAGCATACGAACAAAAAAAGCGGCCCTTTTCAGAACCGCTTCTTTTACATATGAAAAAGAAAAAATTATCGGTTGTATTTTTTGTTGAATTTCTCCACCCGTCCGGCTGCCATCACCATTTGTTTCTTTCCTGTGTAGAAAGGGTGAGAAGCTGAAGAAACTTCAACCCGGATAAGCGGATAGGTATTGCCATCTTCCCATTGAATGGTTTCAGAAGAACTCATGGTCGAACGGGTCAAAAATTTGAATTCGCTGGAAGAGTCTGCAAAAACTACTTCTCTGTATGCAGGATGGATATCGGCTTTCATCGTTTATAATTTTCGGACCGCAAAAGTAGGAAAAAAAATCTTTTAAATTGCAATGGTCTGAAAAAGACCTTCCGCAGGGCCGGGATATTCAAGTTACCAGCTGATTCTTATGCCTGCATTCCATCAGATTTGGCCGGCATTTACTTTCTTATTTTCCTTGTATTCAGGATTTTAGCCTGCGGTAGAGGGGGTAAATAAATCCCAGTTTGTCCGAGCCATACACCAGCAGACGGTCCCGAATTCCTGCGCCGCATTGTTGTTTTAATATTTCAAAAAAGCCGGCAGCCTGCTCCGGCAATTGAAGAAAAAAGCAAAGTCGCAGCTGATAGCGGACAAACAGTGCAAAATCATCTTTGCTTACATCTTGGAATTCAGGTCTTTGTATCACATCCTTCAAAATCATCAGTGTTGACTCCGGCAATTTTTTGTTTCGCCTCTGAACCAGGGAGGCCGAAAGACTCGCCGGATGTTTGCGATAAAAAATTACGGTTTCGGCAAAACGGCGTACCTGAAATTTCCCGGCAAGGCGCAGCCAGATGTCCCAATCCTCATAGGCCAGCCGGTTTTGATAGCCTCCTTCTGCTTTGAGCCTGCCTGCATGAAACAAAACCGCTGGCGGGCAGATGAAATTGTACCTGAAAAGGGAAGAAAAAATCTTGCCCTCAGGAAATTCTGACGGTTTTACTCCCGCAGAAAATCGCTTTGCCTCTTCCTTTTTCCGGGAGAACACGAAGGCATCGGCGTAGATAAACCCCGCCTCGGGTTGCCCTTCGGCAAAAGCAAGCCAGCGCAGAAAAGCATCGGGGATAAGGACATCATCGGTGGAGAAATCCAGAATCCAGGCCCCGCTGCTGAGGGAAAGGGCTGAATTGAAGCTGCGGCAGTTGCCGGTATTTTTTTCATTGAAAATGAATTTCCAATCCGGCTTTTTGCTGCGCCACCGCTCCAGCACAGCCCCGGAACCATCGCTGCTGGCATCGTCGCAAACAATCACTTCCACCTCGGGACCCAGGTTTTCCAGAGAAGAAAGGGCCTCATCCAAAAAGGATTTGTGGTTGTAGCAAAGGGCTATGATGCTGGCTCTCAATGCAATGAAAGGCCCTTATTGGCCTTCTTCAAAATCGGTGATGTGCCAGTCGGCAATTTCTTTCCACACATTGGCCACCTCGGTATGGGCCGGATGGTTCAGGTATAGGTTCAGGTCTTTTCTTGAACCCAAAATCACAATCAGGCCCACATCATAGGCAATGGGGCGGGTTGAAAAATTTTCACCCAGGCTCCAGTCTTCTATTTCCTTTATCCTATTGGGCAAATCCTTCAGTAGGGCAAAGGCGCGGATGTATTTCGGGTCTCCTTTGGTGATGTCCGGCTTCAGCTTGAACATGACCATATGGGTAACCTGCTTTTGGGCAAAAATGGGGTTGCCCGCAAAAAAAAGCATACTCAAAAACAGCAGTTTTTTCATGGTTGTATTTCAGATTTGCGAAAAGATTTTCTCCTGAGCCATTTTAAAATTTCGATCCACCAGGTACCCGACAAAGAAACGCAAAAGCAAAGCAGAAATTCAAGCCAGGAAAGCGAACAGAAACCAAACCAGATTTTTACCTGAGGAACCAGCAAACTCACAAAAAGCAGGGCCAGGGTAGCCGAAAGCATGATCCATAGCAGGTGGTTTCTTACCCGGAACATAGCAAAAACCGATTCATAAAAGGAGCGGTGGGAGAGGGTGAGGAAGATGTTTGACAATACCAGGGTGATAAACATAAGGGTGCGGGTTTTATCGGCTTCCCCGCCTTGCTCTTTGGAATACACCATCATCAGAAAAACCGAGAGGGTAATCGAAAGTCCCTGCAAAATGGAATACCGGATTTCTTCGGGAGTAAAAAGGCTTCCACCGGCCTTGCGGGGTGGCCGGAGGAGGATATTTTTTTCGGGCGGTTCGTTTTCGAAGGCAATGGAGCAGGTGGGGCCCATCACCAGTTCCAGAAAAATGATGTGAACAGGAAGCAGAACCTGTGCCCATTTCCAATTGAAAATGAGGGGAATAGCCACACTCAGCACAATGGGAATGTGGATGGATACAATGTATGAAATTGCTTTTTTGAGGTTGGTGTAGATGGTTCGCCCCAGTTTGAGTGCCGTAATCATCGACTCCAGATTGTCTTCCGTCAACACCAGTGAAGCAGCCTGCCGGGCGATGTCGGTGCCTTTTTTGCCCATAGACACCCCGATGTGGGCGGCTTTTAGGGCCGGGCCGTCGTTTACCCCGTCGCCTGTCATGGCCACTACCTCACCCCGGGCTTGCAAGGCCTTGATTACCTTGAGCTTGGCATCGGGAAACATGCGGGCAAAAACCGAGACCCGGCCTACAGCTTCCCGGAGTTCGTCGTCCCCCATATTTCGGATTTCGCTTCCCGTAAGCACTTGGGCCGCATCCGCAAAACCCGTTTTTACGGCAATGGCAGCAGCGGTTGCCACATGGTCGCCGGTAATCATTTTTACCTGAATGCCCGCCTGTTTGAATTGTTCCAGGACCTCCCGGGTGTTTTCTTTGGGGGGATTTTCCAATCCGATCAGGCCTTCAAATCTCCAGTGAAAATCTTCCTGGTTTTCGGGGAAGGCGCCTTTACGGGCATCCGCACTGGCAATGGCCAAAACCCGGATTCCGTTTCCGGCCATTTGCCGGGCTTTTTCTTCGATTTCTGTCTGCAACGGAGCCGGCAGCGTGCAAACCGAAATGATTTTCTCAAGGGCTCCTTTGGCAGCAGCAATGTACCCGTTTCCATGGGTTTGATGTACATGGGTCATCATAGGAGGGTTGCCTGCCAGTGGGTATTCATGCGAGATTCGGTAGGGAGCGGGGCCTGTTTTTTTCTCTTCTTGCCATGCTTTAAAAATCGCTTTTTCCATGGCATCAAAAGGCTTTTCCTCCGAGGCAAGCATGGCCAGTTCCAATATGGAAGCACGGCTTTTTGTTACGGGCATATCCGGGGGAATGTAGACTTCGCTCAGCACCATGCTGTCGGTGGTTAGGGTTCCGGTTTTATCGAAACAAATCACAGAAGCGGCACCAAGGCTTTCTACAGTAAGCGCATTTTTTACGAGAACTCCCGCCTTGGACATTTTCACAGCCCCCAGGGCCATAAAACTTGAAAAAGCCACAGGAATTTCTTCCGGTACTAGGGCCATGGCCATGGTGAGTGCCATAAGCAGGGCTTGGGCAAATTCGCCGGAACTTTTGAACTGAATGCCCAGAACCAAGAGGAATGCCAAGCCGCCGACCAGCCCCATTTTCTTTACAAAACCATTGATTTCCAGTTGCAGGGGGCTTTTCTCGGTTTCCTCTTCCACCATAGATTTGCCCAGTTTGCCCAGTTCGGTAAGGGTACCGATGGCCGTTACCCGAACCATGGCCGAACCCGAAGCCACCTGACTTCCCGCCAATACGGGGTCATTTTTCCATTTGCCGGCTGCCACAGATTCGCCCGTGATGATGGCCTCGTTTACAGTGAAATCATGGCCTTCCGCCACCTGCCCGTCGGCCGGTATGGTTTGACCCTCTTCTACCAAAATCAAATCACGGGGCACAATGTCCTCTGCGGGTATGGCTTTCCATTCTTTGTCCCGCAAGACCTTCACTTCGGGCTCGCTCAATTTTCTCAGCTGGTTCAGGGCTATGGCTCCTTTTCTGTCCTGATAAATGGAAATAGAAAGAACCAATACAAAGGCAATGAGCAGGGTAATGGCCTCATTTGGCTGATTCAGAATGAAATACAGGCATACGGCCAGAAGCAGAATGAGGACCATTGGCTCGGTCAGGAGGGAGAGTATGCGCCGGAAAAGAGAATGTTCCGGGGGAGCAAACAGGATGTTTTTTCCGGAAACAGCAGCCTGGGCCAATGCCTCCTTTTCGCTTAAGCCTGTTTGTTGATTTTCCATTTCTCAGGGTTTCGGGGTTCAATAATACAAGTTTTGAAAGGCAAAACAGCAGCCTGTCTTCCAAAGGGAGGATTTCTCTTATTGTCCGCCCGGTTCTGTTAATTTTTCTCCGATAAGCCCATTAAAAATCCCTCCTTTGGGCTTCATTTACTTCAATATTCAGTTTCCGACTGCCGGAACGAAATCCCCGGCTTTAGCCTGCATGAATTTTCTCGCCCACACCGAAATCAGTCCGTACGAGCCCTCGCCCCGTCATTTTTTCGGTTGTATTTTTCCC
>CANHCT010000055.1 GCA_947459175.1 Hymenobacteraceae bacterium
ATAAAAGACCTGATTTTAGATCCGGGTTTTGGTTTCAGCAAAAAGGGGGCTCAAAATTTTGAATTGCTGGCTTCGCTTCCTCATTTGCAGCATTTGGACTGCCCGCTGCTGGTGGGAGTATCCAGAAAATCTATGATTCATAAAACATTGAATATTAGTCCGGAAGAAGCCCTGAACGGCAGCACCGCCCTGCACATGGTGGCCTTACAAAACGGGGCGCATATCTTGCGGGCTCATGATGTAAAAGAGGCCAAAGAATGCCTGACCTTATTTCAGCAATTATGTTTACCGGAATAGTAGAGGCCCTGGGCCGTATTAAGGAAATAGAAAAGGAAAGAGGAAACCTTCATTTTTGGGTAGAAAGTCCTGTAAGTGAAGACCTTAAGGTAGATCAAAGTGTAAGCCACGATGGGGTTTGCCTCACCGTAACCCAGCTGGAAAAGGGCTGTCATCGGGTAACGGCCATTCAGGAGACGCTTCAAAAAACCAGTCTTGGCTCATGGGAAACAGGGAAAAAAGTGAACCTCGAGCGCTGTATGCCGGCAAACGGCCGCTTCGACGGACACATTGTACAGGGCCATACCGACTGCACCGGCACATGCGAAAAAGTAGAAGAAGCCGATGGCTCCTGGCGGATTTGGTTCTCTTATCCAGCTGATATTAAAGAATTTACGGTAGAGAAAGGCTCGATTTGCGTAAATGGTGTCAGCCTGACGGTGGTTGATTCCCTGGCCCACGGATTTTCGGTGGCCATCATTCCCTACACCTGGGAACACACCAATTTTCATGAGCTCCGAATCGGCTCTAAGGTGAATCTGGAATTTGATATTCTGGGAAAATACCTCCGGAAAATGATGGAGGGTCGGATGGAAAAATAAGGCCCATCCAGCTCAAGCAAAAACCTCCCGCAACACCTGCAGCGACCGGATGCTGCCCATGCCTTCAAGGTGTCTTTGCAAATAGGCGAGCAGGGCATCGATCATCCACTGTTTCTCGGCATTTCCCGGTTTAATGCCTTCTTTATCATTCAAAAAATGAAGGATGTTTTCTGTGTCTATTGGCTTGACTTTCAGCCAATCACCAATAAGTTCGATGCCCGACTCAGGCTCCAGACCGAGGGGCTTGAGCATATCCCGTAAAAACAAAACATGCCAGTCGTCGAAGCCGGTTTGCATCTGGTCCAGGCGTTCTATCCGGCTCCAGGTCCATTCGAAAAGCGGCAGATTGGATTGCCCTTCCCGGACCACCTTTCCCAAAATTTCGGCACAAAACATCACCATAGCAGACTTGGCCGCCGAAAAGGGAATGGAAACAAGCGGGCTTGCTTGCTTTATTTCCTTCAGCCGGTGAAGGTCTTTTTTCTGGTCGTGGTACTGCACAACCTCCAAAAGGGAAAAGGGCTGAAACAGACCCCTTGGAATTTTGCTCTTGGCAGACCGTACACCATTTACCACAAAAGACTGTAAACCATACTCTTCGGTAAAAAAGCGGCAAATCACCGACGATTCTTTGAAAGGGAAAAAGGAAAGAGAAATGGCCCTCGTCTTGCTCAACATGGGCCGAAATATCAGCAAAGTGCTTCCTTTTTCCGCCTGACGGCAGGAATTAAATTGCAAATTGTAACCGGGGGCCTGCTTCCCGAGGGAGTTTCCGAATGAGCATTGTGGGGGTTTTCGGATTCTGAAGAAAAAGAAACACAGGATACCGGGAAATATTTTGGGAAATCAGGATTTTTTTTGAAAGTTTGAACCGAATGAAAAGCAATCTGTTTTTCACCTTGTTTCTATTTTGATTTAAAAACCATTTCAGGAAAAAATGAAAACCGAAGAAATGCTGCCCAACCAGATACCATCGCTGGATCTGGCTGATTTCACCAGCGGGGATCCGGTAAGGAAAGCCCGCTTTGTTCAGGAACTGGGCAATGCGTATAACCAAATAGGATTTGCAGCCATAAAAAACCACGGACTTTCGGATGAACTGACCGAAAAGCTGTATGCTGCTGTAAAAAAATTCTTTGCCCTGCCCGAAGAAGTAAAAAAGAAATATGAAATCGCAGGTCTTTCGGGGCAGCGGGGCTATACCGGCAAAGGAAAAGAACACGCCAAAGGCCGGTCTACAGGCGACCTGAAAGAATTTTGGCATACAGGCCAGATGGTGGACGACCCCAACGATCCGATCAAGGCTGAATATCCCGAAAACATTGATTGTGAAGAAGTTCCGGAATTCAATGAGCTGACCAAGGAAGCCTACAAAACCCTTGAAAAAACCGGAAAAACCATGCTGCAGGCTTTGGCTTTGTACCTGGGTTTGGACGAGTACTACTTCGATGGCAAAGTGAGAAACGGCAACAGCATCCTGCGCTCCATCCACTATTTTCCAATTGAAAACCCGGATTCGATTCCGCCGGATGCCGTACGGGCTGCTGCCCATGGGGATATCAACCTCATCACCTTGCTCATGGGCGCCTCGGCCGAAGGATTGCAGGTTCTGAGGCGCGACGGGGTTTGGATTCCGATTACGGCACTGCCCAATCAGATTGTTTGCAATGTGGGCGACATGCTCGACAGGCTAACCAACCACAAACTCAAGTCTACCATTCACCGCGTGGTGAATCCACCAAGGGAAAAAATGGGCACTTCACGCTTCTCCATTCCCTTTTTCATGCACCCCCGCTCCGAAATGGACCTGAGTTGTCTGGAGAGCTGTATAGATGCCGATCATCCGAAGTTGTATGAAGACATGACAGCAGGTCAGTTTCTGGAGGAGCGCCTCCGCGAAATCGGATTGAAAAAATAACCGCTTCGGTCCTGTCAGACATCTGCCGGGGCCGGAAAATTCATCTGTTTTCCCGGGAAGATGGCTGTACAAAAGAGTGTATACCGGATTTTTGCGAGGCCGGATCACCCTGAAATCACCCTCAGGGACAGGGTGTTGTACAGCGTTTTCCTCAAGGATGTTTGGACACTGGCCTGCACTTCTTTCGGTGGTCCGCAGGTGCATTTGGCCATGTTTCTGGATTTGCTGGTGGACAAACGGAAATACCTCAGTTCTTCGGAATTGATTGAACTGCATGCCCTTTGCTCCCTATTGCCCGGGCCGACCTCAACCCAGACCCTTACGGCCACGGCATTCAAAATCGGGGGGCCCAGGCTGGCCATTCTTACCCTTCTCATTTGGATTACTCCCGCTGTGGCCTTTATGACCTTTGCGGCTATGGCATTGGTAATGCTGAAAACCAGTCAGTTGTCCATGAGTTTTACCGCATTTCTGGAACCCATTGCGGTAGGATTTGTTATTCACTCTGCGTACCGCCTGGCTACCTTTACCATAAAAAGCAGCGCCGGCATGGCCCTGATGCTATGTACTGTTCTGGTTTCCTTTTATTACCATTCTCCGTGGGTTACGCCCTTTCTGATATTGGCCGGCGGTGCCCTTACCGCCATCCGCTACAAGTCGCTTCAAAAAGAAGAAGAAAAGCAAAAGTTTGATTTCCATTGGATTAACATCTTTTTCTTCTTTGGTATTTTAATCGGGGCTGCTGTATTGGGTCAGATGACGCATTGGAAATCGGTTCGGATTTTTGAGAATTTCTACCGAAACGGCAGCCTGATATTCGGCGGGGGCCAGGTGTTGATTCCGCTGATGTACAATGAGTTTGTGATATTCAAAAAGTACCTCAGCTCAGAGGAATTTCTTTCGGGCTATGCATTGGTACAGGCCTTGCCCGGACCTGTTTTTGCGTTTTGCAGCTATCTGGGGGTGTTTGCCATGCGCAATGAAGGCGCTGGTTTTCAGTTGTTTGGCTCTGCGGTTGCCTCCGCGGGAATATTTTTACCAGGCACCTTGCTCATATTTTTTGTTTACCGTTTTTGGGGTCAGCTCAAAAAATTCCGGGTTGTGAAGGCCTCGCTGGAGGGCATCAATGCGGTGAGCTGCGGACTGGTGGCCACGGCAGCCTTGCTCCTGCTCAAGCCAATGGAAATCAACCGCCTGAATTTGTTGTTTGTAATCGGCACTTTTTTGCTTCTGTATTTTACCAAAGTGCCCGGCTATGTGATTGTAATTCTGGGAATTGCAGCAGGTGCTGCATATTCTTTCTGGCTCTGATTTATTTATCAAATCCCCCGCCTGTACAGAAGTTCCGAAGAAACCTGTGGAACCGTTGCAGGAAAATACCTCAGAAGATCTTGAAACAAGAAATGCCGGGTTTCCATTATCCGGCTTAAAAAAGCCAGTCCAAAGTTTGATTTTTGAGGACATGGAGTGGCGGTTGCAGGATTAGCTTTGGACTTCAGCGCTCCGGTAAGCATGGTTTTCACCAGATTATAACTCATTATTACGATGCCGGCCAGATAAATTCCACCACCAAGAGCACGCAAAAAATCTACAAGTATGTGGGGAATGTAGCCTGCCTGGATGTTGAGAACACCAAGGAGAAATTCTGCTCCTTTCGGGCTTTGGGAAAAGGCTGCCAACAACATGGAAACGGCATAAAGCACGATACCCAAAGTGCCGAGCCACAAATGGACGGAAACCAGATTTTTGGAATAAATCCGGGTTTGAGAAATTCCGGGCACTCTTATAAATGAGACCAGGAAGCCGGCTGTCATTCCGGTTATACCAAAAATGATACTCGCCAAAGCAAAGTCAAGGACAATCCGGTTGTCGAAGGGCTGTTTGCGGGTACTATTTGAATAGACTGAAAGTATAAGGGAAAAAAATTAAATAATTGATCCTAAACCTTTGGCTTGCTTTGCCCTTACCCCTTTGTTTATTGAAAGATTCTGAAACCCGGAATTCCGCTTGGCCGGCTTCACTTGGCCCTCAATCGGACTGCTCTCATATTCCCATACGAAAGCAGTCATAAACAGGGAACCAAAAGAAAAACTGATTCCGATTAGTAAATAGATTAAGGTCATAGGGTTAGAATTTGGTTAGAACAAAACTGACCTCAGATGTAGGGGGCCGGGAATGAATGCCGACAGGAAGCCTTTTGATTCTTATCAGAGAAAAATCAAAAAAAGCTGATGAAAATCAGGTTTTCGGGGTAAAATGACCCTTATTCCGGAATTCGATGCTCCGGTAGTTCCGGTCAGCGCTCCTCTTCCCGATTGTCGAAATCTTCGAGACAGCGAAATACCTTCTCGATAATCTGGTATTCGGTAGATTCATCTACAAAAGCATCCGGCATGGGGCAGAAATTCATAAATTCCGCTATTTCCTCATCACCCAAGCCTGTCCATTTCTGAACTTTAGCAGCATTGTATTTCACGGCATTGCGTTTTTTTCTGGCCCGCTCCGCCACCATATCCCGAAGTTTTCGGTTTGCTTTTCCTCTCCGGCTGAAGCGGTCATACAGGTATGATATCGGCGACATGAGGTCTGCCTGGGGGGGCGGTTCTCCGGTGGGTTCATAAAACAGCCATACTTTCGGCAAAAACCGGGCTTTGTATTCCCAGCGAAGCATGGGATTGTTCAGGTCCCGCTTCCGGCCCGATACAATCTCCACCGCATCGAGTTCAAAAATTCGGGAACGCATGCCGAGGGTAACATAATAGCTGGTTTGCTTGTAAGGGTCTTTTACATAGTACAAATCATGGTAGCCGAGGCTGCTGATCCGAAGGGTATCTTTTTGGCTGATGACCATAGTGAAAAAGCCATTGCTGTCGGCCATGGTTCCTTTGGTGGTATTTAAAATCCGGGCCGAAGCATAGGGTACGGGCTTACTGGTAGCCAGGTCTACCAGTTTTATGGCTACCCGCACCGGAAACTGGGCCACACCGGAAGCCTGAGCCAATACCTCCCTTGAGGCTGACAACAAAAGAATTAATAATAAAACCCTGAACTTCAATGTATTAAAAAGCCATAGGACCCTTTTTCAGCTTTCAGCTTCGTACCAAAGCTTGTAGTATTTCATTTTCTTCTCCGGGTCATAGCCTTGCTCCAACCTGTCCTTACGGCCATGGACATACAGATGAAAATTCTTGTCGAGCTTAATAACCGAGCGAACAAATTTCTTGGCCTGGTCCTGCATTTTTTCGGTCATAGCAAACTGATCGGGCGGATTCCAGTGCCTATCGCCGGTGTATTTTTCCTGATAATCTTCAAATGCATCGATGAAACTCGCCTCCTTCAGCACTTCTCTTTTAAAATCAGGAATGCTTACACCCTGATTTTCCTTTGCAAAGTCCAGGCTTTCAGACAAAAAGGAGATTTGCTTTTCCCTTGGCTGATGTTGCTCTTTTACCAAAACCTCTTCGCTGAAGTCTTTCACCATTTTAAAAAACTGTTTCGCATGAAAAGCATCGTCGGTAAGCAGAACAAAAGGAAACAAGGACGCTGACCAGGAAGTTCGGCTTCCTTCTGTTTTGGAGGGCTCCAGTATATAAAGCTGATATCCTTCTGAAGGGTCGGGAAGAACAAGGCATGCATACTCCGGTTTTTTCATCGGAAGTCCCTGAAAAACAGCAGGTTCACCTGCAGAAAATCCAAGAAAATTGCCTTTCTCCCTGCCAAAATAAAACCCAATGGCAGGGCCTTCGTAGTCCTCCGTCCGGAAAGAATCCCAGGCTGCTGTAAACCAAATGGCATCCTCATCGCCCAGACCGGTGGCTTCATGCCATTTTTCGATAAGGAAGGAATGGATTTTGGTCATTTCTTTTTCATTAAAAAAGGCATCCAGGCCATCCTTCAAACTTTCGTATCCGGCGTGGTTCACATCCGGATTTCCCTTCTGATTGTCATTAAAATGGGACAGAAAATAATAATTGAACAACTGACCCGTCCAATCGTCTGTTTCCTGAAAAACAGCGGGTTCAGCAGGTGAAGAATCGCCGCTTCCGTCGCCGTTCCAGGTTTGCACCCAAATGTGAGCAGGGCCATTTTCCTGAATCAGTTTTTTCATTTGGCAAATTTGGGATTTATGGGGGAATAATGGTGAGGGTACTGCGAAAAAGGCATTCGGGGCCAAGGGGAATACCTATGGCTTCAGGATTCCTTCCCTCTCATAGCAGGCAGTAAGCTGCTCAAATTCAGAAACATGCAACTGCTCTGCACGCATATCCAGCCATTTTGGTTCGGGCAATTGCTTGGGAATTCCCAGCCCTTTGAGGGCATTTCGCAGGGTTTTGCGGCGCATGTTGAAGGCTTGTTTCACCACTTTCTGCAGGTTGGCAAAAGCACAGGGCAGGGTTTTCCCCATGTGCAGTTCGAGGCGAATCACACCCGATTTTACCTTCGGCGGGGGATCAAACACATGCTCATCTACCGTAAAGGCATACTTTACCTCATAGCGGCTCTGAAGCAAAACCGACAGAATGCCATAATCCCTCGTACCGGGACCAGAGGCAATGCGGCGGGCCACCTCCCGCTGAAGCATGCACACTACTTCGGTAACCTCTGCATCCATTTCCAGAATGTGAAAAAAAATCTGAGATGATATGTTGTAGGGAAAATTTCCGATTACGGCCAACCTCTTTACCCCCTCCTTCTGCGGAGCCCATGCCAGAAAATCCTGAAGGACAAATTTATCCCCGTGGGCCGGAAACTCCTGTTTCAGAAAGGCAATGGATTCGGAATCGACATCGGCTGCCAGAAAACGGCAAAGTTTTTTCTCCAGCAGCAACCGGGTCAGTACTCCGGTGCCCGGTCCGATTTCAAGTAGCAACTCAGGGTCGCCAAAGGCCGTAAACAGGTCCACAATTTTGCGGGCAATGTTTTGATCCTTAAGAAAATGCTGTCCGAGTTTTTTCTTGGGGCGTACCAATGGCTGAGCTTGCTGAACAGCAAAACAGGGAGAAATAAAATCGAATGACAAATAAACAGAGGACAAAATTTTTCCTTTCGGAGAAATCTGATGCCCTGCTGCCTGAGACTAAAATTTGATGGAATCCATAATTTCGGAGGACATGCCTTCGAAAATCGGTCTCTCGGATTCGTTGCAGGTAAAATTGAAAACCAAAAGATTCTTTTTCCGGATGGTGTACCGGATGTGGCTGTATTTCCGGATGGGTGGTTTGCCCTTCTCCTTTATTTCCGACAAAATTTCAAACACCACAAACTGTTGCCCGTGCACTTTCACCATCTTTTCCTGGATAAATTCTACCGAAGAAAAAATGGACCGGATGTTGGACTTTTGAAATTCAGCCATCATTTTCAGGTCTTTGTCTTCCCAGGGGTTGCGGGCAGAGTTGCCCACCGATACTGTAAATTCGGCGCGTCCGTTGAGGCTGGAAAACATTGCCAAGGGTTTTCTGGGGGTAACGACTTTGTCGGCCATCTGATCGTCGTTCAGTTTTTGGAAGGTATCCGGAATTTTTACACTCACCAGATCGGCAATTTTCTGGACAATATATCTGGGCTTTTCAATGGGCTGAAAAGAACTGAAAACCAGAACGATAAAAGGAAAAAACAAAAAGTGTAAAAGGATTCGGTTCATTGTTTTTTGTTCAGCATTTTGTTGAGTGCCTGCAAATAAACATCTGCAATCACGTTTCCCAAAATGCCCCCGTCTGCAATCTCAGAAATTTTCACACCCTTCACAAAGTCGTATTCAATACCATATTTTTCTTTGAAATGTGCGGTAACAATATCCGCAGGTTCCAGGGTAACGGTTTTTTCACTCTTGGCAACACCACTGCGGCCGAAAATATCCATTTTCATTTGAACGGTGGGAATGAGACTGGTCTTATCGGATGAATGGGCAAAAGACCAGAAACAACTGATGTCCACGGCTTCGTCAAAAATACTGTCGACCGCCATCTTTTGGGCATTTTCGGTTGGAAGATCGTGGATATAATTTTTCCTCCGCGGCCTGCTGTCTCCTGCATCATCGTAACCCGACATTGTGGTGAGGTCCTGATTGAAGTATATCGCCAGAGAATCTGCAGAAAAATCGCGGATTGTATCGCCTGTGGTAGGCGGATAGCCCTTCCTTTTAAAGTAGGAAATAAAATCAGACTTATCGCCGAAAAAAGGAGGAAGCTTGGCCGATTCACCGATAGAAATTCCTCTGGCGGCACTCGCAAAAATCTGAATCCGGGCAATGCCAATCCTTTTTTGTTCTGCGGACTCTTCCGTGTTTCCCGCTTTCTTTTTTGAACCTGCCTTTTTCTGGGCATGGACATAAAAGCAGGAAAGGCCAAGAAAAAAAGTCAAAATACACACCTTGTAATTCATAGCGGCCTAAGTAAACATATGGCAAGGAATAATTTTGTTTATGATTTTCCAAAACTTCCATGGCATTTTTCGTTTGAATTTTGCCCGCTTACTCATTTGCTCGGATTAAAATGGGGTTAAAATCGATTTTGAAAATCAAAAAAAAATTTCCCCTCCGGCGGAACTTTGGCACTATACTTGAGTTTTATAAATGCAAAGATTTTTCGGGGTTGCTATGGAATCAGAAATTGTAAATCGGGTAGCGGCCAGCAGCCTGATGCAGATAGATTTGGAAGACTGGTATCCGAAAATGGAAAGGGTTCATTTCGATCTGGCTGATTTTCTGTATGAACGCCTGATTTTGAGAGAGATAGATTTCAGAAATGCGCTGAAGCAATTTCCCTGGGAAGACCTGAAGGACAAACTCGTCGCCGTTTACTGCTCCGAAGATGCCATTGTTCCCACCTGGGCTTTTATGCTGGCAGCCAACTATGCTGCGCTTCAGACCGGGTGGGTCTTTTTGTGCAAACCTGAAGAATTGGATACCTTTTACTACGAAAAAATAATTGCAGGCCTACCGCTTGCCGGATTTCAGGATCAAAAAGTAATTGTAAAAGGTTGCAGCAAACATCCTGTTCCCCTTTCTGCTTTTGTTTCCTTTGCAGCCAAGGTAAGTCCTGTCGTACAGAGCCTTATGTTTGGTGAGCCCTGCAGCAGCGTGCCCTTATACAAAAAGAAAAAAACATCCTCCGCCAACTGATGCCCGGTTTTTTCGACTTTCTGACTGCCCTTTCCGAGAACAACAACCGTCCCTGGTTCGAAGCCAACAAAAAATGGTACGAGGCCGCAAGAAAAGAGGCCGAACAATTGTTTGACCGCTGCATCGATGCCCTTCGGCCTCAGGAAGATCTGGGAGACATCACAGCCAAAAAGGCCATGTTCAGGATTTATCGGGATGTGCGCTTTTCGAAAAACAAAGACCCTTACAAAAAGAATTTTTCGGCCATGCTGGCCCGGGGAGGAAAAAAAGAAATGGTTGGCTTTGGGTATTATGTTCACCTTCAGCCTGGAGAAAGTTTTATGGCAGCCGGCATATACGAACCCGATGCGCAGCAACTCGCCAAAATCAGGCAGGAGATCGATTACAATCCCCAGCCGCTGAAAGACATCATTTTGGAGCCCGATTTTGTAAAGATGTTTGGAAAAATGGAAGGCAACCAACTGAAAACCAGCCCAAAGGGATACCCAAAAGACCACCCCGATATTGATTTGCTCCGATACACCCAGCTCTATTTTTCCTGCAATTTCTCCGACAAAGAGGTTTTGGATCCCGGCTTTCCAAAAAAACTGGCCCTAGCCTGCAAGAAAATACGGCCATTTCTGGAGTATGTAAACCAGGCTCTGGACTGATTTTGTTTGTCTATGAAAACAGGCTTCGCTCTTCTGCTTTTCATTTTTGCCGCTGGTTTTCAAAGCCGGGCACAAGGCCTTCAGCCCCTTTGGATTCCCGATACCCTTTCGGGTCCGGTCATCAACCTGTCTCTGGCAGCATCGCAAAAGCAAATCCTGCCGGGGCCTCCGACCAACACATTGGCATACAATGGCTTTCCCATGCTGGGGCCAACCCTGATTTTAAGGCGGGGCTGGCAAGTGCAAACCACGGTGCAAAATCAACTTGCCGATACCAGCACCCTGCACTGGCACGGCCTCCATGTTTCGGCCCACACCGACGGCGGGCCCCATTCGCCGATATTGCCCGGCCAGCAATGGAATCCGCATTTTACCTGCCTGGACAAAGCTTCTACCTATTGGTATCATCCCCATTTTCATAAGAAAACCGCCCGCCAAACCCTGAGTGGTGCAGCAGGACTCATCCTTGTTCGGGATGGAGAGGAGGGGGTGCTGCCGCTACCCCGGCGATACGGAATAAATGATTTTCCCCTGATCATCCAATCGCTGGAAACGGATGCCCAAAATCAGATAAAGCCAGAAGGACAACAAGACAGCGTAGTATTGGTAAACGGTACCTTTAAGCCCTATCTGCAGGTTCCGGCCGGATGGGTGCGTTTTCGGGTACTGAATGCCTCCAATGCCCGAAATTTCTATCTGGGATTGCAGGATACCCTTCCCCTTTTTCAAATTGGGTCCGATGGCGGACTGCTGGGAAAACCCCTGAAAATGAATCGAATAAAGCTTTCTCCGGGCGAAAGAGCCGAAATCATGGTGGATTTTACGGGAAAACAGGACTCGGTTTTCCGGCTGTTAAGCTTTGGCTCCGAAATACCCTCCGGCATCCAGGGCGGCCCCACCATTCCGGTGCCTCCGGGTGTACCTTCCATGGACAGCCCCCTGAATGGCAGAGATTTCGAAATTCTGGAATTTCGGGTAGTGGCACCTTTGAGTTCGGGCACAGCCGCTTTACCCGATTCGTTGGCGGCCCAAACCCGCATTCCCGAATCAGAGGCCCAGAGGGAAAGGCTAATCCGCTTTTCTTCTGCCGTGCCGGGCTCCACGACAGGACCCTTTCTGGTGAACGACAGCCTTTTCAATATGGAGCGAATCGATTTTTCGGTGCCGGTAAATTCAACCGAAATATGGACGCTGTACAACCAAACCACAGTGGCGCATCCATTTCACTTGCATGGCTTTCAGTTTTACATTCTCGACCGCTTTGGGGCACCGCCGCCACCGGAAGAATCGGGCCGGAAAGATATGGTGCTGCTTACAGCCCAGGAACAGGTGCGGATCATTGCCCGGTTTGGCAATTTTCCTGATACCAGCATGCCCTATATGTTTCACTGTCACCTGCTTACGCATGAGGATGAGGGCATGATGGGGCAGTTTGTGGTGACCCCGCTTACTTTTGCCACAGATAAACTAAAAGCCGGTGAACCGACAGCATTTCCAAATCCTTTTTCAGATCGATTGTACGGGTTGAAGAAAAACCGGAACATCAAGGTGGTGAACGCCCTCGGCCAAACCATGCCCCTGATTTGGCTTTCGGCAGATGTATTGGATACCTCCTCCTGGCCCCCGGGTTTGTATGGTATTTCAGGGGTAAGCGGAATGAGGATCAGGAAATAAAATCCTCCATAGAAAACCAATGTGAAGCCACAAAGGGTGATAGGATAAGGAAAAAATCAAAGGTTTTTCAAACAGTCGGTTTTAGATGATGGTCAAAGTTTTTAGGCATGGACAAACATTGAACTTTGAACTTCTACGGCTCGTACTTCCTCCACTTCTCTATCACTGCGGCCATGTCTTCCGGCAGTTCTGAATCAAACTGCATCCATTTTTTGGAAAACGGATGTTCAAATCCCAAAGATTTGGCATGAAGGGCCTGCCTGGGGCATAAAGCAAAGGCATTGTCGACAAAGGCTTTGTATTTGCTGAAGGAGGGACCTTTCAGCAGCGCCATACCACCATACATGTCATCGGCAAACAGGGTATGCCCCAGCCATTTCATATGCGCCCGAATCTGATGGGTGCGGCCCGTTTCCAGATTCAATTGAATCAGGCTGGTGTAAGAAAACCTTTCCAGGGTTTTGTAGCGGGTGATGGCCGTTTTTCCAATTTCTTCCTTTTGGGTTACCTCCATGAGGCGGCGGTCTTTCGGGCTGCGGGCCAGGCGCTGGTTGATGGTGCCGGCCTCCGGTTCAGGATGTCCCCAAACCAGGGCATAATAGGTTCTCTCCACTGTGTGCTCAAAAAACTGCCTTGCCAGCTTCATCATGGCCGTTTCGTCCTTGGCAATCAGCAACAAACCGGAGGTATCTTTGTCAATCCGGTGAACCAGACCGGGCCTTACCGGCTCAGAACCGGCGGGCAATTTTTGATTGAGGTAATAAAGCAGCCCGTTCACCAAAGTGCCGTCCCAGTTGCCATAAGCAGGATGCACCACCATGCCTGCGGGTTTGTTCACTACCAGAAGGTATTCATCTTCAAATACTATGTTCAGGGGAATATTTTGGGGAATAATCTCCTCGTTTCGGGGAGGATGGGGAAGGCTCACCGATACCTCATCCAGGGGTTTGATGCGGTAGTTGGATTTGGTTTTTTGGCCGTTTACCGTGATGAGCCCCTCCTCTATGCCCACCTGAATTTTTGTTCTGGAGGCATTGGGCAGGCGAATGGCAAGAAACTTATCCAACCGGAGCAAACCTTGTTTCGGGTCGGCTTTTATTCGGTGGTGCTCGTAGAGCCCGGCCTCCTCTTCTTCTGCCAGAATTTCGTCCTCGTTTTCAGTTTGCATGCCTTAGGGAATATTCAGGTATTTGTGGGTTTGAAGACTGATTTTCCAGCCTGGGTTTTCTTTTACATAACCGATGAGCAGGGGCAAAATCTGCTCTGACTTCGACCATTCGGGCTGCAAAAAGAGCTGACAATGAGCCGGTAAATGAGGCAGAAATTGCGCCATCCATTCCAGGTCCGATTTGTGGTACACCACCACTTTGTATTCGTCGGCTTTTTGCAAAACTTCGGGCAAGGGGGGCTTAAATTTTTTGGGGGAAACACAAATCCAGTTCCATTTTCCGCTAAGCGGATAGGCTCCGGAAGTTTCAATATTGGTTTCAAATCCCGCATTTTGCAAAGCATCTGTGAGCGGTCCCAGATCATAAATCAATGGCTCTCCCCCTGTAATCACAGCCAGACGACCCGGGTTTTCCAGTGCCATTTCTACCATTTTCTTCACCGATACCTTTGGATGTCGCTCTGCATCCCAGCTTTCTTTCACATCGCACCACACACAGCCCACATCGCAGCCGCCCAGCCGAATAAAATAAGCAGCCCGGCCGGTATGAAAGCCCTCACCCTGAAGGGTGTAGAACGATTCCATTATGGGATAACTGGTTTCCGGTTGCATGTTTCGGATGTGTTGAATTATTATTCGGGCTCAAAATCTGCCGACTCACCTGACAGGAAAAAGGGCAGGTTTTATTTCCCGGCTGCTTTGTTCCCGGCCTCCCGCAGGAAGAAGAAATTTGCCCCCGTAAAAACACAAAATCCGGCCCGCAGGCAAGCCGGATGGTTATGATTTGACGAAAAGACTACGCCCCTACAGATGCCCTGTAAGTGGCGGCATCCATCAACCCGGTCACCTCATCGGGATTGGCCAGGCTGATTTTCACCATCCAGCCCTTTCCATACGGATCGGTATTCACCAGTTCGGGGGCATTGTTGAGTTCGCTGTTGACCTCCAGAATGGTACCCGAAACCGGCAGAAACAAATCGGATACCGTTTTTACTGCCTCCACCGAGCCAAAAATGGCATCTTTGCCAATGGCCTGTCCCTGGGTGTTGATGTCAACGAAAACAATATCGCCCAGTTCGCTTTGGGCAAAATCGGTGATGCCTACATAGGCCTCGTTTCCTTCTGTCCGAATCCATTCGTGTTCGGCAGTGTATTTAAGGTTTTCCGGAAATGTCATGAAAATAAATTTATGGCTTCAAATAAAATGGACCTGTGACAAATAAAAAAGCCTCTTTTTGTTTGAAGAGGCATTTTTCTGGCACCACGATGGGGCTCGAACCCACGACCCCCAGAACCACAATCTGGTGCTCTAACCAACTGAGCTACGCAGTGCATTTTTTCGAGGCGCAAAGAAAGCGGAATTTCGCTTTCTTTCCAAAAGCAAATACGGGGTGGATTATGCTTTTTTCTGCTCTTTGGCCCAGGCATCTTTCAGCGTCACGGTCCGGTTGAACACCAGCCTTCCCTTGGCCGAATCTTTGTCGGGGCAGAAATAGCCTTTGCGCAAGAACTGAAACCGCTCTCCCATTTCGGCTGCAGCCAGGGCAGGCTCAGCCAGGGCGCCGGAGATGATGCGGAGCGAATCCGGATTGATGTACGACTTAAAATCTCCCTCTTCCGAACCCGGGTCTTCAACCCGAAAAAGCCTGTCGTACTCCCTGATTTCCACAGGAATAGCCGAATCAGCATCTACCCAATGCAGGGTCCCCTGCACCTTCAGGCCGGAGGTATCTTCGCCGCTTTTGCTTTCGGGAAAATAGGTACAAACCAACTCCACGGGTTCTCCATGGGCGTTCTTTTTTACCTCATCGCAGCGGATGATGTATGCGCTCTTCAGCCGGACCATTTGGCCGGGGGCCAGGCGGAAGTATTTTTTGGGCGGATTTTCCATAAAATCCTCTTTTTCAATCCATATTTCTCCGGAAAAGGGTATTTCCCTGGTGCCGCCCCCGGTATCTTCGGGATTGTTTTCGGATAAAAGCAGTTCGGATTTTCCTTCAGGATAATTGCTGATGGTGATTTTCAGCGGATCGAATACCACCATGCGGCGGAGGGAAATCTTATTGAGGTGCTCCCGTACGCAGAATTCCAAAACACCCACATCCACCATATTGTCTCTTTTGCCAACGCCTATGCGGTCTGCAAAATCCCGGATGGCTTCGGGGGTGTAGCCCCTTCTGCGCATGCCGCTGATGGTAGGCATGCGGGGATCATCCCAACCGTTTACATGTTTTTCGTTTACGAGCTGAAGCAATTTCCGCTTGCTCATCACGGTGTAGGAGAGATTGCGACGGGCAAATTCATATTGCCTGGAGGGAAAAATCCCCAGTTTTTCTATCAGCCAATCGTAGAGTTCGCGGTGGGGTACAAACTCCATGGTGCATATGCTGTGGGTGATTTTTTCAATGGAATCGCTTTGTCCGTGGGCAAAGTCGTACATGGGGTAGATGCACCATTCATGGCCTGTGCGGTGGTGGGCCACATGCTTGATTCGGTACAAAATGGGATCCCGCATGAGCATATTGGGCGAGGCCATATCTATTTTGGCCCTCAGCACTTTTTCACCGTCCCGGTATTTTCCCTCCTTCATTTCCCTGAACAATTTCAGGTTTTCTTCCGGGCTTCGGTCCGAATAGCGGTTCCTGTATCCGGGCATGGTGGGCGTTCCTTTTTGTTCGGCAATCTCTTCGCCGGAAGAATCGTCTACATACGCCAGCCCTTTTTCAATCAGCTTTTCAGCAAAGAGATAGAGTTGGGGAAAATAGTCGCTGGCATACAACTCCCGGGCCCATTCAAAACCCAGCCATTTCACATCGGCTTTGATGCTTTCCACATACTCGGTTTCCTCGGTAGAGGGATTGGTATCATCAAACCGAAGATTGGTTGTGCCATGGTATTTTTTGGCCAGCCCAAAGTTGAGGCAAATAGAAGAAGCATGCCCGATGTGCAGATAACCATTGGGCTCAGGCGGAAAACGGGTGATGATGCTGGTGTGCTTTCCCGAGCGAAGGTCGGCTTCGATGATTTCTTCCAAAAAATTGAGACTTCTTTCTTCGGTTGGCTTGTTGTCTGACATGGCGTTATTCAATGATTCCTGTTCTGCTGAAAAAGGCGTGCAAAGAAACCACAATTCACAGCCTGAGGCAAGCCGAAAAAACGGCAGGATTTTTCCGACCCAAGTCCCTGAAATGCAATACTTTTCTTCCTTACTTCACATTTTTTGGAAACAGATGCCGGAATTGGTATAAAATTGCGCTTTATCTCTCTTCACCGGGCCCCTACCTGATGGACAGTAAAAAGACACCCCTTTTTTTCCTGTTTTTGTTCGTTTCCTTTTTCGGAATTGATGGTCAGGCTGTTGGCGGCGGAAGTTCGTATGTAAAAAAATCGCTGGCCCAGGTAAAAGAGGGCAACCTGAACGAAGC
>CANHCT010000056.1 GCA_947459175.1 Hymenobacteraceae bacterium
ACTGAAAACAAAATACTTAAAGACAAGCCCAATCATTAATCCGCAAAAAAGCTTTCTTTTGTTGCCCTGTATATGAAAAAAACCTTTGCCTTTGCCTGTTCCCTCCTGTGGATGTTTTGGGGTTTCGCTCCGGCATCAGCCCAGTTTGATTACCAGTGCGAAGAAGAACTGTTTTCAAAAAAAGACCGCAAAACCCGGCTTTTCGGGTATGTCAATGCCATTGGTGAGTACCGGATTCCACCCGTATTTCTAAGTGCCAAACCCTTTGCGGGCCGTTACGCCATTGTGCAGCAGGGTAAGTTATTCGGAGTTATCAACTGCGAAGGAATCTTGGTAGTACCCGCTGAATATGAAGAAATTGCTTCCTTTTCCGATGGAAAAGGCTGGGTAAAGAAGGGAGGGTTGTGGGGTCTTTCAGATGCAAAAGGGAAATTACTCATCCGCCCCTTGTACGAAGAAATAAAGGAAGTGAATGTCTTCAGCGGAACGGTTACCTGGGTGAAGAAAAAAGGGGCCTGGGGCCTGATTTCCAAAGAAAACGGCCGGTTTTTGGCCGAGCCCCGGTACGAGGATATCTCACTACTCAGCGATTCGGCCGGAATAGGGCGTCTGAACGGACTGCAGGATCTGGTTTATTTCGGCGACGGGCGCATCATTGTTTCAGGGATGAGGCAAGTATTTCGTTTGGGAAAAAACCTCATGGGTTACCAAAGTGCAGAAGGAAATTTCGGGGCATTCAATTCCATGGCCTTCATTGTTATTCGACCTCAGTTTGAGCAAATCAGCCTTTTCGGAGATTTCATCCGGGTGAAGAAAAACGGCCTCTTCGGGCTGCGCAATGCAAGGGGAATGGAAATTCTGGAATGTGAATATGAGCACATTGCCCCGTTTTACAGCGGGTTCTCGGCCCTCAGAAAAGAAGGCAAATGGTGGATCATCAACCAATCGGGTAAACCGGCAGGCCCTCCGGGACCCTTATTTTTTGCACAAACCCTGCCCGGAGGGTCGGCCCTGGCAGAAACCTCGCCCGGAGTAAAAGGCATTTATGATTTGAAATCTGCCCGCTGGCTGCTGGCACCCGGCGATAATAAAATCCGCATTTCAGCAAGCCTGCGGTGGCTGGAACTCAAGCAGGATCAGGGAATTCAGGTATATGATTTTTCGTTGAAATCGTTTTGGAAAGCCGAATTCGACTCCCTGGCTGTGAATGATTCCAGCCTGGCCATCCGGGCATACCTAAATGGCAAATCCTGCCTTACCCGCCTTCCCGACCTGAAGCCCGGCAATTGGTACAGTGAAATAAAGCCCATACAATCAGGATATTACATTTCTTTTCTTGAAGGAAAAGCAGGCCTTATTCAGGAGTCGGGCAAAGAATTGATGGCCCCGGAATATGAAGCTATTGAAGCCTTTTCGGGAAACAGACAAATCTTTTTCACCATAAAAAAAGAAGGCCGGACCGGCCTTTGTGACCAAAACGGCAGGGTGCTGGTTCAGCCGGGTTTTCAGCGGATACTGCCCTCTGCCCTGTCTGTATATCCGGCCAAAGACGAAAAAGGCTGGGGTCTGATTTTTGGCGATGGAAAAACGCCCTTCGCAGCCCGGTACGACTCAATTCAGGTGAAAAAGAAAGAGAAAGATCTGGCAGATTTTCCTTTGGTGGCATTTAAAAAAGGAAAAAGCCGGATGATCGGACAGAAGGGAGAAGAACTGGGCGATGCCGAGAAAACCGAATGGACCTACCTTGAGGAAAATGCCTGGAAAAAGGGAAAAAACGGAGCCTTTTCGCTGGTAAACAGCAAGGGAGTGACCCAGGGAGACCTGACATTCGAAGATATTCTGGCCTTTTCAGAAGGCAATGCGCCTGCCCGGCAAAACGCCCTTTGGGGCTTTGTAAATTTGTTTGGAAAAATGGTAGTTCCCGCCCGCTTTGAAGAAATATTGCCCTACCAAAACGGCATCGCCTATGCCAAAGAAAACGGAAAATGGGGCGTACTCAAAAAGAATGGTTCATGGTTGGTAAAACCCATTGGTACAGGGGTTTCTGCCGATGAAAACGGAAAAAGAAAACTCATTATTCCATGAAAAACAACCCTGCCTTGTATTGGATTCTGGGAGTATGGCTGCTGTTATTTCAAACTGCAAATGCCCAAACCAAGGTTCCCCGCAATTTAAAAGGCATTGCCAAGGCTGATTACCTGTTTAAACTCGGAACCAGGAACCTGAAAACCAAACCGGAGGAATCCATTATTCTGCTGAAGGAGGCCCAGTTTATCTATAAAAATCAGGAAAAGCATATGGAAATGGTCAACTGCATATTGTCGCTGGCCGAATTGTACATACGCCTCTCGGATTATGAAATAGCGTACAGCCTGCTAACCAATGCACTTTCACTTTCTGAAGAGTATGAATTGACCGGTCAGCAAATTTTTGCCCTGACCTCTTTGAGCAGGGTAAGTGCTTATCTGCAGGAGACAGACAGATCACTTGGATTTATTGCTGACGGTATAAAGTTGGCCGGCTCCAAAAATGATACGCAGACGATTGAATTCTTCAAAGGCCTGAGAGCCTACATTTTAATTTATTATAAACAGGACTACAGAAATGAAAATTTCCTTACAATTCAGAACCTTTACCAAATAGCCCGGGCAAAAAAAACGGATACCATGCTCCTGATTGTCGCCACCAATTACCTGGGCGGTGCATATCGTTTTGTAAAAAAAGACTATTCCACTTCAGAGAAATTCTATGAAGAATCCATCCGATTTTCTCAAATGCTTGGTGATATTTATCAAACTGCACTGGTATTGAACAACCAAGGAGATATGTATAAATGTTTCGGGCAGTATAAAAAGGCTGAAGGCGCAGTACAACGATCCCTGAATCTGGCCACAGGAGTAAATTCCAAACTTTTGCAATTCAACAGCTATCGGCTTCTGTCTGAAATCGCTGAGCTTCAGGGTAATTTCAAACCCGCTTTGGCCCATTACAAGACCTATGACAGCCTGAAGCAGAAGGTTTTGAGTGAAGACCTGATTCGGAAAACAAGGGAAATTTACTCTCTGTACCAACTTGAAAAAGAAGCCAGGGAAAAAGATAAAATCTCTGCGGAGCGCCTGATTGCAGAAAAAGAATCGGAGAAAAAAGTAAGGACCTATCAGGGTTTGGCGCTGATTTTTCTTGTTATTCTAATGTCGATTTTCTTTTTGTTTTTTCTCAACAGACAAAGTCTGAAAAAATCACTGGCGCAAAAGGAAACCATTCAAAAACAAAACGAGCAACTTTTACTGCTCAATGCGGACTTGATTGAACAAAGAAAAACAGCTGAAAAAGCCAATATGGAGGCCGCAATGGCCGTAAAATCGAAAATCGATTTCTTTTCGATGGTAACCCACGAACTCCGGACTCCGCTCAATGCCGTTATCGGCACGGTGGAACTCCTTCAGGAAGAAGATCCGCCTGCGCATCAGAAAAAAAGTCTGGAAATTCTTCAGTTTTCTACCGAAAATCTGCTCAGTCTGGTGAACGACATTCTGGATTTCAACCGGATAGAAGCAGGAAAAATCGAATTGGAGAAAAAGCCATTTTCTTTGGATCAACTGCTCAAAAATATTCGCAACAGCCTCAAGCTCAAGGCAGACGAAAGAGGAATTGAACTCCGCCTGCGCCTCGACAAAAACCTTCCCAAAGCCTTCCTTGGGGATAAACTCAGGTTGGGACAGGTTTTCTACAACCTCGTTTCAAATGCCATAAAATTTACCGACCATGGTAAAGTGGAAATAGAAATCCGGTATTATCCGGGTAATCAGGAAGACAACATTTTCGCCTCCGTCCGGGATACGGGTATCGGTATTCCCGAAGCAAAGCAGCAGACCATTTTTGAATTTTTTATGCAGGCCGATACCACCATTGGCCGCAAGTTCGGAGGCTCCGGTTTGGGACTGACCATCACAAAAAAACTCCTGCATTTAATGGGAACCAGGATTTTTTTGGAAAGCCGGGAGGGAAAAGGCTCCACTTTTTTCTTTCGCCTCACGCTGCCGGAAGCCGATCCGGGTATCAATGGATATGAAATTTCTGAAAACGAGGTAAACTTCGATATTCTGGAGGGGTCTAAATTGTTGTTTGTTGAAGATGTGGACTTCAATCGGGTGGTAGCAGAGCGGTTTTTTCGGAAATGGAAAATTGATTTCGATACCGCAACCAATGCCATGGATGCGTTGGAACTGGCCCGAAAAAAAAAGTATAACCTTATTCTGATGGACATCCAACTACCTGATCTGGATGGATTTATGGCCGCAGTGGAAATCAGAAAAAATCGCCAGAACCGGGATACCCCTATTTTGGCCATGACTGCTTCTCCGCTTTCAGAAGTAAAGGAAAAACTGGCCGCATTCGGAATCCAGGGGTATTTGCCCAAGCCGTTTGTTTCACAGGAATTAAAAGCAAGTCTGGCCGAATGGCTCAGAACATCGAAAACCAAAGTATAAAAATGTCGGATTTTCAACGCAGGCTGGGCCTGACCGATGCAGTCATGCTGGTGTCCGGTTCCATGATTGGTTCGGGTATATTCATCGTTACAGCCGGAATGACCCGCAATCTGGGTGCCCCCGGATGGGTATTGCTTGCCTGGCTGGTGGCCGGCCTGATGACCGTGATGGCTGCACTTTCATACGGCGAACTATCGGCCATGATGCCAAAAGCCGGAGGGCAATATGTGTACATCCGCCGGGCATATGGCGAACTGACAGGCTTCCTGTACGGCTGGACCGTTTTTATGGTGATTCAGACAGGTGTAATTGCTGCGGTAGCCATGGCATTTGCCAAATTTTCTGCTGTATTTTTTCCGTTCCTCGGCCCCGACCACATTCTGATTTCCATGGGCTCGTTCAGCATCAACCGGGCCCAGGTTTTTGCGCTTGCTTCAATTGTATTGCTGACGCTCATCAATACCGGCGGCGTGCAAGGGGGAAAGTGGATACAAATGCTGTTTACTTCTACTAAAATTCTGGCCTTGCTGGGACTGATTGTTTTCGGCATTCTCACGGCCATAGACAAGGGGATTCCGGCGGGCACACTGGAAAATTTCTGGAATGCCGCACAGTTAAAAACTGCAGGGGGCTCTTCTTTTTCTGTTCCGCTTTCTGGTATGGCCCTTATTTCAGCCCTTGGTTTGGCTATGGTGGGTTCGCTGTTTTCCAGCGATGCCTGGAACAATGTAACCTTTATTGCAGGGGAAATAAAGGACCCGAAGCGCAATCTGCCGTTGAGTTTGTTTTTGGGCACCCTGATTGTCACCAGCCTGTACCTGTTGGCTAATATGGCCTATTTTTCCCTTTTGCCTGCAGAGGAAATTATGCACGCAGCAGAAGACCGGGTCGGAACAGCGGCGGCGGCTGTAATTTTTGGGGATACTGCCGTTTACATCATGGCCGGCCTGATAATGGTTTCTACTTTTGGATGCAACAATGGCTGCATCATGGCTGGAGGCAGGCTTTTTTATGCTATGGCAGAAAACAATTTGTTTTTCAAAAAAGCCAAATCCCTGAACGCAGCCGGAGTGCCTGCCTTCGCCCTTTGGATTCAGTGCGCCTGGGCTTGCGTACTATGTCTGTCAGGCAAATACAACGACCTTTTGGAGTATACCACCTTTGCCTCCCTCCTGTTCTACATCGTAACCATCAGCGGAATTTTCATACTCAGAAAAAAAGAACCGGACACCGAAAGACCTTACAAAGCTTTTTTATATCCCTGGATTCCTGCTGCTTATGTCCTTATGGCTGTGGCTTTCTGTCTTAACTTACTGATCACAGCGCCCGTTTACACCGCAGCCGGACTCGGCATTGTAGCTTTGGGCGTACCGGTGTATTGGCTTTGGAGAACGGCAGAGCCAAAATAAATCGCCGGGTCTTTTCCCATTAGGACCCTTTACCGCAATTCTTCCGCCTTGATTTCTTTTGTCCAGACTACATTACCCCGGTTGTCGCTCAGGTTCATTTTCAAAACACGGTTTTTCAGGGGTCCGCTCACCTGAATTTGTGCAAAATTATGTCCGTTGAATAAGGTTCCTTCTACCCTGAGGGTATTGGCTTCTTTGCCCGGATTATGAATTCCTGCGGTTAAGGGGCTGGTGGTAAGGTCGTAAAGCGGATAGGTTCCGGGACGCTCCAGCCGTGAAAGTTCGGCATGGTGGCGGTCACCGCTCAGGAAAACAACCCCGTTGATTCCGGCTTTGGTGATGCGATCGATCAGTTTTCGCCTTTCTACGGGATAGGAGGCATAGTTCTCATATACCGCCGCGTTGTTGATGACCTGACCACCACAGGCGATGATTTTAAAATTGGCCTTGGAAAAAATGAGCGCATCCATCAACCAGTTGATTTGGGCATCACCCAAAAAGGCTTTTGTACTGTCCTTTTCTCCATTGGGAGCACGAAACCATCGGTCGTCCAACATGAAAAACTGACAATCACCCCAACCAAATGTCTGACAAATAGGTCCGTTGCCCATGGGCTTGTTCGGCATGGGCCAAAAAGTTTCAAATATTTCGGAGGCAATTTGCTTGTTCCAAAAACTGCGGTCCGAATCATTGGGTCCATAATCATGATCGTCCCAGGTGGCATAGTGGTGGCTCGAAGCCAGCAGCGGCTGCATCTCCGGAAGTGAGCGGGTGTGGGTATACCTGTGGAGAAAACCGCCTTTTGTATTCCAATCGCCTTCGCGGGTGTAGGTATTGTCGCCAATCCAGAGCATAAAATCCGGCTTTTTTTCGGCTATCGTCTTGAAAATGAGCATACTGTCACCATATCCTTTACCAGGCCGGTCCCAGAATGGTTCGTTGACATAAGCGCAGGACCCAACTGTAAAGCTAAAATCGGGCGGGTCGGTCCGGAATTGCCAGAGCGGGAGGGTTTGAAACCGGCAGGGGTAAGGTAGTTTTTGCTGCTTACCATTTATCAGCAAATCAAAAGAATATACGGTACCCGGCAACAGAGAATCTGCCTTGAAGGTCAGGGCAAATGCCTTTTCTTTTTGCGATTTCTGTACGGTCGTTTTCCTGAAAAGAGCCGGATTTTTTTCATCCCGAAAGCGGAAATACACCTCAGCTGCAACCTTGGTCTGAACCCATAAAGCCACTTCTCTGTGGTCAGAATAACCTACCATGGGCCCGGATTGCAGCAAATCCTGGGCCCTAAGCAGAGCTGATGAAAAGAGAAAAAAGAAAAGAATCGTATTTTTCATGCGTAATTGAATGGCTTTGCAATATTGGAGAATTCCTTTGACCACAAGATTCAGGATAGAAAAGAATTTAAAAATTTTAACCTTGCCTTCTCATTATGAAAAGTTCATACCACCAAATCAGCATTGTCTTTTTCATGTTGTTTTCTGCCTGTAAGGCGCAGAAAAAAGAAACCGGGATAAATCCTGAACCTGTCCCCATGTTTTATCTGGGGGCCGATTTTTCTTATGTCAATGAAATGGAAAGTTGCGGTGCTGTATATAAACTGAGGGCTCAGGTCCGGGATGTGTATGAAATATTCCGGGAAAGCGGGGCCACCGTTGCCCGCTTCCGTTTGTGGCACAATCCTTCATGGACCCGGTTTTCAAACTTTGCCGATGTAAAAAAAGGCATAAAAAGAGCCAAACAAATGAATATGAGGATTTTACTTGATTTTCACTATTCGGATACATGGGCCGATCCGTCCCGGCAATTGATACCTGCTGCCTGGAAGAACATTCAGGATACCGGGATTTTGGAAGATTCGGTTTACCTGTACACCAAAAAAGTACTGCTGGATTTGCACACCGAAAATCTGCTCCCCGAGCTGGTTCAGGTGGGAAATGAAATCAATGCCGAAATCCTTCAGAGATCTGAACCGGCGGTGTACCCCATTCAATGGGATCGTAATATCTTATTGCTGAACAGGGGAATTGAAGCCGTAAACGATGTTGCGGCCCTAACCGGTAAGCCGGTGGGAACCATGCTCCACATTGCAGGCCCCGAAAACGCAATCTATTGGTTTTCAGAGGCAAAGACAAGGGGAATACGGCCTTTCGATTGGATTGGCCTTTCCTACTATCCTCAATGGTCGGTATTGAATTTGGACGGATTAGGAAAAGAAGTAGCCAAATTGAAAAATACATTCGGCAAAAGGCTGATGATTGTGGAAACGGGATATCCGTTCACACTCAACAACATAGACCAGGCCAATAATATTTTGGATTCATCCTCCCGCATTCCGGGATACACCATCGGAGCAGAGGAGCAAAAGCGCTTTATGGTGGATTTGACAAAAACAGTAATTCAAAACGGAGGCGAAGGAGTACTGTATTGGGAGCCGGCCTGGATTTCTACTCCCTGCAGTACCCAATGGGGCAAAGGCTCCCACTGGGACAATGCGACCTTTTTCGATCAGACCAACCGAAATGCCCTTCCTGCCTTTGAATTTTTTAAGGAAGAAAATTATCGATGAGTCCGGAAAACTACATTCCAAAATATCACAAGGCATTAAATTTCAACTAGTTAAAAAAAACTATTTTGACTGAAAAAGAAACAATCCCCGCCCGCAATTCGCAAATACATAGAAGCAGAAATTAATTTTCTGATATTTTTTTCAAGTCAGGCAACCCTGCCCATATCTTTTTTCATCTTGGGTTCAGAAAGCAGAAAACAGTGGCCAAAACCTTTACTTTCCTTCAAACAGACTGGATTTCCGGTTTAAGAAACCAGGACAGAAAGGCACAGCAACTCGTTTTTGAAAAATTGAACCGAAAAATGTTTGCACTCTGCCACAGGTACATAACCGATCCCTACGAAGCAGAAGATGTGATGATGGCCGGCTTTATGGTGGTATTTTCCAAAATCCATCAGTTCAGTGGTGAGGGAAGTTTTGAAGGATGGGTACGGAGGGTAATGGTGAACGGTGCACTGCAATTTCTTCGGAAATCCAAATCGATGGAAATCAACCGATTGCAGGAAATAGAAGAAACGCCGGAATTGTCAGAAAATGAAATGGGACATAATCTGGACTATGAGGTTTTGACAGACATCATCCATCAGCTGCCCTTGGGCTACCGCATGGTTTTTAACCTGTATGCCATAGAAGGATATAACCATCAGGAAATCAGCGAAATGCTTCACATCAGTGAAGGGACCTCCAAGTCCCAGCTTTTCAAAGCAAGGAGTATTTTACAGGCCAAAGTCAAAAGTTTGTTAACCCGCGAAAATCAACAAAATGGATAAAATGGAAGACAACAAAACCGACCGTTGGTTTCGGCATCGATTGGAAGAAGCGGAAATGAAGCCGCCCAGTGCCTCATGGGCGCAAATGGAAGCCCTTCTGGATGCACAAAATACTGATAATCAGAATAAAAAAAGGCCCTTTGCCTGGTATTGGGCAGCAGCAGCGCTGATTCCCCTTGCACTGGTATTCTGGTTGATGAACAAAAATACAAATCCCGAAAAAGCCGGTTTGATTGTAGAAAATCAGATCTCTGAGCGGCCGGATAAACCTGCAATTCCGTCTGAAAAAAGCGGAACTCCCCCGGCTCAAAAGCATGAACCGAAACTGCAGCCCGCAGAACAGAAAAGGCAAGTGGCCATACAGCAGGTATCTGCAAAGCAAGCACGGCCTGCAGAAGAAAAATTAATGGAGCAGCAAATCATAATTGCATTACCGGTTGCAGAAGTCAGTGATTCGAAACCCGCAGCCGAAAATGAAACCTCTGTGCAGCCGGCTTTGGCTCAGCATCTAAACCCGGATGAGGAGGAAGAATGGGTAAGCATAGAGTTCAGGCCTGCTAAGCCGGAGCAGACCGGCGAAGCCCATCAACTGGCCATCGTGGAATGGCGGCCGGGTAAACCTGAAAAACCAAATCTTCCTGAAAGACTTGCCAAACTGAAAAAAGCAGGAATCCAAAATCTGCCTTCGGTAGACAAAGCCAAGTCCGATCTGTTAGCCTTTCTGGGCTTCATTAAATAATTCAAACCATTAACAATTAATATTTTACACACATGAGAAAGCTTGTTTTCGGGGTTCTTTTTACCCAATTGCTCATCCTTCATTCCTACAAAGCCAAGCCTGCCGGAATTAATCCGGCCGGGGATACCGTGATCATCAGGCTGAAAAATAAAAATCAGGTGATGGTGATTACCGAAAAATCCAGAAACCTGGATTCATTTAAAAACATCAATCTGAATAAGTTGATTTCGGATATTGACTCTGTTTTTAAGGCCGGAGAAAAAGATCTCAACGGAACCCGTCTGGATATGGAAATTTTCAAAAAAGACTCAACCCTTCGCATCAGGATGATGAAAGACCGGAAAGGGGGTGAAACAACCATGTACAAGGCCATTGTCAGGATTCAGGACCCTGAAGCCAGTGCGGCAGACAATGATACCATTTACAAGGAGGCCGGAAGAAAAAGTATTCACTTTTTCAAGATCAGTGATGATGATGAATTTGATGACGCATTTCAAATTGACCTGGGTTGGAACAATTTCCTCAGTTCAAACGGCTCGCTGCCATCCGACCAAAACAAAGATTACGGTATAGGACCGGTATGGTCCAATGTGGTGTCGCTTCGGCTTCAGAAATTCTTTAATTTCAAGAAGAAAAGCGACCTTTTTACCCTGAGCACCGGAATTGAAGTGTCATGGAACAATTATAAATTCGACAACGATGTCATCATCAAGAAAGGTCCCAATACGGTGCAGTTCGAACCTTTTCCTGCGGACCAAAAGAAAATCAAATCCAAGCTGGCCATATGCTGGCTCAATATTCCGCTCATGTTTCACTACAATGCGCCCAAGTCTTCTTTCCATTTGGCGGCAGGCGGATTTGCAGGGTATAGGCTGACCAGCTGGAGTAAAACCAAGTACGAATCGGAGGGTAACGAAAAGAAAGACCATGAAACCTCCAATTTTTACCTCAACGGCCTGCAATACGGGGCAAGAATACAAGTGGGCTTTTTCGATGTCGATGTTTTTGCCCAATACAATTTCAATTCACTTTTTTCTGCCAACAGAGGACCTGCCCTCACGCCTTTTTCTTTCGGATTCACCTTTTAATCAAGTCCTTACTGCCGACTTTCCGGGCCCGGAAACAACAGAAGGAAGCAGAGCATTATGGCCTCTGCTTCCTTTTCCTTGTTTTAATCCGGCCAAAAAATATTCGTTTTACAGCCTGGCCCCATCAATCTTCGGAATGAATGCCATTTTTGGGTTAATTGCCGCTCAATATTTCCATGGCATCTGTTCTGCTGGTTTGGCTGCTTACCGCCCTCGTGGCTACCTTTTGGGGACATATTGTATTCCGGGCAGTGGCACCGGATGCAGAAAAAAAATCGGATGTTTCCTGGTTTATTCTGTTCTGGCTTGGCCTTGCAGCGCTCAATACCGGCCTGAATCTTTGGTGTTTCTTTTTTCCCCTTAGCGCAGGAGCCAAGGCGGTTTTCTGGTTGATTTTGCTCCTTTGGCCTGCCATTCAATTCAGCAAAAACAGAAAACACTTTCTGCCTCTGCTGCACAACAAATTCCATGAAATTCAACCCATTGCATGGTTGCCTGTACTCTGTACAACTGGCATTGCCCTGCTGAAAGCATCCGGAAAGCCCGAAATTTTTGACGAAGGGGCTTACCACCTTCCCCTCATCCGGATGTGGGAAACCAAAGGCCTGGTTATCGGTATGGCCAACCTGAACGGACACTATGGGCTGCACTCCGGATGGCACATTTTGTCCGCTTTCTGCAACCTCGATTTTATCCCCGGCTGGAGGCTTACTTTAGCGCTTAACGGTCTGTTAGCAGCCATTTTGTCGCTGGGATCAGGAGTTTCTATGAGCAGGATTCTGAAAAAACAGGGCCTCATTTCAGATTGGATTATGGCTTTTATTCCCTTTTTTCTTTTCAGAAATGTCCTTTCATCCCCTTCTACCGATATCCCGGCCATTGCAGGCACCTGGTTCCTTTTCTTTTTCTGGCTTCGTGAAATGGAGACCAAGTCGGACATTTGGAAAAGCTGGCCGGTTTTTCTGGTAATGCCTGTTTGGATTTTCACCATCAAGGCCTCTTCAGTTGGGCTTCTTATGGTTCCGGCCGGCCTGCTCATATGGTCTTTGGCAAAAAGAGATAAGCGAAAGGCAATACTGGTACTGGCCTCCGGTTTGGTATTGGCCATTCCCTGGTGTATCCAAAACTGGCTGATCAGCGGCTATCTGATTTTTCCGGTAGAAATTACCGCTCTGTTCTCTCCGGATTGGCAGGTTCCTGCTTTTTTTGTTCAAAAGAAATTTTACCCGGAACAATTCGGAGCATTTGCCCCGCCCGACATTTACAATCTGGCCTGGCTTCATACCTGGTTCAGGGCGCACAACCCCGATACCCACATCATCCTGATATTGAGCTGCATGGGCATGGCCCTTGGATTGACAGGCATTCTGTTGTTGCCCGCATGGAAAAAACGACAGGCTGTTTTTCTGTACGCAACCCTGATGGCAAGCTTAATCATCTGGCTGCTAACCGTTACCGAGCCCCGTTACGGATTTGGGGCATTGGTTTTTTCAGCACTATTTCCCATTGCGGTCAGCGGCAACCGGCTGTCGGGCAAATGGAATTTTTTTCGATTTGGCGTAGCCATAGTAATTGGCTTACAGGGATTTATGCTGTGGAAAACAATTAAAGAAAATCAGGTGAACGGAGATATTTTAATTAAGCCGGCTGAAATACCTGTAGTGGCCTGTCGCCAGATTCAGCTGCGCAATTTCAAGGCCAGTATTCCTGTAGCCTATCTCTCCGAAGTACCGGCCATAAAGCCTGTTTTTTGTTGGGATTGTCCTTTTCCATGCTTCCCCAAGGAAAGCATAAACGACTCTTCCTACATTGAAAAAGGCAGCTTCGCAGGAAAAGAAATGTACAAAAGTCTGAGTCCGGAATAGAAGAAAATCAGCGGTTTATATACTGATTTTCATAGTATTGCTGATAAGCACCGGATGTGATTTCATCCATCCAGTGTTGATTTTGCAGGTACCAGTCAATGGTTTTGCTCAGGCCTTCTTCAAATTGCAGGCTGGGTTTCCAACCCAATTCATTCATGATTTTTGTGGCATCGATGGCATAGCGCAAATCATGGCCGGCGCGGTCTTTTACAAAGGTGATGAGCCCGGCAGAGGTACCCTCGGCACGGCCCAGTTTCTGGTCCATGGTTTTGCACAATAGGTGCACGATATCGATGTTTTTCCACTCGTTGAAGCCACCGATGTTGTAGGTTTCTCCTGTCTTTCCTTTGTGATAAACCAAATCGATGGCCCGGGCATGGTCCACCACATAGAGCCAATCCCGCACATTTTCACCCTTACCATATACAGGCAATGGCTTGCCTTTCAGAATGTTGTGTATCATCAGGGGCAGCAGTTTTTCAGGAAATTGATTCGGGCCGTAGTTGTTGCTGCAGTTGGTGATGACCACCGGCATTTTGTAAGTATTGTGATACGCCCTCACGAGGTGGTCGCTGCCGGCCTTTGAGGCAGAGTAAGGAGACTGAGGGTCGTAAGGAGTAGTTTCTAAAAAAAAATCTTCGGGCCTGTGCAGGGAACCATAAACCTCATCGGTGGAAACATGGTAAAACATTTTGCCTGCAAAATCATCTGCCCAAACTGCTTTGGCTGCATTCAGCAGATTCGCGGTCCCCACTACATTGGTCATGATAAACGAAAGGGGATTGGTAATGGATCTGTCCACATGGCTTTCGGCAGCCAGATGGATTACGCCATCAAACTTTTCTTTGGCGAAGAGTTCATGGATAAAATTACCGTCCACGATATCGCCCTTTACAAATGTGTAATTGGGCTTGGTTTCGATATCTGAAATATTGGCCAGGTTCCCGGCATAGGTCAGTGCATCGAGGTTAAATATATGGTAGTGAGGATATTGATTGACAAAAAGTCGAACCACATGTGAGCCAATGAAACCGGCTCCTCCGGTAATGAGGATTTTGTTATTCATGGAAGTCGTTGCAGATGCAAAGAAAAGGAATGAGAAGGAATTTGGACGGGCGAATTTTGAGTCCCCAAAAAAAATAAAGGGCTGATTTTGGCCAGCCCTTTTGTATTGGTTTTAGGTAAACTATGCCTTGTCTTCTTCTCCGTGACGGAAAAACAATTTGCCATCCAGAAACTCTTCGATGGCAATGGCAGGGGGCTTTGGCTGACGCTCAAAATGGCGTGAAATCTCGATTTGCTCTTTGTTTTCAAAGATTTCTTCCAGATTGTCCACGCCTACTGCAAATTCGGCCAATTTTTCATTTAATTCGATTTTGTCCTTAACGGCAATCTGACGGGCTCTCTTTCCGATTACCACCAAAGATTCGTACAAATTTCCGGTAGGCTCTGTGATTACATCCATATCACGGGTAATGGCAGATACCGGAATTTTAGGACTGGCAGAACGCAACTGCCTGGTAAGATCATTTTTCTGCTTTTTCATTTCTTCGCTTTTTTTGCCTGAGCCAGCTGGCTGCCGGAGTTATCAAAAACGGACTCCAGTTCTTTCAGCCTTTTGCTGTTCGGAAAAGAATCCACAAAATTAAGATAAAAATCTATAGTTTGCTGAAACCTCTCTGCTTTTTTGGCCTCGGTGCTGTTCCTTGCCAGTTTCCATGCCGCCAAAATCCTGAAATACAGGGCGTCTTCCTTTCTTTCGGATTCGGGATAATCCTTGGCAAAATTTCCCAAAGCAATGATGGCAGCCTTGTATTCCATGATTTGGTAAAAAATGCGGGCATTTTCAAAATCCTTGATTTCCAGTTTTTCATTCAACTTTTTAATCATGGTTTCGCATTTTTCCTTCTTCTCAGAATCGGGATACTTTTCAATAAAGTGTTCCAAACTAGCAATGGCTTTCTCGGTATTGCCCTGATCGAGATAGTGTACGGGTGAATTTTCAAAAGAAGACAGGGCTTCCATGTAGGTGGCCTGCTCGGTGTAAATGCTTCTGGGATAAGTCTCTGTGAAATAATTGAAATAAAAGGCAGCCGGCTCCAGCAAGCGCTGTTCATACTGGCACATGGCATACAGAAATTCTGCCTTTTCGGCATCTGCCGTTCCTTTTAGCAGGGGCACCAATTCCTCCAGGAGCTGGGAGGCCCGGTAAAAGTCCTTCTTATCGTAGTATTTGTAGGCACCCTCTTTTTTAAGTTCCAGATCATCCGATTTCTGCAGCTTCGAAAATTTGCTGCAGGAAAAAAACAGTACCGGAACCAGGATGAAAAAAACCGACCTGATCATTTGCGGTTGCAAAGAAAAGAAATCCTGCTGTGGGTTGGGAATAAAGTTTCGGACAATTAAAAAATCGGCCTTTGCAGGCAGCAATGCCGGGGATTTTACAGGAAAAAAGCCCCTTTCTTCGTCCCGGCTTGATGCTTTATGGCATGGGTGCTGGCCCGGGCTCTATAAAATCCCAAAGGTTACCGTAAAGGTCTTCAAAAACGCAGACCTTACCGAAAGGCTCCCGGCTCAAGGGCCTGGCAATTTTTACGCCTTTTTCTATCAGATTGGCATAATCTCTTTCCAGATTGTCGGTATGCAGAAATAAAAATACACGCCCCCCGGTTTGATTGCCGACCCTGGATGCCTGCTCCTCTCCCACTGCTTTGGCCAGCAGAATCCTGCAGCCGGAGCTTCCCGGCGGGGAAATCACCACCCACCTTTTGGTTTCGGATACAGGCTTGTCTTCCAGCAGGTTAAAGGATAATTTTTGGGTGTAAAACTGAATGGCCTCGTCATAGTCCCGCACAAGCAGGGAAATCATGGCAATGTATTGCGGCATCTGAACGGAAAATGAATGGGCGAAAGGTAGGGCTGAAATGGAATTTGAACCGTAATTTTGTTTTCTGTGACAAACCAATCCAATTCCGACCAATCAAGACTTTGAAAACCATCGGCATCATGGGGGCGATGGAAGAAGAAATCGCCGGCATACGCAATCTGATTGAAAATCAGAAAGATATCAATATTGCCTCCAGAACATTTACCACCGGTGAAATCCACGGCCAAAGGGTTGTATTGGTTTTTTCCCGCTGGGGAAAAGTAGCAGCGGCTTCCACTTCCTCCAGCCTGATTCATCATTTTGAAATTGATGAATTGCTTTTTACCGGTGTGGCCGGGGCCATTGACGAGGAATTGCGGGTGGGTGATGTGGTGCTGGGCCACAGATTTTTTCAGCACGATATGGATGCAAGCCCTTTTTTGGAGCCTTTTGAAATTCCGTATCTGAAAAAGAAATTTTTTGAATCGGATCTGCAACATCTCGAAAGGGCCGGAGCGGCTGTAGAAAAAGTATTGAAAGACAATCGATTGCATCATATTTTTTCGAATGAAACCCTGGAAGCCTTCAACATGATGCAGCCAAAATG
>CANHCT010000057.1 GCA_947459175.1 Hymenobacteraceae bacterium
ATAAGAATTAATTCATCGGGTCTTCCGGAATCGGCAGCTTTTTTTCCTTTCCTGCAATTCATTTCAATTTACTTGCTTTGCAGCATGATCAGCATCATTTCTCCTGTGTTCAATTCTGCCCGCTTTATTGAGGGCTGCCTGAAAAGCGTAGCAGACCAACGGGAGGAAGGTCTGGAGCATTGGGTAATTGATGCTGGCTCGCAGGACGGCTCGGTAGAAATCATTGCAATGTTTGCAGAGCAGCATCCGCATGTCAAATGGATTTCTGAAAAAGACAGCGGTCAGAGCGAGGCCATGAACAAGGGCATTGCCCTGGCATCCAATCCGGTGATTTCTTTCCTAAATGCTGACGACCGGTATGAGCCCGGTACATTCAGAAGGGTGAGGGAGATATTTGAAGGGGCTGCGGAACCGCTTTTTCTTGTTGGCAACTGCCGCGTGCTGATGGAAGACGGCTCTCTGTACATGATCAACAAGCCGCAGCCGTTCGACCCGGTTTCCTTTATGCTCGACTACAATTTTCCCTACAATCCTTCGGCCTATTTTTACCACAAATCCATCCACCGCCTTATCGGCAATTATGACGAAAGCGACCACCTCACCATGGACATTGATTTTTTGTTCAGGATGATGAAAGTGGCCCGAATCCGGTACGAGGACCAGGTTTTTGGAAATTATGTAATGGTGAGCGACAGCAAAACCATGCAGGAAATTTCTGCCGGGCGCAATGTGGAAAACCTCAGAAAAGTCTTTGCCAAATATGAGGGCCAACTGACTTTGGCTCAAAAACTGAACATCTGTTTTCAGCGGATGCTGGGCAAAAACAGGGGCTGGATTATGTATTATTTGAAAAATCCTATGGCCATTCCGGCCCGCTTGCGGAAATAAAAGGAAGAAAAAGTTTTGCACGGAAGCCTTTGAAAGACAAGGGTTTCAGAATCAAGGCCCAAAAACAAATCCAATCATTTTGAGGATTGGACTATTTTTGCCCTTCACAGTCAAACATTAACGAGCATGCTGGATTTTGAAAAACCGATCATCGAACTGGACCAAAAACTGGCTGATATGAAGCAGTTTGCCGTCGAAAACAATGTGGATGTTTCGGAAGCAGTAAGGCTGTTGGAGGAGAAGATTGCCAGGCTGAAAAAGACCACCTATCAGAACCTCACCCGCTGGCAGCGGGTTCAGCTTTCGAGGCACCCCGACCGTCCCTATACCTTGGATTATATTGAAACCATTTGCGATAAATTTATTGAACTGCATGGCGACCGCAACTTTGGCGACGACAAGGCCATGCTGGGCGGCTTCGGAGAAATAGGGGGTCAGTCCATCATGTTTATCGGCCATCAGAAAGGCCGGAACACCAAGCAGCGGCAGTACCGCAACTTTGGAATGGCCAATCCCGAAGGATACCGCAAAGCCCTCAGGCTGATGAAGTTGGCCGAAAAATTCAACAAACCCATCGTCACCCTGATTGATACCCCCGGTGCATTTCCCGGAGTAGAAGCCGAAGAAAGGGGTCAGGGTGAAGCCATTGCCCGCAACCTCAGGGAAATGTTTATGCTCAAAGTGCCCGTAATCTGCATCGTGATAGGAGAGGGGGCTTCGGGCGGAGCTTTGGGCATCGCCATCGGCGACAGGGTATTGATGCTTGAAAATACCTGGTACTCTGTGATTTCTCCCGAATCCTGTTCTTCCATTCTCTGGCGCAGCTGGGACTACAAAGAGCAGGCCGCAGAGGCTTTGAAGCTGACTGCCAAGGACATGCACAAGTTTGGCCTGATAGATGACATCATCCGAGAACCCCTCGGCGGTGCGCATACCGACCCGGTGAATGCAGCCAAAAAACTCAAAAAAACCATCCTCGATACCCTGGAAGAACTTAGTCAGATTGACCCGGAAGAGCGGATTACACAAAGAATAGAAAAGTTCAGTCAGATGGGGGTAGTGGTAGAAAACGGATAGGACCCAGACAACCCTCCAAACCCCCCTTTATCTTGGAATCCGGCAGCGAATCTTCCAATGGCTTTCAGAAAAGCTTTGAGCTGAAAGAAATTGAATTTCAGGCTGTTTTGGATTTATCGGTTGCCATAAACCAAAACCGGCCCGAAACCGGCTTTTACCTTCTGCTGGAAAATTATTTGCTTGAGAAACTGGGAATCGGGCATTTTTCTCTTTTTATAAAAGAAGAGGATTGGAAAAATCCCTTTTGCTACGGCAGGGTTTTGCAAAGCTCCGGCAAACTGGGGCAGTCCGGGTCGCCTCTGCATGTGGCTCTTTTCCGCGACTTCTCTGAGGAACTTGCTACGGACAATCCACATCTGAAGCACTATATTCCCTTCTTTTTTAACCGGGAGCTTCGGGGCTTTATTTTGTGCTCTGAACTCACGCGGTTTTCCTATCCTTATGATAATGAGGCCATTTCGCTGATCCAGACATTGGTAAGCCTTACAGTTATGGCCATGGAAAACCAAAAATTGCTGGCCTACCGCATCCGGCAGGAAGCCATGCGTAAAGAAATTGAGATTGCCAGGCAGGTGCAAAAAATGCTCTTTCCCAAAGCCCTGCCAGATACCGAACAACTCAAGGTGTATACCACCTATTTGCCGCACCTGGATGTAAGCGGCGATTATTATGATTTTATTCCCCTCTCGGAAACCCAGTTTATTATTTGCCTGGCCGATGTATCGGGCAAAGGCATGTCGGCGGCTTTGCTGATGTCCAATTTTCAGGCCTGCCTGCGCACCCTGATGAAAGAGAGGAAGCAGATTGATGATGCTATCCGGATCATCAATTCCCTGGTATGTGAAAACAGCAATCTGGAACGCTTCATTACCTCCTTTGTGGCAGTAATCGATACGGCAGCCCGAAAGATTACTTATGTCAACTCCGGCCACAGTCCGCCCTGCCTGATCCGGCCGGACGGCAGCATTCAAAACCTGACTGAGGGCTCACCGATATTGGGTATTTTTCCAAAACTGCCGCATTTGAATATTGGTGAGGCCGAGCTCCCGGATGATGTTTTGTTTGTGGGCTATACGGACGGACTCTCGGAGGTAGAAAACGGCGACGGCAATGAATTTGGCTCCGAAGGAATAGAAAATTATATGTTGGAGAACCGCCACGAGCATCAGATGGCGGTATTGCATCAGCGGCTGTTCAATCGCCTGAGTGTTTTTTCGGGTGGCCTTGGTTTTGCAGACGACATTACCCTGCTTACCGCCCGCATCCGTTTTTAAAGAAAAAAGCCGGACCCTTTTCAGAATCCGGCTCTTCCGTTTGCCGGCCATGCAGACCTGCCGGCTCTTCCATCATCTTTCAGCTTTGGAACCCAGCATCTGGAATTCGCTCACCTGAATTTCGGTGATGTACTTTTCCTGACCCTCAGCATCGTTGTACTTACGGGTGCGGAGGCTTCCTTCCAGGGCAATGCGGCTGCCTTTGCTCAGGTACTTTTCGGCTACTTCGGCCAGCTTGCCTTTGATCACAATGTTGTGCCAGTCGGTTTCTTCCACCCGGTTGCCATCCTTGTCTTTGTAGGCATGGGCAGTGGCAAGGCTGAAGTTGGCGATTTTTCCTCCGTTGGAGAAGGACTTTACTACGGGATCTTTACCAAGATTTCCCAGGAGGCGAACAGAATTTACAAGCGTGTTCATGATAAAAAAGAAATTAAATTGTTAAAATTGTTTCCCGATCCGGGCTTTGTCCGAATCGATGATGCAAAGGTGAAGGGGCCGGTTTTTTCGAGTCGGTAGCTAAGTACTTGTAGTCGAATATAACCGCTTGAAAGTACTTGTAATTGGATTTGTGTCTGATTATCAGATAGAAAGAAAAGTGGCAATTTTTTGAAAAATTTAAAAAAAAATATTCTTCAACGGTTAGTCGTTGGTTCGAATCCAAATTTTTAGCCGGGTGAACAGCCCTGTTGGAGTAAAGAATGTATGAAAGAACCAGTATATGTCAGCGCAGCGGAAGCGCTTGAATCCATCCGCTCCCATACCCGGGTGTTTGTACACGGCAGCGCCCACACCCCCGTTTTTCTTCTCAATGCTTTGGCGACCCGTCACCATACCCTGGAATCGGTGGAGCTTGTCTGCATTACCATTCTCGGAGAAATCGAATTGATGAAACCCGAATACCGGCATGCCTTTCGGGTGAATTCTATGTTTGCCTCTGCTCCCGTACGATCTGCCATCCGGGAGGGAGATGCCGAGTACATTCCTGTATTTCTCAGTGAGATTCCCGAGTTGTTCAAGCGGGGTATCCTTTCGCTGGATGCGGCCATTATTCAGGTTTCACCGCCCGATGCCCATGGCTATTGCTCCTTGGGTGTTTCAGTAGACATTGCTTTGTCTGCTGTAAAAAATTGCCAAACGGTAATTGCCCAGGTGAATCCCATGGTGCCCCGTACCCACGGCGACGGAATGATTCATTTTTCTGAAATCGATTTCATGGTTTGGCATGAGGGACCGCTTTTTGAGCCCGAAGCCGGCGATCCCGGTGAAGCTGAGTTGCAAATCGGGAAAAATATTGCGGCATTGGTTGAAGACCGCTCCACCCTTCAAACCGGAATCGGTACCATTCCGAATGCGGCTCTGATGGCCATGCACGGACATCAGGATTTGGGCATCCATACCGAAATGTTTTCCGACGGCGTGATGGATTTGGTGCTCCGCGGGGTAATCAACAATAAATACAAGCCCATTCATCCCCATAAATCCGTATCCGGTTTTGCATTGGGAAGCAGCAAGTTATATCAATTTGTTCACGACAATCCGGCCTTTGCCTTTTTGGATATCGATTATGTCAACGATCCGCATGTGATCAGGAAAATCCCCCGCATGGTGGCCATCAACAGCGCAATCGAGATTGACCTTACAGGGCAGGTTTGCTCCGACTCCATCGGCATGAATCAATATTCAGGCGTCGGTGGGCAAATGGATTTTCTGCGGGGTGCCGCCCTGAGCGAAGGGGGTAAGCCCATCATTGCCATCAACTCCAGAACCGGGAGGGGAGAGTCTAAAATTGTGCCCTTTCTGAAGCCGGGCGCCGGTGTGGTGACCACAAGAGCGCATGTGCATTATGTGGTAACAGAATATGGAGTGGCCTTTTTATTTGGAAAAAATCTGCGCCAGCGGGGCCGGGCCCTGATAGAAATCGCCCATCCCGAGGACCGCGAAAACCTGGACCGGGCCTTTTTTGAGCGGTTCAGAAAAGACTGGTGAGGCAGACTTTTCAAGTATTCAGTTTTTAGAAGTTAGTTTTGAGAGACAAGTCAAAAGTAAAAAGTAAAAAATCAAAAGTTTTTCAAGTAATCAGTTTTAGTAGTCGGCTTTAAGTAATAATACATTGAAAATCAGTAGTTAAACGACCTTGAATTTTTAACCTTGAACTTTGAACTAAAAAATCAGGAACAATGAATCAGGAATCAGCCCCCTACGGCCCGGGTAATTGTTTGGACCCGTCCGAGGTATTCTTCTTCGGCTTTTATAATGTATTGGCCGATTTGAAATTTTTTCCTTTTTTTTGCGACAATGTTGCAAAAGGGTGGTTTACTGGTCTTGTTGCTCGGGCATCTGCTATCTCCGGTCTTCCGTGCCGGTGCCCAGGAGAAATCCGCATGCTTCAGGGGAAGCATCAATGATTTTTCTGAGCATCAGGGCATTCCCTTTGCTGTTATTTTTATAAGAGAAACCCGGCAGATTTTGTACTCGGACAGTCTGGGAGAGTTCCGGATTTGTCCGGTTCCTGTAGAAAAATTGCATCTGGTCATCCGCCAAACAGGCTTCGACTCACTGGTGGTAAGCCTGGAACCGGGTAAAAAAAAGGCAAGCTTTCACCTTCGGATAAAAGACCATTGGCTGGACCCGATTGATGTACAAGGGATACACAGGCATTTTGAAAGCGAGGTTTCCGAATCCCAAACCTTAAGCAAGCAGGAACTGGACCGGAGCCGCGGCCTGAGTCTGGGAGAGTTGTTGACCAGAATGCCCGGTATTCAAAGTCTGCAAAGCGGCCCTTCAATATTTAAGCCTGTTATTCAGGGTCTTACTGGTCAAAGAATTGCTGTAGTAAGCCAAGGGGTCAAACTTGAAGGTCAGCAGTGGGGTTTTGATCATGCACCCGAAATCGACCCCAATCTGGCGGATGAAATTACTGTAGTGAAGGGAGCCCAGGCAGTCCGGTACGGGGCCGAGGCCATCGGAGGAACCATTCTGATCGAGCCAGGACGCATAGAAACGGAGGGCAAATGGCAGGGCAGGGTGGGGTTGGGATACTCGTCCAACGGCCGGGGCTTTTTTCAAAACGGTATGCTGCAAAAGAGTTTTGGCAGAGCACATCAATTTGCCTTCAGGGCCTCATGCACTTATCGCCGCTCCGGAGATTTCAGCACGGCAAGGTATGTTATGGGCAATACTGCAATGGAAGAGGCCGGAAGCCAACTGCTGTTCAGGTACCACGGGAAGAGATGGAAAGCCGAGCTTTCCGGTGAATCGTTCTTTACCCGACTGGGAATTTTTGCCGGTTCCCATATTTCAACCCCGGAAGGCATTCGAAATGCCGTTTCGAGGCCGGATTCCACCTACAACTATCGTTTTTCATACCAGATCAACAGACCATCTCAGGAGATATTACACCTGACAGTCAGAGCAAAAGCAGAATATCATGCCAATGAAAAGCATCACTTTCAATTGCTGTACAATCAACAGCTGGACCAAAGGAAGGAGTTTGATGTCATTCGCAGGTCTTCCCGTTGTCCGGAATGTCCGCAGCTGCAATTTGAATTGTATTCCGGCCAATGGGAGTTCAACCACAAATACCTGAGCGGCCAAAAAGAGGTCAAAACGGGACTGGTCGGGCTGCTGCAATCCAATCAGGCAGCCGGAAGTATTCTGGTGCCCGATTTTCTGATTCAACAGTTCGCTGCATATCACATACATTCTTGGTACAGAGGACTTTGGTCTTTTGAGACAGGTGTCAGAGCAGAATTCAGACATCAGCAGGTGTTCCAATATTTTTCCTTGCAAAAGGATATTTCGCTCCGGCGCTATGTCAATGTGATGGCCAATGCCGGCATGCGGTATCAGATGGCAGACCACTGGCACAGCAAGATTAACCTTCAGCTTTCGAGCCGCGCCCCCCATGTAAATGAATCCTATTCCAACGGAGTTCACCACGGAACAGCCAGTTTTGAACAGGGCGACAACAACCTGAGGCCCGAAAAGATTCTGAATATCAGCTATTCCATTCACCACCGCTCCGAAAAATGGGAATTTTTGGCCAATCTGTTTGAAACCTACAGCCGGGGTTTTATTTACCTCAGCCCGGTAAAAGACAGTATTGTATACACCATCCGCGGACCCTTTGCTTTTTTTCGTTATGCAGCCTCCGAGGTTAACATGCGGGGGGTGGACGCCTCTCTTTATTTTGAGCCCGTATCCGGCCTCCGCCTTTACAGCCAGATATCCCTGATTCGAAGTTGGAATCTGAGCGAAAAAAACTGGCTTATTTTTCAGCCTGCCGATCGGTATGAGGCCGGTTGGGAGTTTGAAACGAAAAACAGAAATTCCGGTCTGCAGTTCAGGCTCCGGCTGGGTCCGCAATACATTGCCCGGCAAATCCGGGTTCCGGAAGGACGGGATTTTGCCCCACCTCCATCGGCCTACTGGCTGTGGAATGCCCGGATGGGAATTTCGGGTCGGTTGGGAAGGCGGGAGTTTGATTTTTCTGTAGAAGGCCAAAATCTGTTGAATGCCTCCTACCGCGATTACCTGAATCGCTTCCGGTATTTTGTTCTGGATCCGGGCCGAAACATCCGGTTCCGGTTGACAGTCAGGTTCTAAAGGTGTTTTTTTTTAATTTAAATAGTTTAAAATGAGAATGTTCCAATTCGAGAGTAAAAAGAAGATGATGGCAGCAGCGCTGCTGTCCGGTCTGTTTTTTCAGTCATGCAAGCACGACGATGACCACGACCACAACCACGAAAATGAGTTGATTACCACAGTTAAAATTCACCTTGTTCCTCCGGGAGGCGGCATGGTGATGGCCACATGGAAAGACCTGACACCCAATGAGCCAAGCGGGGTAATGGCAGACAGCCTTCTGCTGGACAGCGGGGTAAACTATACCGGCCGTATAGAACTGCTGGATGAAACGGTGAGTCCTGCCAAAGACAGAACTGCAGAAGTCAAGGCAGAAGCCGATGAGCACCTGTTTGTTTACAAACAGATTCCTGCCAATTCCGCCCTATTGAATATCGGCATTACTGACACCGACTCCAAAGGAAGGCCATTGGGGATTACCTTTACTCTTAAGGGTGAAAAGAAAGGGGCAGCGGTCCTGAGGGCCATATTGCGCCATCAGCCCGGTACCAAAGACGGAACCGAAGGCCCCGGAGATACCGATGTGGATGTGCAAATTCCCTTCAAAGTAAAATAATCAAGGACTGAAAAGAAGGCAATGAACTGAATGACAGGGATTTGCCTTTTTTTTGCTAATCCTTACAGAAAAAATGACCGGATATGGCTGACCATATACAGATACCGGGCGGCAGACAGCAAGTGCATGGCCAAAAACAGCAATGGAACCAGACTGTATATCCACCGGCCTGATTTCCAGAGTTTTTCTACGAAATAAACGGAGAATAAAAACCAGAAGTAGGCCACCATGGAAGATTGCCAGGTCATATTGGGTGAAATGTAACCCCGGATGACATCATAGAAGCAAAAGGAGAGAACCAGACCTTGAATAAAAAACAGAAATAAAAGCAGGTTTCTTTTCTCGGCAATCCAGTCTCTGATACCAAACAAAAACAAGGCTACAGGGAAGGAAAGGCCGGACAAAATTACCAATACATGATTTTGCCAGCTTCCAAAAAAGAAAAAGGGATCAAACATGATTTTAAATACCAATGCGGATTGGCTCAGCCACAAATTTTGCAGCCAAACAGCAGAAAGAAACAGCATTATTAAAACCAGTATTTGATTTAATTTCCTACTCCATTTTTCCTTTAAAAAGATGTAAACCGGCATTACGGGTATCCAGCAAAACAGGAAACTCGGCTTTATCGTAATCATCAGCAAACCCAATCCGCCCATGTAGAAAAGTCTTTTCCTTTTGCCATCCTCCAGAAAAAGCAGGGTATGCCTGAAAAACAGGAGTACCAATGGCCAAACCAGAAGTAAGGTACCGTTATGAAAATAATTAGGGCTAATATTATTGATGATGTAGTGACGGGTAAACAGCGTATTGGGGATAACAAACTGGATGGCAAGGACCAGAATAAAGATTAGCCAATTGGCATCGGTTTTAAATATATCTTTCAGAAAATCAAGGGATAACCGGATTTTAAAGTACTGGGAGACGGAAAATATAAGCCATACGGCAAACATCTCTGCATCCAAATTTTGGGTAAACCCCGATAACAATTGGATCAGAAAAAAGAAAGTGGGATGCCCAATTATGAGTTCACCGGAAATCAGTTGATGTGAAAGCTTCAGGTGCTCTCTCAAATCGGGTTCCATTACCCTCTTTTCCAGAACAAACCAGGCAAAAAAACCAAAGGAAATCAACAGACTTATGGCTGTGACCAAACCCGGCCGGGGAATTTTTTCGAGGGGGGCAAAGATTTTCGGGTATGCCATAAATCAGATTCCGGGAGCAGATTGTTTTTTTACTTTCTCCAGTGCCTGAAACAAAAATTCTCCGATTACCTGCGCCCCGCGGGGAGTCAGGTGGATATAATCTTTGCCTGCCAGAGGGGGATTGGTACCTGCCCAGGCCACAATCGAATTTCTTCCGCCCATCACTTCATACAAATCCCAAAAGGCGGATTTCGTGCGGAATGCAGCATTTTTTTGTGCCCTGCGGATGGCATCAATGTTGGAATAGCTTTGCCATTGACCCTCCGTTTTCTTTGCCATATCCGATACCCCGATTACCAGTACCTGCAACTCCGGGTCGGCTTGTTTCAGGGTTTGGATGATGCGAACCAGGCTGTTTTCGTACCAGGAAAACGAGGGTGAATCATAGGGTACCACATTTACGCCAAACTGAAGGATGACCATTTTTACATTCAGCCTTCGGATTTGCTCCTGCAAAAACCGGGGATTGATTTTCAATAACTCCAGACCTGAACTGCCCCTCAGGGGGATGTTGTCTACAGCAACGCCGTTCACCCCATCGAGGCAAACGCCGTAAAAGTCGTTTTCCGGATTGCCTTCTACTGCAATGGATATGGATTTTTTCTTTTCTCCTGCATTTAAAACCAGCATTTTCAGGCTGTCGTTTGCGTATGCCACCCTTTCGATTTTTTCTTTTGAAAAAGCAGGGCATGTAAACTTCAGTTTCGAAACCGGATTGCGAAACATGATGGTGGCCTTCTCGAACCAGGCCGCACGGCTGAAACCCCGATTTTTTACACTATATGAAAAGGATTGGCGCCCGGATCCGTCGGCATTTCCTGTGTCTTTGTGCAGATGATAAACAGAATGCAGAACGGAATATTTGTTGTGCCGGGCGGGTACAGATTTTCCATACAAAAAGTAGCGATTGGCTTTTTCTCCTGACTTGATTTCAACCGACATACGGGAAGGACTTTCTTCATAAAATGGCAACAATCCGGGGCCGCAACCGCCGTACAATTGCTGAAACCTTTGCCTTAGATAGCCGGTAATCCGATCGCCTTCTATCTGAGAATCACCAAAATGCAGTATCCGCACCACCCGACCGCCATTGTCTGCGCTGTCCAGCCGACGGAAAAAGGATTGAAAAAGGGTGGTATCTCCCCCCGGAAACTGTATGCCCCGAACAGAATCAGGATAAAAACCCGGCAGCGAGGAGCCGGTCATGGCCAGGCTGTCTTTTTTTGCGTCGGTCTGATCCGAATTTACCGAATCCATACCTGCCAGTTGATCGGTTTCGGCCTGAAGGAAAAGCAACTTTTTTGCATTCACAGGCTCTGTGGGTTTGGATGCCGGCCCGTTAATCCAGGGTACGATCCGGAAAGTCCGTGGACTGTAGCCCAAAATCTTTTGGTCTTCGGGGATGAGGTTGAATACAATCATGAGACCGAGACAAAGACTGAGAAGAAAAATAAACAGATAAACCGGCCGCATGCCCAAAAATCAGAGCGCAAAAATATAAACCTTGGCTTGCCCGACGCACAATAATTATGCAATGGCAGGATTTATTTCTCCGGCCGGAAGGTAAGCTCCGGGTAGCTTTTGGTGGTTTACAAAAATTGTTAACATATCTTAACGCTGGCTTTTTCCTGCGGGCAAACCAAAAAAGGGTTTTATTATTGCGGCACCAAACATTAAGTTTGTTGTAATTCATTCATTTACATACCATTAAAATGAAATTTAATTTTATTTTTACCCTCGTCTTCAGCATGTCACTTGCTGCCCATATCCGGGCCCAAAATTCTGCACTGAAGCCCGGTAAGCCGGCTGCGAAAAAGCCCGCCATGCGCCAGCAAATCAAACCGGCCGGCAGTCCCAACGAATTTGTTGAAAAATTCCAAAAAGGCTCCATCAACTGGACAGGTCAATTCATTGAAGCAGAGGGCAATTCAGTATTCGATACCCTGCGATTCAAACTTAAAAATCAAGCCAAGCTGATGGCCCGCCGCGGTGCCATTGTAGATGCCCAACGAAATTTACTCGAGATAGTAAATGGGGTTTTGGTAGAAGGACAAACCACGGTGAAAGACCTGGTAGTGGTAAGCGATGAGGTAAAAACCCGCGTTAGCGGTACGCTGCGTGGAGCCGTAGAGATGGGTCCGGCCCGGTTTGAGGATGGCGTGGCTACTGTGCGGCTTCGGATTCCTTTGTACAAGGATGGTTTGGCCGAGGCCGTGGACACCAGTACGCATCCGGCCCCTGCACCGGTTCTTCCTCCGGCTGTAGCCGATTCGCTTCCTCAAAATGTAATATTGGCCGTAAACGGGAGTTACAAACCCAGGCTTTTTCCCAAACTTACGGACGAGCAAAACAACATCCTTCTGAATATGGCGGAGGCATTTGACCCCACAAATGGGAAGGCCCCTCAGATTGTCAGGCAAACCAAAGCTACCATCGATGCCCTGAAAAACAAAAAAGGAACTGCCCTGCTCGAAGCCGCTCAGGATCAACTCGGCAATCTGGTATTGAATCAAAAATCCAGGGAAAGGGTAGAAAAATGGAAGCAGGCCGGCCTGTTGGTCTGGGGTGTGTTAAAAAAATTAATCCTCCCAATTTAATTGCATGACAATGAGAAAGTTATTTACAGTCATCTGCGCCCTGTTTTTTGTGGCTTCTTGTTCTTACGGACAGGGAACGACCGTACGGGTAAAAGGGACAGGCTCCAACCGCAACGATGCCCTCAACGATGCCAGAAGAAATGCCATAGCCTCCGGAGTGGGGGTTAGGGTGCAATCGGAGACGCAGATGCAGGATATGGTAGCCATCCGCGATGCCGTTCTGAGCCGAACCGAAGGCGTGGTAACTGCAGAAAAAATTGTTTCCGAAGGGCAGGTCGGCGAACTGTATGAAGTAGAACTCGAGGCCATGGTAAACAAGGATGCCTTTGATGCCAATGTCCGCAGTCTTTCTCAGATGGTGGGTGGCATCCGATTCCTCACCATTGTAAATCCCGACCTCGCTGCCAACGGCGAACTGCCTGATTTATATCGCTTTGCAGTGGACAGAGTGAATGAATTTCTGCTTTCAAAGAAATACCGTGTACTGGAATCCAAGCGCTATTTTCAGATTCTGAAGGCCACCAAATCCATTCTCGATAAGGACGAATCCGGCCTGAGCTATGAGCAAAAACTGGGGATGCTGGCCGATGCCCAGATGCTGTTTGAAATCGATAAAATCAATGTGGACTTCCGGCAGGGTTCGGGCGGATTGCCGGGACAAACCAAGGTGTTTTTTGATATAAAAGTGTTCGATAATTGTACAGGCGAACTTCTGGGTACATCGCCCCTGGAATCGGGATGGGTGATGCTGCCCAATGCCGATGCTGCCCAGCGGGAAGCCGTAAAGCAGGCCGTTGAAAAAGGCATGGTCCGGCCCTTGTACCTGTTCAGCGAAAGTATGGGCTCCTGGATCAACGACGGGGCACCATACCGGGTCCGCATCTACAATCAGCCGGGGGCTCAGCCACTCACTTCCAGAGATTTACGGCCGTTTAAAAACAAGTTGACTTCAAACTCTGATTTCGGGGGAACATTCGAACCCAACCTGAACAACGGCTATTTCCTGTACAACCTCAGCTACAAAAAGCGCTCCGATCAGATGGGCGACCTGCTGATGGACTATGCCGACGAAACTGAGGCCCTGAAGCCTTTGAAAATGGACATCTCCTTTCAATTCGGCCGGTTTATGTGCCTTACGCCCTCCGCTCAAAAAGAACTGGTAAAGCCCCTGCAGAATCTGGATGTGCTGCAGGATGAAATCAAAAAACAGGAGGGTCAGCCCGGCACAGATCTCAATCTGCAGGGACTTATGGACAAACTGCAAAAATCTGAGGTGAAAAACCCTCCGGCGCCTCCGGTTGGTTCTGCATCCAATCTGCCTGCTGCTTTGGGAAGCAAAAGGCCTGCGAAAAAACCATCAACAAAAAAACCGATTCAGAAAAAATGAAAAATTCCATCGTATTTCTGCTTGGGCTGACATTTATGCTGGCCGGCTGCTCCAAAAATTACTTTCAGCAGACGCAGGTTAGTTCTGCTTTTTCGAAGTTTATTCGCTACAAGGCCATTGTGATGAAGCCTGTACTCATATCTTCAAAAAATCTGGCCTCTGAAGAATTGATAAACCGGTGCAAATTTCACTTGCAGGGTGAATTGTCGAAGCTGAATTTCGATCTTGTAAACAGCGAAGGCTTTGAAGAAGTATGTCGGGCCCGCAGTTTTGGTGGCTCCGGAATGATTACAGAAGCTACTGCAGCGGAGGTTGCCAAGAGTATGGGTGTTCAGGCCCTGGTATATTGCGACATTTCAACGGAATCTATTCAGGGGGGATTGCCTCTGATGGCCACCGTCCGCATATTGGGCACAGACAATCTGTTGCTTCTGTACACCGGAAAAGCCCGTGCCGACAATCCCGCCTCTCTCGAAGCCGGCCTTGAGTTTGCGATAGAAAAAGCATTGGAGGGATTGAAATAACAGCCACCCTCCCGGATCATGGAAGTGGTATTTAATTTATTGAAATTCAGTGTTTTGTAAAGTTTTTAACAAACAAGGTCTTTGAAGAAATTTCCGGAATTTTGGAGATAAAGGATGTTTTTTTTCTTATTTTAATTGTATGAAAACCAATATCCAGCCCCTTCACCCAGAGACCTTTTAGCATATTTACAACCGCGGAGTAAATGGGGAAAATCTTTTTAAGGAAGAGCGGAATTATCCATATTCTCTTCAGAAATACGCCCAATATGTAAGTCCCGTAGCCGATACATTCGCCTACTGTTTGGGTAGAATGGTCAACCCTAATCCTGCATTCAATAACTTTCCCAATCCATACCAAGCAACCAGGAGTAAGGAATCAGAAACCAAGTCCTTCAGCCCAATCTGCTTTCAATCTTCACCCCTGCGCTCAGCATTTTGTGCACCGGACAGAGGTCGGCGATTTGCAGGAGACGGGCTTTTTGCTCTTCATCCAGCGGGCCGGACAGTTCTATTTTTCTCATGATCCGGCTGGGGCCGTGGGGGTCGTCTTTTACCAGGTCGCAGCGTATGTTAACACCTTCCAGGGGCCAGTTTTTGCGGTTGGCATACATCTTCATGGTGATGGCGCTGCAGGCCGACAACGATGAAAGCAGCAACTCATACGGATTGGGCCCCAGATGGGTGCCGCCGAGTTCGTGCGGCTCATCGGCCTGCCAGGTATGCAGGTCGTTGCTCAGTTGGGTAAGAAAGTCCTCCCGGCCAAGGCGGGCAGAGATTTCAGCAATAATTTCCATAGTATCGGAATAAAAAGTTCAGAATCAGGAGGTTTCGGAGGAATCGCGATTGAGGTTGCTTGCCTGCCTGCTGTAGAGGAAGTAAACCAAAATGCCAATGGTTCCCCATATGAGAAAAGCCACCCAGGTCTCGTGGCGCACTTTACTCATCAAAAAGATGTTGAATCCCATTCCCAGGGTAGCCACTACGGGCAGCATAGGGGTTTTGTAGGGCCTTTCCAGATTGGGTTCCTTAATCCTGAGCAACCAAACTGCTCCGCAAACCATAGCAAATGCCAGCAGCGTACCCATGGAACACATCTCCGAAACTTTGTTGATGGGGGTAAATGCCGCTACCACGGCAATGCAGGCCCCTACCACAATGGTGGATTTGTAGGGGGTTTTGAATACGGGATGGATCGCCCCGAAAAGGCCTTTGGGAAGCAGTCCGTCTTTTGCCATGCCCAGAAAAATCCGGGTTTGGCCCAGCATCATCACCAGCATAACGGAAGTAAGCCCTGCGGTGGCGGCAATCACAATCAGAAAAACAGCCCAGGTGACACCCACGCCTTCAAATGCCGAAGCCACAGGTGCCTTCAGATCCAGCTCGGTGTAGGGAACCATCCCTGTAAGCACCAGAGAAACAAGAATATACAGAACGGTGCAAATCACAAGGGAAGCGATGATGGCAAAAGGAACATCCTTTTTGGGGTTGATGGCTTCACCGGCCTGGGTAGATACGGCATCGAATCCGATGTAGGCAAAGAAAACAATGGTGGCTGCCGTGATGACGCCATTCCATCCGAATGTTTCGGATCCGTCCGGCAGAAATTTTGTTTCAGGAATAAAGGGTTGCCAGTTTTCCACATTTACATAAAAAGCCCCTGCAATGATGACAAACAAAACCACCGCAACTTTTAAAATCACAATCAGGTTGTTGGTGCTGGCTGCTTCTTTTATCCCTTTTACCAGGATGCTGGTTACCAAAATGGTAATCAGAATGGCCGGGAGATTAAATGCAAATCCGGGTGCGGGAAGGCCAAGTGCTTCGGCTTTGGAGGCGGCCGTTACGGGGTCGTTCATGATCCACAAGGGCAATTCAATTCCGAAAAGGTGAAGCAATTTTTCAAAATACCCGCTCCAGGCCACAGCTACCGTAGTGGCGCCCATCATATATTCCAAAATCAAATTCCAGCCGATAAACCAGGCAAAAAATTCACCTACGGTGCCGTAGGCATAGGCATAGGCAGAGCCTTCAACCGGTAAAACGGAGGCAAATTCGGCATAGCAAAGGGAAGCAAAAAGGCAGCCTATTCCGGCAATGACGAAGGAAATGGCCAGTGCCGG
>CANHCT010000058.1 GCA_947459175.1 Hymenobacteraceae bacterium
AGAAATGTTGGCACCGGGCAGGAAATTTGCTTTGAGAACCAGACCGGTAAGGGCCAAACCAAATACGCTGAGGTTTAAAATGGTTTTTGCACTCATTTTTTTATATATGTGAAGGGATAAATGGAAAAAAAACCACCTGTTGATGGTGAAAGTGAACATGACAGGAAATAAATTATGGCAGGGAGAAGGAAGTTTTTTTCGGACGGACCTTTGGTTTTGGGATCAAATAAAATTCTCGTATTTGGTTTATACCCGGCACTTGCACGGATATGAACCTGTTGATAATGCGGATGCTGGGCTTGATCAGGATTATACAGCCCCCAATTTTCTGCCCCAATAACCATTATTCCGGCTTAAGGATAAATCGGAAGGTTTTGAATGACTTTTTGTTATGCAAATGGTTTCCCTGTTTTTCTGTCAGGCAAAGCCCGAATTTATCTGCCGCTGACAGCAAATCTGCTTCTGCCACCGGCCGGAATTACCTCCTGTTGTCTTCATCTTCCATCATACTCAGGTAGCTTTCGTATCTGGGTATGGGCAGGAGTCCGTCTTCCACCGCCTGAATTACAGCACATTGGGGCTCATGTGTGTGGCTGCAGTTGTAAAATTTGCATCGGGCTGCAAAGGGCCGCATCTCCGGAAAATACAGGCTCAGGTTGTCGTTTTCCATTTCCATCAGCCCCAGTTCTTTTATCCCGGGTGTATCGATCAGGAAGGATTCAGGCTCCCATTCGTGCATTTCGGCATAGGTGGTGGTGTGTTTTCCCTTGTTCGCAAAAGAGGAAATTTCCTGTGTTTGAAGTTTCATGCCCGGCGAAATGGCATTGACCAGACTCGACTTGCCTACACCGGAATGTCCGGCCAGCAAACTGATCTTTCCCCGCAGCAAGTCCTTCAGCCTTTCTATACCCTGCCCCGTTGGAACTGCAGTCATAAACGACTCGTAGCCAATGCGGGAATACATCTCTGCCAATTCCAGCGCAAATTGATTCTCGTCTTCGCTCAAAAGGTCGGCCTTGTTGAAAATAACCTTTGCCGGAATGTGGTACGATTCGGCCGATACCAACAGACGGTCAATAAATCCCAGGGAGGTCCGAGGCAATTTCAGGGAAGCAATCACCACCAGCTGGTCTACATTGGCAGCCAGAATGTGGGCATGGCCGGTTTTGTGTACCGATTTTCGGATGATATAATTCTCTCTTTCTCTGATGTTTACAATCAGACCCTTGTCTTTTTGTCCGGGCTCAGCTTCCAGTTCGGCATGGTCTCCCACCGCCACAGGATTCGATACTCCGGTTTTGCTCAGCTTCAGTTTTCCTTTCAGGCGGCAATCCCAAATGCCCTGGTTTTCCACCCGGACTTTATACCAACTTCCTGTGGATTTCAATACCAGGCCTTGGAGCAGTTTTGCAGACAATGGGAGTGTTTCAGATGAGGTGTAAGGCGCAAAATTCATACAAATTTCTGCATGGCGGTATTTTTTATTCATTTCTGCCAAAACCTTAAAAGTTCTTTCTTTGCAGGCGTTTTTTTGATTTTCGGGTTTGAGCATTAAATTAAAGATTGCAGCGGGGCTTCTGCTCGCCTTTTTCCTGAGGGCAGAATTGCTTTTTGCGGCCTTTCCCGATTCTGTTTATATCAATAAGAAGTTCAGCGAGTACCTGAAAATCAGGTCTTTCTCTGGCGAAGAGTACCAGGCGGGCCATTTTCTGATGGACCTTGGCAATGAACTTGGCCTCAATACAGAATGCATCAACTGCACCGATACCTCTGTCAATGTGGTGCTTTCGCTATTTCCCTTATCGCTCAAAAAGCCAAACATCATCCTGCTCAGCCACCTGGATGTGGTGCAGGCCACGGATACGGCAGAGTGGCGTTTCCCCCCTTTTGCAGGAACCCAAACCGATACTGATTTTGTAGGCCGCGGCGCCCTGGATGCCAAAGGCCTCACCTTTATGCATCTGCTCGGTCTGCTCAGGTGCCGTGAAAATTTATCTTTGTCCGATTTGCCTTTCAACATCTCGGTACTGGCGGTTTGCGGAGAAGAAACCGGTGGATTCCGGGGCGCCAAAGTGCTGGTAGAGTGCTTTATGGATCAGCTTCAGCCCTGGGCCGTGTATGGCGAAGGAGGTGCCGGTATTCAAAATGCAGTGCCCTCAAAGCCACAGCTTCCGGTTTACGGCATCTCGGTTTCAGAAAAGGTGAACCTCTGGCTCCGTTTGGATCTGAAATTCAGTTCCTTCGGACATGGTGCTGCCCCGCCGAACAGCTATGTAAACAAGGATATGCTCAAAGCCCTCAATAAATTAAGCCAGGTAGAGGGCAGGATCGAATTTCATAAAACCACCAAAAGAATGCTCCGCGTGCTCGGCAATCTGGAGGGAGGTTTCAAGGGTTGGGTAATCCGTCATCTGCATTGGCCGATTTTCAGGCCCTTACTTCGGCGGCAAATTGAGAAAGAGCCCCTTTTTGGAGCCGTTTTACAAAATACGGCCGTGCTGAGCAACATTTTCAATCCCCCCGGTCCGCCCAATCAGATTTCCAGCAGGGCCACCATTTTTATGGATTGCCGCCTGCTGCCGGAAACCAAAATCAAGAAATTCATCCGCGACATCAAGTACGGCCTGTTTGAACCCCGTTTCAAGGTGAGCATCATCAATCAATGTCCCGAAGCAGACGAATCGAGTCCGGATATGCCTGAATACAAGGCTTTTGCCAGAGCCATCGAAACTACTTTCCCCGGTGCGGTGACCATGCCCATTCTTTTTCCCGCTTCCAGCGACAACAATTATTTCCGTCAGTTTGAGATTCCGACTTTCGGGGTTACACCGGTTTTGCTGAGCCGGCAGGGTTTGGAATCCATCCACGGACCCAATGAATCGCTCCGCATTGCAGCCCTCTGGAAAGGTGCAGAAGTTTTTTACCGATTGGTTCAGGAATTGCGGCCCCATCCGCCTAAACTGCATTTTACGCCGTTTTATCCCCGGTAGAAATCATTCCCCTTCCGGACAAAAATCAGTGTACACTCATTCCCGAATATATACCTTTGCCACTCCTTGAATACATCAACCATGCAGGAACAACAAATCCTTGAGCAGCTCAAAAGGCTGGAAGTCAAATACGAAGCCACCGGGCAGGACCTCAACTCGTATCTCGAAGGACTCTTTGAAGCCGATTTTCTCAATTACTGGGATTACATCCACCTCGATACCCTGCTCACCCTGCAAATCAAGCGCACCACCTTGCCCGATGAAGAGGTTTTTATTATTTATCATCAGGTAACGGAGCTCTATTTCAAGCTTATTCTCCTGGAGCTGGAGCAGCTTGCCAATGCGACAGAGGTGAATCCGGAGTTCTTCAGAGAAAGAATAGTGCGGGTAAACCGGTATTTTGAAACCTTGATTCATTCGTTCAAGGTGATGATGAACGGTATGGAGCCTACCCAGTTTATGAAGTTCAGGATGGCTCTGCTTCCTGCTTCCGGTTTTCAATCGGTGCAATACCGGCTTATTGAATTGGCCTGCGCCCCGGCACTGCAGCTGGTGGAAAGCGAAAGCCGCTCTCATGCTAATAACCTGAGTCTGGAAGAGCAGCTGGAGAAAATCTACTGGAGAAAAGGTGCTACTGTGCTGGCCACAGGCAAAAAAACCCTGACACTGGAGCGCTTTGAAGAGAAATACAACGACCGGATTCTTCGCTTTGCAAAAAAATACGAGCACATCAATCTGGGATTCAAAATGAGCAGCCTGGACTGGAAGTCACCGGAACTGGAGCCGCTCAAGATGCAGCTCCGCGAACTGGATGAGCAAGCCAATATCCATTGGCCGCTGGCCCATTTCCATTCTGCCATGCGGTACCTGAACAAGCCACCTGCGGTGATTGCCGCAACCGGAGGAACCAACTGGCAACGCTATCTGCCGCCCAAATTCCAGAAAATCATCTTCTTCCCCTTTGTTTGGACCGATGAGGAAATGGATTCATGGGGCAGGGCAGGGGTGGAGAAGAATACCGTTAAACCCTTTTGATATTCCGGCCGGTTGCGAAAAGTTGGACTCCGGTGTCTTCTTGCCTGCCCGGCATGGGAGCGTGGAATTCAGAACAAAATCAAAACCTTGAACTGGATTTCAGCAAAATTCACCAAAAGTCCCTGAACTAAATTGGAAGTTTTTCTTCATTCTGTTGCCACCGCCCTGCCTGCCTACGCTTACCGGCAGGGAGACATACTGAATTATATGCTGGCCGCAGCACCCGACGATACCCGGGTCAGGCGTTCTCTGTCGGCCATTTACAGCTCTTCGGGTATTGATACAAGGCATTCCGTATTGCCTGATTTCGGGCAGCCCGGTGCCGGACCCTTTTTCGACCGGAACACCATTCCCGACACGGCCACCCGGATGGAACGCTATGTCTCTGAAGCAGAAAAACTGACGGGCTCCCTTCTAAAAAATGCTGAAAAGCAAGGCTTTGAACCTGAATCAATCAGCCACCTCATTTGGGTGAGTTGCACCGGACTGACGGCTCCGGGTATGGAAACACGCCTGCTTAAGCATTTTGGGTTTTCTCAAAACATCCAAACCACGGCCTTCAATTTTCTGGGTTGTCATGGCTTTTTTCATGCCATGCGCCATGCCCGTGCTTTGGTGGCCGAAAACGAAGAAAATCAGGTCCTTATTGTTTGTGCTGAACTGTGCACCCTTCATTTTCAACCCAAATGGGATGCCGACCATCTGCTGGCCAATGCCATCTTTGGTGACGGTGCTGCCATGGCAGTAGTATCGGCCCATCCCCGGCCGCAAAGCATCCGGATCAAAACCCAGAGCCAATCTTTTTTTCATCAGGCCTCCGACGATATGACATGGAACATAGGTGCCCATGGGTTTGACATGCGCCTCAGCCAGGAATTACCCCATCAGGTGGAAGCAGCCATGGAAAAAACCATTGAAAAACTCCTGGAAAAGGCTGGTTTCCAGTTTCATGAACTGGTTCATTTTGTAATTCATCCCGGCGGTAAGCGCATCCTCGACAAAGCAGAAGAAGCCCTCTCGCTGCCTCAGCATAAATTGGCTGCATCCAGGATGGCTCTGCAATTGTTTGGCAATGTTTCTTCGGCAAGCATTTTATTTGCACTTGAGCAGTTTCTGCGAAGCCATCCCGGCCCTGTTTCGGGCGCTGGTCTGATGTTGGGCGTGGGTCCCGGCCTTTGCCTCGAAACTGCTCTTTTCGAAGTGTAGTCCGAATGAAGTTTACTCCCTCTTTTACCCTCTTAATCAGTCTTTTACCCTTTTGCGGCAGTATGGCCCAAAGCGGGAAGGTCATCATCCTGAATAACTCCGGTGTAAGCCGCCTGCAAGACCCTGTGGTAATAAGCAGGGATGTGCTTTCCTCTTTCGTTTCCATGCCTGAGGAGGAAGGCAAGGTGTTGGTGCTGAGCGAAAAAGGCAGGAAAATTCCCGCACAGCTGGATGATATCAATGCCGATGGCCGCTGGGATGAGCTGGCTTTTCAAATTGATATAGAGCGCAACAGCAAAAAAGAAATCCGCCTCAGGTGGGTAGAAAAGGAAGATGCCCCGGTTTACGAAATAAAAACCCGGGCTTGTCTGGGCCTGAGCGAAAACCGCAACGGAAAATACCTGCCTGTTAACAGAGAAATCATGCCCGAATCTGCTGGAGAAGTACAAATGGCAGGTCGCTACCGTTCCGAAGGACCGGTTTGGGAAAATGAAAATCTGGCTTTTCGTCATTTTTTCGACAGCCGCAACAACACCGATATTTTTGGAAAAACCCGTCCTTGCCTCATTGCCGACTCCCTGGATTTATCTTCACCCGAATTCCTCAGCTTGCAGCCCAAGGGAATGAATATTCTGGAGGTGAAATCTACGCTTGGGGCAGGTGGTTTTGCATTGATTTACAGGGGCTTGCCCATACCGCTGCAGCATTCTTCTTCGGCAATATTCCGGCTGCTGGCCAGCGGTCCGGTGCGCTCGGTGATAGAGTTTACCTATGAAGGCTGGAGGGTAGGCGACCAAAATTACGATGTGCGCCGCAGGATTTCTGTCTGGGCAGGAAAAAATTGGTTCAAAAATGAAATCATGGTCAGTGGCTTTACCGGCGAGAGAGAACTGGCCATAGGCCTTGCCAATACCCAAAACCCCAAACCGCCTTTGTACATCACCCACAATCTGGTTTTCAATTCTCTTTGCACCCATTCTTTGCAAAGCCGTAACCGGGATGCCCTGGGCATGGGATTGCTTTTTCCTTCCCGAATTTTCAGTGGCTATGGTCAAACCCCTCCCTGCCGGCAGGAACAGCCAACCGATACACTCTGCCATTCCCAATTTGCCAAAATCAAAATCAGAAGCGGCGAATTGATTGAGTATTCATTTTTTGCAGGCTGGGAAAAAAGTGAATCCCGGTTTGCTACCACCCGGTACTTCACCGAACTGCTGCAGGAAGAGGCCGACCGGCGGGAGAATCCTTTGCAACTCCTTGCCAAATAGGCATTTACAGGTAGCACATCTGCCTAAAAAAAACAGGCAGTGAAAATTGGCGCCAATCGTTTTACTTTGGACCCCATGAAGCGTGGCTGGTTTGCGGGCTTTTGTATATGTTGCTGTTCCCTGTCTCCGGTTTTCGGACAGGCAACAAAACCGGTTGCCCCTGTTTCTCCTCCGGCTGCCAGGCCAAAGGAAGAATCCCGGCCTGCTCCCGAAAAAAGCCATGAAATTAAAAAAAATATTCTGGCCGTGCTCAGCAAGCAGGAAAAGGAATGGAACGCCGGCAATATCGACGGTTTTATGGAGGGTTACTGGCATTCAGATACCCTCAGAATGGTTTCTTCCCGGGGTGTCACCTATGGTTTTGATAAGATAAAAGCCAATTATAAAAAGAGTTATCCCGATTCTGCGGCCATGGGTAAACTCGATTTCGACATCATCCATGTAGAGCTTATCAACGAGACCAATGCCATGGTTACGGGGAAATGGCTGCTCAAAATTGACAAAAGGTTTAAGGGAGGATATTTTACCCTGCTCTTCAGAAAAATGAAAAATAAATGGTGGATAGTAGCCGATCATACCAGTTGATAATCAGTGACTTCAGGATTTTTTTTATTTTTTTATTTATTTTTACAACCCTTTGATCTCTTCACTTGTCTATGGCATCACAACCATAAAGGGGAGGTAAAATCTTTCCAAAAAATGAAAAACGGGTCCATACTGCTTTTACTACTCATCATCGGGTTTTTCCCTGGCTGCGACAAAGTCAGGGAAATTCCTGAGCCCGACACTTTTTCTTCCCTGCAACTGCCTGAACAAAAGATAGCTGCCCGCGGCGGCTCTGTGGAGATAGACCTGATGAAAATGTTCGGCATCAAAGATCAGGTTAGCGTTTCTTTTCAAGCCCCGCAAAACGGGAGCATCACAGCCAACACGGCCGGCACCGCCTTCGCTTATCGTGCCAGGCCCGGCTTCACCGGCATCGATACCCTGAAGTACGAAATCTGCAGGCCTCCCGATTGTAAAAACGGAATGCTGCGGATAGAGGTAAGCGAAAATCCTCTTCCCGATTGCTTCCCGATGTATGCCCCGGTCAATGAAATGACCATCGTTTTGCAGGCAGAGGCAGGAAAAACCAAATACAAAGTTCCCAAATTTCCGGGTGACGTGTACTGTCCGCTCAACCATCAGCGCATAGATTTCTGGACTGCCGTATGGCTCGAGCCTTTTTTTGAAAACGACTCCATCTCTTTCATTCCCAAGGATGTACCCATCAGGGAGAATGTGGAAGGAACTTTGATTTATGCCAACGGCGATACCAGCCACCAGCCGGTGGTATACAAACAGCGCACCTATAAAATCACCATTGATACTTCCAAAAGATATTGTGAGCAAATTTTTAAAGTAAAAGATTGGGGAAATCCTTTGTTTTTGGGAAGGGAAATTAACCTTTCGCAAAGAACTTTTACCAACCGCGGACTCGTAGAAAATTGCCGCGACGATTTGCACCCTACGGATTGGGGTATTGTCACCTCCGTTCACATGGTAAAGTCCATAAACCATGACGATGGCGGCATAGTGGTCAAAAGAAAAAAGGGTCCGGACAGCAGTGCACCGGGCGAAAAATTTATAAAATATTATTTAAAAAATCGGTCCCGGTCGGTTTGCGATACGGGAAAGATTGTGGTGACATTTTAACGCTGTTGAGTATTTTTTTTATTGGTTCAAGATGTAAAAGGTGAATTATTGATTGAAAGATTGTTGAACGCAGGCAAAGGGTAAGTCATTTTTGGCTTACCCTTTCCATAAACCTAGTCGAATGTGAGTACCAGCGATTTAGATGCGATACTGGAAGGCTGCCTGAGAAAAGATCCGAAATGCCAGCGGATTCTTTACGAAAAGTATGCCCGGCCCATGTTGGGCATTTGCCAGCGGTACTCCCCAAATCAGATGGATGCCGAAGATGTGCTGCAGGTAGCTTTTGTACGGGTTTTTCGGTTTATCGATACTTTCAAAGGGGGCTCGTTCGAAGGCTGGATGAAGAAAATTTTTGTTCGGGAGTCCATCAACCAATACCACAGCCGGCGCCGCAAGCCCATAGATTACCTCCGGGACGACAACTTTATCTTCAGCAATTTTCAGGGAGATGGTTTTTGTGATGCTCTGTCTGCCCTCTCAGCCAAAGAAATTTTAAAAGAACTGAATGCCCTTCCCGATGGCTCCCGGATGGTGTTCAGTTTGTTTGCCATTGAAGGATACAGCCATCCTGAGATTGCCGAATTGCTCGGCATTTCCGAAGGCACATCGAAGTCACAGTATGCCAGAGCCAGGCAGCTGCTGAAAACCAGACTAAAGCATTTGATTGTATGAGTGATAATTTGGAAGAAAAAGGATTTTTATCCGGGAAATTTGAAAACTGGTCAAGCGAGCCTGTGCCAAACGGCTGGGCCGATATCGAGTCGGTTTTGGAAGAAGACCGGCGAAACAGACGCAGTTTTGCTTACTGGGTGGTGCCATCGGCCCTTTTGGTTTCCCTTGTTTCAGTTTATCTGGGGTATAGAGCAGGGCATGTACCAGCAACTACCCGCCCCGAAGCACCCATTTCTGCCCTGAAAATGCCTGCCGAAAAGGCTCCCCAAAAGCCAAACAGGGCTGTTCCTTCTGCTGATATTCAAAAAAATAGCCCCGATATTTCCTCTGCTCTGGAATCCGAAAATCCGGGTACCAATGACCCGGCTGCCGAAATCGAAGATTTGACTTTATCCGTCAGGAACAGTAAGAACAATAGCCGGCCTCGAAGCAATAAAGCAGCGAAACGAATGCTTTTTTCTGTCATAGCATCTTCGGGCAATGCAGAGGTGAAGCAAGGAAAGCAAACAACAGAAGCCAATGGCGGGCAATCCGCCCTGATTACCGGAAAAGGAAGAACTGCCGCCGCAGGACCAGAAGAATTCAACCAAAATTCTGTTGCAGAGTCCGACAATGCCATCGGGGTAATGCCTTCGCCTGCATCAGCTGTTCCCCTCTTGGAGCTGGAACCAAAAACCCCGGTTTTGCGCCTTGCTGAAATTCGCCCCGGCGAACCCACTTACAGGATTTTGCCTCCGCTTCCCCTCAAAAATAAAAAACAATACTTCCGTTTTTTTGCCGGTGCATCTGCAGGCTATGCATCCCGCAGCATGCTCCTTAATCAGGCCGAATCGTACAATCTGTTGCGGGTCAAATCGTTAAATCAGGCAGCCCATTCCTGGTTTGCTCAATTAGAGGCCGGAATGCAAACCGCCCTTCATCCACGGCTCAGCTTGATTTCTGCTTTGCAGCTGGGCCGATTTGAGCAAACCACAGAACTAGAAAATACATCCAAAACACCCGACCGCTATATTGTTTCCAAAAACGATAGCCTCAGTTTTGGTTTGAGTCCCGAAAGGACCTATGTGCAGGAAACAAGAAAGCAAACGGTGTTTTATTCCAATCTTGAAATTGGAATCAAGCCCATCATAATCAAGGAATTGCAAAGCGGGCCTTTTGTTTCTCTACTCCTTTGGGCAGTGCTGATGCAAAAGTACTCGGACAACGGAACCGGTTCTGCGGCACCGGAGCAACCGGGAGCTGCGTATGCTGCTGGTTACAAGTTTGGTTATCAGCACCTGCTGGCCGGCAGGTGGAACATACAGATATTTGCCGCGGAAATGCCGCAGCAGATTTTGCTTCAAAGCCGTGGACTCCGGATATCTCCCCGCTTTTTTGGTGCAGGGGTTCAGTGCCTTTTGCAGTAGTGGGCGGACCGGCTTTCAAATTCCTGACTGCTCAATCCATTTGGCGCAGGATTTGTTCCCAGCCCTTCCAGGTGCCGAATTCATTGTGCATCACCACATGTAATCTGCCCGAAACCGCAGCAGCAGCGGATTTCATTTTTTTGTATTCCTCCAAAAATTTTTCGGCGTTCCAGTTCAGTTTGTAGCGGGCGCAGCTGTCCATAAGGCCGAAGGGATGAACCAGCAAACGGGTTTTTTCTTCCCTTTCCAAATCATACCAGTAAAAAGGCCATCCGGTGCCGGCCCGATATCCGGGCGTATCCGAAAATCCCATAGAATAATCGTGCTCTATGCCATTGGAAATCAGTAGTCTGTATGATTCCGGCAGGCGAAACCGCAGATAGTGAAAACGGTTGTGTAACACCTGAATTCCGGTGATGTTTTCCAGTCTTTGCTTTTCTGCTTTCAGACGGCCCGGCTCGGACAACGCTGCCCAGGATGGATGCAGGCCAACCCTGTATTTTTCTGAAAGCAGTTTGACCGTTCTTCTGAAAAAGGGGTTTTCCCAGGAAAGGCCTTTGTCGTAGGGTCCGTAGTTGCCAATCCAAATAAAAAAAGCAGGATTGTGGCCCGGCCCGATTTGAAACTCAATTTCAGAAAGGGCTTCGTATGGGTCGGTTGATAAGCCGGCAAGTACTGACAATCGTTTGGCCACCCTCCCAAACTGAAATGAAAGACCATCCCGCAGCAGGCCGGCGGCATTTCGCAGAAAACCTTTTTCGCGGTAGGCCAGCATATGGTCGATATCGAAACTGATTTCAGGAGGCAGGGTTTGCTTTGAAACCAGAATGGCGGCATCCAGCAACTGCTCTCTCAGCCTGTCTATCCAAAAATCAACCCAGGGAAAATGAAATTTATCCAGCTTGAACAAGGGTGAAAAATGAGCTGCAAAACGACCATGCTGGTCCTGCTGATGTTTCATTTGGTATTCTTCCTGCCGGCTCAGAAACCAAAAAATCATGCCCAGCCAATCAGTGTTAAAGCGATTATCTTCCTGTTCGGCAACCTTTTTGAAATCAATATTGGCGAAGTTAAATTTAACCTCATCCAATGTGCCGGTTTTAAGAATGCCCGACTCGGGAACAATCCAGCCCCTCGATTCCATTCCATAGCTGATCAAAAAATCCTCGGTCGGGGGAATGCTGCTTTCATCGCCCAATACAAAATCTAATCCCAGCCGCCGCTTGAAAATTTCCTCCGCCACATATCTAAGCCTGGGGCCAATGGTCAGGGCTTTAATGAAGATCCTTGGATTTTGCATTGCGAAAGCAATGTTAAACAAATACTTTTGTACGCTATTTTTAAACCTGCAAAAAGTGCGGAGTATACTCAGTAAATTTTTGGTTTTCAGTATTTTGTTTCTGGAATTTTCTTGTTCCACAGAGCTGGATGTAAACGCACCTTACCGGGAAACCAAGGTAGCCTACTGCATTCTGGACCCCTCAGAGCCGTTTCAGACTGCCCGGATATCAAAAGGATTTCTGAGTGACGGCCGCCCCGCTTCTGAGATTGCCAAAAACAACCCGGATTCCAGTTTGTACGACCCGGCCGTTTTGGAAGTGCAGCTTCAGGAAATCAACGCCAATTCCCGGCAGGTCATCAGGCGGTGGACCATGAATGACACCTTGTTCACCAGCAAGGAGGAAGGGACTTTTTATGCACCCGACCAGATTGTGTACAAAACCCCCAATATCCGCCTGGATTCCAGTCGTTTATACAGACTTTCCATTTTTAACAAAAGAACCGGTAATCGTTCTGAGGCCACTACCAACCTGATTGGCCGTAACCTCAGGATAACCAGCCCAATTGCGGACAATCCCACGCTTCCGGTTTCGATACCATTCCGGTCGAAAGCTCCTACCACTATCCGGACAAGCAAGAGCAACAATGCTGCGATTATGGAAGGCATCACCATTTTTCGTATTCAGGTGAAAAAAACCAGCAGGCCTGATACCACAGAGGAAACCTGGCTTTGGAGGAGCCCCGGTCTGTTTAGTATAGGGTCTGAAGCTGCCAATGCCACTTATGCTGGTAATGGCTTTTTTTCTTTCATCAAAACCGAAGTAACCACCAGAGGCAATCAGGATGTGGAGTGGCGGCGGTTTAAAAGTACAAATCTTGAAATCACCACAGCCAACAATGAATTTGAAAATTACAGTCTGGTGAACGGAAATTATAATGCCATAACCCAAAGTGTTCCTACCTACACCAATTTCAACCAAGGCTTGGGGGTACTTTGCTCCCGGAACAGGCAGAATTTCCGTGTGGCTCCCAATAATCTGAGCCTGGATTCACTGAATATTCTGGTTCCGGAATTTAAATTGAAAAAATAAATACATGCTGAGCAGTAAAACAAAAAAGTACCAGGTACCGGTCAATACCTATGTAAAAATTGGCCTTTCGAATGTAATAAAAGACTGGTGGTGGGCATTTCTTGTGCCATTGGTTTTAATTGGCATCGGTGTGGCCATTGGCGGAGGCTGGATGTGGGGCCTGCTCATTACCTCCCTGATTCTGACCATTTTGTATTTGGTTTTTTGGGGAGCTCAGTTCTACGGCCTCAGCCAATTGCCGCAGGGCAAAGTTTTATTCGAAAAGCTGAGTTATGAGTTTGAGCCCAAGCACATCAAAATCATGAAAAGCCAGAAGGAGGGTATGGTAATGCCCTGGGAAAACATCAAAAAGGTGAGCCGTTCCAAAGATGCCTTTATCCTCAAGCTTTCATTGGTGCAGTACATTCATCTGCCTTTCGATATTTTTCAAACCGAAAACGACCTGAAGCACACCGAAAAACTCTTCGAAAGGAAGGGGCTGCTTTAGGCCGGGAGGGATTCGGCCAGTGCATGCTGGTCTACCAGAAATTGTTTGCCGGTTTCGACTTCGGAGACCAGAAAACGGGTTCTCCGCTTTTCTACCATAGAAAATTTCCTGCCATGAAGCAGAAATATTTCACCGGGAGCCATCTGATGAACAGGTCGTTTTGACGGTTCCGAATCGGTGGTTATTGCCTGTCTTTCTGCATCCAGTATTCTCACCCTGGCGAGGCCCATGAACCGGAATATTCTGCCCGTTTTCAACTCCAGACAATCATACCTTGTCCGCATTTTACTGCGGAGGAGAAAAGTTCGGCCATCGTAAACAAATTGGCTTCCGGGAGGCAGTTCCTGCACGCTCATTTCGCCTTCGAATGCTTCCTGGTCTTTGTGGCTCAGCAATTTGTGGAGTTCAGGGTCGCTGCAGGAGGTGGATTTGGGATTTTGAATGTGGTTCAGCAGGGCTTGTCCTGTTTCAGGTTCAAAAATCCCCGCTTCAATCATGGGCAAAAGGAGATTGCGGAAGCAATCTTGCCATTCCCTGCCGTGTGGTTTATGGGCCCTGCCATATTTTTCCTGAACTTCCAGATGGGCCACTTCGTGAAGAAAGGTGACCAGAAAAGCCGGCGGTTTCAGATCCCCGTTTACTGTAATGCGGTGAATACCATGAAAATAGCGGTAGTTTCCGTACACGCTTTTCCTCGGTTTGGTCACGGTAAACTGAATTTTGTACCGGTTCCAGAGTTCATAGCAATACAAAATGCTGCCTTCAGGAAAATACTTTTTAAAAAAATGTTCGTCCTTTGAATTCACGATTCAAAATTAAGAGACAGAAATCAACGCATGGAAAACTTTTCACAGGATTATATCATCAACCATCTGGGGGAAGACCGGGCGGCCTGGTCCGGGGCGGCTTCACCACCGGTATTCATGAGCAGCATGTTTACCTTTCCGGATGTGGAGGCCATGCGGCAGGCATTGGTCAATGAATCTTCCGAACCCTTTTATACCCGTGGAACCAATCCTGATTTTCAGATATTGGAGCAGAAAGTTGCTGCATTGGAGGGAGGGGAAGCGGCCCTGCTTTTTGCCTCAGGTTCGGCGGCCATTGCGGCTGCCGTTTGCTCTCAGCTGAAGGCAGGCGACCATGTCATTTGTGTAGAAAAGCCCTATAGTTGGACAGCTAAATTGCTGAATTCCTGGTTATTTCGTTTTGGTGTGGAAACCAGTTTTGTGGATGGCAGTGAAGAGTCTGTGCAAAATGCCATCCGCCCCGAAACCCGCATACTGTACCTGGAAACCCCCAACTCCTTTACTTTTGAGCTTCAGGACATTGCGGCCCTTTCTGCTTTGGTGAAACCAAAAGGCATCCGGGTATTGGTGGACAACAGTTATGCCAGCCCCGTTTTTCAAAAACCTTTGGCCCTGGGGGCCGACATGGTGGTACACTCGGCTACCAAGTATTTTTCGGGTCACAGCGACGCTTTGGGCGGATTGCTCATCTGCTCTGCCGCCGACCGTGAACTGATTTTCAAAAACGAATACATGACATTGGGTGCCACCATGAGCCCCATGAATGCCTGGCTGATTTTGCGGGGTCTTCGCACCTTGCCTATCCGCCTGAAAAAGAGCCATGAAAACGGTATGCAGGTAGCCGATTTTCTGGCCGCTCACCCGGGAGTAAAGAAGGTGCATTACCCGTTCCATCCCGGCCATCCTCAATACCGGCTCGCCCGTTCGCAAATGAAAGGCTGCGGGGGCCTGATGAGTTTTGAACTGAATACGGAAGACCCCAAAAAAATTGAAGCTTTTTGCAATGCCCTGCGCTTTTTTTTGCTTGCATGTTCATGGGGCAGCTACGAATCCCTTTGCTTTCCGGCCATTGGTTTGGTCAGCTCGGCCAATTATTCCAAAAACCCTTTTCCTATTGGTTTGGTGCGATTATATTGCGGCTTGGAAGACGCTTCCCTCCTTATCAGCGACTTGAATCAAGCCTTTGAAAAATCGGGAATTTAGACCTTGGTTTTTGCCCTCCGCCTATAATTTCAGGCTTTTTACAAAACTTTTCAAACAAATTAGAGATTCTAATTCTTTTTTCCTTTTTATTGATATACTTTGCCGTTCTATCGTGCAACCATTTTTAACTTAAATCGTGAAAAATTTCTTTAGTTCGGCCATCCTGGCGTGGATGGTCATTTTCTCAGCCGGAGAGCTCCATGCGCAGTGTCCGATTGCCAATGCCTGTACACCGGGCAATGCGACCAATCCCCAGTCCACCTTGTTCGGCGGGGGTATCTTTCAAGTCACCATAGGAACTTTTGTCAGAGTAAGTTCCGGAGAATCAGAGGGTTATGTAGATAATTGTGCTTTGGGTACTATCAATCTCACCCTTGGTGCCCCTACGCCCATTTCCATCAAGACCGGAAATACCTTTAGTGAAAATCTGCGGATTTTCATTGATGTGAACAACGACCAGGTCTTCACGGCTCCCGGTGAATTGTTTTTTTCTTCGAACAATTCAAAAATTCATACCGGCTCGCTTGCCATACCCACGGCCGTTACGGGATCCAAACTTAAGCTCCGCATCAGTTCCGATCTGATTACCGCTGCTGCAGTTCCGGGACCCTGCAGCACGCCGGAGTATTCTCAGGTAGAAGATTATGCAGTGGAATTCCAGCAGAATGTGGCACCGCCGCTCCCTCGTTTTTCTGCCTCCGATACCGTAACATGCAATGGTTCAGTAAGTTTTACCGATCAGTCGCTGAATAACCCTATATCCTGGTTCTGGGATTTCGGTGATGGTCAAACCTCTGCTCTGCAAAATCCTTCCCACACCTATACCGCCTCAGGGAATTTCAGTGTAAAGCTGAAGGTGGGCAATGCCAATGGTTTTGATTCTCTCACCAAAGCCAATTACATCAAATACAACGATACCATTCCACTTGCGGCATTTTGCGAGCCTCCCACACTGAACCAATGTTGCGGCTACGGCATCAGCAGGGTGGCAATCAATACCATAGACAACAGCTCAGCCCTCGGTTCATTTCAGGATTTCACCTGTTCTTTCCGGACAAAAGTTTTGCAGGGCCGGTCCTACACCATCAGCATTGGCACCAATCCCAATCAGGACCAGGA
>CANHCT010000059.1 GCA_947459175.1 Hymenobacteraceae bacterium
TCATGATTTATTTCATTATTTTGGCATTCAGGCCAAAGCCGAAATAGCCGACCGGACCGATACCGCCTTCTGCAAATACTCCGAACTTGGGTGCCGGGTGCCAGCGCAGGCCCATTACTATTCCATACTGGGCTTTGTTGCCTTCAGAAAAGTCATATCTGTCCTTAAAGTCAGTGTCAAGGTCCCATTTTCGGGTATACATGCCCGCAAATGCAGTCGTGTACAAATCCCAGCTGAGAATATTCAGTACCTCCCGGAACATATCATTGAACACATCAGACCAATGCAGCGTGAGCCGGACGCCGCCGGACATACTGGTAAATTTAGCGTTTAAGGTCTGAACGGCATAGCCATAACTGTAAGTATTGCCGAAATATCCGAAGTATGCCCCAATAGCCCAATGGTCATCAAAAGAATAATCGGCATTCAATTGGAGAGGCAAAAGCCCTTTTCGGCTTCCAAAATCAGGATAATTTATAAATCCAATCCCGCTTTGAAGACCCAGCCACATAGAGCGTTTTCGGTAAGGCCATTTGATACCCACATTGGGAAGGTCTATGCCTAAAAAATCACGCTGTATGTGCGGTGGGGGACCTGCTGCAAAGCTGCCTGAAATTTGAAGCAGGATGAAAAAAGACAGTAAAAATAACTTCAGGCATTGCACCGGGGCCTTTGTAATTTTTGATTTATAGAACATTAGCAATTGATTTTCAGGATTTTATTTGTTTGAATTTTTATTTTCGACTTGCTTATTTTCAGTGATTTGAATTGGCCGTACTTACATCCGGAACAGTTGAGAGACCAAAATACAAGTGCCGATTCAAAAACCAAAAAGTATGGCAAAACAAGAATTTGCGCGGAATTAAAAAATTTTAATTGACAAACCAAAAAAGATTGGGGAAAAAGGGTGAAAAAATCCGGAAAAACGCCTTTGAATAAATGTTACTCCTTCGGACCATAGGAAAGGTCTCCGGCATCACCCAGACCGGGTATTATGTAGGCATCGGCATTAAGTTCTTTATCAATGGCAGCAGTCCAAATATGGACATGGGGCAGTTGGGCATTCAGCCAGTCTATTCCCTCAGGTGAGGCGATTACTGAGGCCACATGCAGACTTTTGGGTTTGCCAAATCTTTTCAGGGCTTCGTATGCTTTAATTATGGATTTGCCTGTGGCCAGCATAGGATCGATGAGGATTAGGGTCTTGCCTTCCAGTTTCGGAGCAACGGCATAGTCCAACTCAATCTCAAAGGAATGGTCTTTGGCGTGCCTTCCTCGATAAGCGCCCACAAAGGAGCAATCCGAATGGTCGAAAAAAGAGACAAAACCATTGAAAAAAGGAATTCCGGCCCTCAGAATCCCGCTTAAAACAGGATGTTCAGAAGGTATGGTTGCCTCTGTTTTCGTGAGGGGTGTCTCTATTTCAATGGCTTGATATTCAATTGATTTGCTGATTTCATAGGCCATAATCTGACCAATCCTTTCCAAATTGTTCCGGAATCGCGCCCGGTCTTTTTGAATATGAATATCACGGAGTTCCCGAAGATAGACCTGGACCAAACTGGGTTCGGAAGAAAGATTAATCACCATGCCGCAAATGAAATTAAAATTCAGGATACATTTTTATTTCCCTCGGCAAAGGGCTCTGATCTGCCATGTATTTTGCTTTAAGGATAGAGCAGGAACTTCTTCCTTTCACGGAGGTATGCACTCAAATCCGGTTTTGAAAACCTGCCTGTTTGAATTTCTTCCTGCAAGCGGGTATTGCCTGCCAGTTTGGTAAAGAAAGAATTGAAAAACAGATCTTTACGGGGAAAACGTAAATAAGCCAGGCGAATAAACCGCGTATCGAAGCAGGATTGAACAGAGTCAAAATTCAGTCGGAATCCATAGCATGTTTGACCCGAAAACAGGGGAGGAGAACTGCCTTCTGTTTTTTGAACCGGAATATAAGAAAATGGCCCGAATGCAGAATCAGGGTATCCAAATGTTTCGAAAGGAAAATCGGTTCCACGGCCTACAGAAATGCCTGTACCCTCAAAGAGGCAAAGCGAGGGATAGGCCAAAATACTGAGTGGAGTACGGAGATTGGGGGATGGGCATTTTTCAGGAAAAATGGTATCAGAATGCCGGTAGCCTTTGCATTTTAATACCCTCATTTTCAGTTTATCAGCCTGATTGAACCAACCTTTGGATTTTGCCATGCCTGCCAGTTCGCCTATGGTCAATCCATGGACTGCAGGAATGGGAAATACCCCTACAAATGAGCTGTGCGGCATTTCCAAAACGGGTCCGGCAACGCAAAAACCCAAAGGATTTGCCCTGTCGGCCACAAGGAGTTCTTTGCCGTTTTCAGCGCAGGCTTCCATCACCAGCTTCAGGGTGGATATGTAGGTATAAAACCGGGCCCCAACATCTTGAATGTCAAACAATACCACATCAAGATCGGCTAGGTTATCCGGGGAGGGTTTTTTGTTTTTTCCGTACAGGGATACGACTTCGATTCCTGTTTTGTCATCCCTGCCATTGCTGAGGTATTGTCCGGCCTCGGCTTTCCCACGGAATCCGTGCTCAGGGGCAAATATCCGGGTCACCTTTATGTTCATGGAAATCAAGGTGTCGGTGAGGGCAGTACCCCGGAATGAAGCCGTGTGGTTAACCACCAGGCCTACTTTTTTTCCCTTCAGCCCGGCCAAATAATCAGAAAAACAAAAACTGCCGGGGATATACCCCTTCTTCCGGGGCAGGTCTTCCAGATTTTGCTTCCACCATTGCCCGAAAGCCTGACCGAAAAGGAGGTTTAACAGGATGAAGAAGCCTAAAAAGAATGGATGTTTCAAGACAGGAAATTCTGATTTCGGGGGCAAAGGTTGAATAATTTTATGTTCCTACCCTTTTGTCAGGGCATTTTTTTATTCGGCGATACAACAGAATGCAAAGGAAAAATGGCTAATTGGGCCGTCTTTTTTATTTTTTTTCATAACATGAACTTGTCAAAATTGTCCCTCATTATTTTTCTTTTCTTCTGTTTCCCTTGCTTTGGCGAAACCCGTTTCAGTACTGATATCCAACATGTTGAACCTACACATTGGTGGCTTGGCCTGAAAAACAAAAGCCTTCAGATTATGGTTCACGGGAAGGGCATTGGCTCAACTGAAGTAAGCAGCACAGCCCCCGGCTGGAAACTGCAAAAGGTTCACCGGTCTGGGAATCCGAATTATCTGTTTCTGGATTTTGAATTTACTGCACAGGCTAAGCCCGGAGTGTATAAAATCGGATTCAAAAGCGGAAGTAAAACGCAATTCATTGATTATGAGATAAGAGGAAAAAATGAAATGGCCGCCGGTGCCAGGGGTTTTGATGCTTCGGATGTGATGTACCTCATCATGCCCGACCGATTTTCCAACGGAAATCCGGGCAACGATTTTCCCGAAGGCGCTTTGGAGAAGCCTGATAGAGAAGCTCCTTTTGGCCGTCATGGCGGAGACTTGGCCGGCATAGAAAATCACCTGGATTACATCCGCGATTTGGGTGTTACAGCCATTTGGCTGAATCCGGTTATTGCCAACAATCAAACCCAATCTTCTTACCATGGCTACTCATTTACAGACTTTTATAAAATTGATACCCGATTAGGTACGTTGCAGGAGTATAAAAGGTTAATTGAAAAATGCCATCAGAACGGATTGAAAATGGTCCAGGATATGGTGGCCAATCACATTGGTACAGGGCATTGGTGGATGTCGGATATGCCTGCGGAAGACTGGGTTCATCCGGCCGGGAATCCTTTGGTGCGAACCAATTTCAAAATTGAAACGGTGGTAGACCCCAATGCCAGTCCGAAAGAAAGAGAGATTTTTGAAAAAGGCTGGTTTGATGTTTCCATGCCCGATCTCAATCAAACCAATCTCTTTGTAGCCAAATATCTGATTCAGAATACAATATGGTGGATTTGCGAAACCGGAATCGACGGCATCCGAATGGATACCTATCCCTACAACGACAAAGAATATATGGCCCGTTGGTGCAGGGAGGTGCTCAGGGAATTTCCTGCTTTTGGAATTACAGGTGAAATTTGGGTGGACCAGCCGGCTGTGTGTGCCTATTTTACCGAAGGGGGCCTCGTTCGTGACGGATACAAGGGAACCTTGCCATCCAGCACCGATTTTCCCCTGTATTTTGCCCTTTCAAAAGGTTTGTCCGAAGAAGGAGGATGGGAGGCCGGCCTTAACCGGGTTTATGTAGCCCTGTCTCAGGATTTTCTGTATAAAGACGCGGCAAAAAATGTCACCTTTATAGACAACCATGACCTCAGCCGATTCATCACCACACAAAAAGGCAATGTAGCAAAACTGAAACAGGGCCTTGCCATGTTATTGACCATCAGGGGCATACCGCAGTTGTATTACGGAGCAGAAATCCTGATGGCCGGCGACGGTGCATCCCATCCCGATGTGAGAAAAGACTTTCCCGGTGGCTGGCCCGGAGATTCGCTGAATTTGTTTTCTGAATCGGGCAGAAGAGAAAATGTCGATTCGGTCTTCCGGTATTTTCAGCATCTGCTGAAATGGAGAAAAACATCTCAGGCTGTGCATAAAGGAAGCTTCCGCCAGTTTATTCCGGTTGACAATCAGTATGCCTATTTGCGAAAATATCAGAATGAAATGGTGTTGGTAGTGGTAAACGGCAACGACAAGCCGGGTAAATTGGATTTGAATCGTCTTGCAGACGAATGGGCCGGTAAATACAGAAAAGAGGTTATTGAGGTGATTTCGGGGGAAAAATTTGACCTCAGCGGCAATGAGTTGAGCCTTCCTGCAAGAGGTCTGATGATTTTTGAATTCAAAAATTAGGCAAAAAAAAACCACCGGAATTTCCGGTGGCTCTCTTATTATTTCCCTTCAGGACTTTTTATCCTTTGGCGGCGTCCATTTGCTCTTTCAAAGCAGAAAGTGCCTCGTTTTCACCGAGTGAAGCGGTTGCAGGAGCATTGGCCACTGAAGCAGCGCCTTTATCGTCTCCTTCGCCTTTGGTTTTCTTTTTCCTGGCAGTTGCTTTCTTCTCAGCCGCTTCTTCAGTCTGGTAAGTAGCTGCATGAGAAAGAACGATTTTTCTGTCGTCTTTAGAAAACTCGGTTACTTTGAAATCCAGAGATTCGCCCACTTCGGAGTGGCCGCCGTCCTGCTTGCTGATGTTCTTCAGGGTAGCAATGCCCTCGATTCCGTACGGAAGTTCCACAATGGCCAATTTATCTGTTTTGCTCAGAATGGTTCCTTTGTGGGTAGCGCCAACATAGAAGATGGTCTCAAAAGTATCCCATGGATTTTCCTCCAATTGCTTGTGACCCAAAGCCAGTCTGCGGTTTTCCACATCCAGCTCAAGTACCATAACTTCCAATGGCTCATTTACTTTCACCACTTCAGAAGGATGCTTGATTTTGCGGGTCCAGCTCAGGTCGGTCAGGTGAACCAGTCCGTCGATGCCTTCTTCCAGTTCGAGGAACAAACCGAAGTTGGTCAGATTCCTTACGATACCGGTGTGCTTGGTGCCCACGGCATATTTGGTAAGTACATCGGCCTTGGTCCACGGATCTTCGCTCAGTTGCTTAATGCCCAGGGACATCTTCCTTTCTTCGCGGTCGATGGTCAGAACAACGGCTTCTACCTCGTCACCAACTTTCATAAAGTCAGACGGATTGCGCAGGTGCTGGCTCCAGCTCATTTCAGATACGTGGATCAAACCTTCTACGCCCGGCATGATTTCGAGGAATGCACCGTAATCTGCAACATTTACAATCTTGCCCTTTATCTTGCTTCCGATGATTACATCTTCACCCAAGGCATCCCATGGATGAGGCGTAAGCTGCTTCATGCCCAGAGAGATACGCTTCTTGTCCTCATCGAAGTCAAGCACAACGACGGTAATTTTGTCGTCCAGCTTCAAAACTTCTTCCGGATGGTTTACGCGGCCCCATGAAATATCGGTAATGTGAAGAAGTCCGTCCACGCCGCCCAAATCGATGAACACACCGAAGTTGGTCATGTTTTTCACCACACCTTCCAATACCTGACCTTTTTCCAGGTTGTTGAGGATGAGGGACTTTTGCTCTTCGATATCTTTTTCAATCAGTACTTTATGGCTTACTACCACATTGTCGTTGGTGTTGTTGATTTTCACAACCTTCACCTCCATTTTCTTTCCTACATAGATGTCGAAATCCCGGATGGGCTTCACATCTATCTGAGAACCAGGCAAAAACGATTCCACGCCAAAGATATCCACAATCAGTCCGCCTTTGGTTCTGCGTTTTACAAAACCCTCGATGATGACATCATTTTCCAAAGCATCCTTGATTTGATTCCAGGCGCTGACGACTCTGGCTTTTTTGCGGCTGATGACCAGCTGTCCCTGACGGTCTTCCTGGTTCTCCACATATACATCCACTTCGTCGCCAATCTTTAGACCCTCAATGTCTCTGAATTCGGAAAGGGCAACCAATCCGTCCGATTTGTGGCCAATGTTTACCACCACATCACGGTCAGTTATGTCAACCACAATTCCTTTTACCACTGCTTTTTCAGGAACGGAAAACATCGTTTCTGAATACATGTTCTCCAATTGGGCCATTTCTTCCTGAGAATAACCGGAACCAAAGCCCCGTCCTGACTCAATACGACCCCAATCGAAGGTTTCTGTAGAATTACTCATTATTTGTTTATTGGCTTGAAATACAATTGAAGTTCAGCCCGGCTTCAAAGGTTTTAGTTAAACAAAATTGAAAATAACCTTTTTTGAAAAGGACCGCAAAAGTATGAAATTGTAACTGTTTGATTCAAAAAAAATTAAAATAAAAACAATAACTTTTTTTAAAAGGCCGGGACCTGCATTGTCCGGGCAATCTGACTTTTTCTTAAATGCAACATCCGGAAGGGTAGGGGGTGTCTGATTTATTAGCCCAACCCCTCCAATAATGATTGCTGCTTCCCGTTTTCAAGCCCGGATTTTTGAAAGGGCCGCTTAAACTTCCTTTCTTTGCAGCGCACTCATTCCGTATTTGAGTTGCAAAAAATTATGAGTTCAATACAAATCACACTGCCCGATGGTTCTGTAAGGCAGTTCCCGAAAGGCGCCACCGGTATGGATGTTGCGCTTTCTATTTCTGAAGGTTTGGCCCGCAATGTGCTGGCTGCCAAGGTAAACGGCGAAACCGTAGAAGCCAATCGTCCCATTGAATCCGATGCCAGCCTGCAGCTCCTCACATGGAACGATACTGAGGGAAAAAAAACCTTTTGGCACTCATCGGCTCACCTTTTGGCTGAGGCCATCGAAGCCTTGTACCCGGGTACAAAATTCGGAATCGGACCAGCCATTGAAAATGGATTTTATTATGACATAGATACCGGTGACCATTCCATCGGACAGGAAGATTTTGAGCGGATTGAGCAGAAAATGCTGGAACTGGCAAGGGAAAAGCATGCCTATGTCAGGATTCCGAAATCCAAGGCGGAAGCGGTGGCTTATTTTCAGGAAAAGGGAGATGAATATAAACTGGAGCTTCTGAACGACCTTGAGGACGGCACCATCACCTTCTATAACCAGGGAGGATTTACCGACCTCTGCCGCGGACCGCATATACCGGATACCGGTTTTATTAAAGCTACCAAAATCCTCAATGTGGCAGGTGCCTATTGGCGGGGTGATGAAAAAAGGAAACAACTCACCCGTATTTATGCCATCACTTTTCCGAAAGACAAAGAACTCAAGGAATACCTGACTCTGCTTGAAGAAGCCAAAAAGCGGGACCACAGGAAGTTAGGCAAAGAACTGGAGTTGTTTACTTTTTCTGACAAAGTAGGGCAGGGGCTGCCCCTTTGGCTACCCAAGGGCGCAATGCTTCGGGAACGTCTGGAACAATTTTTGAAGAAGGCACAGGTAAAAGCCGGTTATTCTCCGGTTGTAACCCCGCATATCGGTTCGAAGCAGTTGTATGTCACCTCCGGACACTACGAAAAGTACGGTAAGGATTCCTTTCAGCCCATCCGAACTCCGGACGAAGATGAAGAGTTTTTGCTGAAGCCCATGAATTGTCCGCACCACTGCGAGATATATAAATCAAAACCAAGGAGTTACAGGGATTTGCCGCTGCGCCTGGCTGAATTCGGAACCGTTTACCGGTACGAGCAAAGCGGTGAGCTGCACGGACTTACGCGGGTTCGGGGCTTCACGCAGGACGATGCCCATATTTTTTGCCGGCCGGATCAGGTGAAAGATGAATTCATTAAAGTGATTGACCTGGTGCAGTATGTTTTTACTTCCCTGGGTTTCAAAGATTACACCGCCCAGATATCGCTTCGGGATCCTGAAAATAAGACCAAATATATTGGTTCGGATGATGTTTGGGAAAAAGCAGAGACCGCCATCATCGAATCGGCAAGAGAAAAAGGATTGCCCACAGTTACCGAGTTGGGAGAAGCGGCATTCTATGGCCCGAGGCTTGATTTTATGGTGAAAGATGCCCTGGGCCGCAAATGGCAACTGGGTACCATTCAGGTAGATTACAATCTGCCCGAGCGATTTGAACTGGAGTACATAGGAGCTGACAATCTGAAACACAGGCCCGTGATGATTCACCGGGCACCGTTTGGCAGCATGGAGCGCTTCATCGCCGTACTTATTGAAAATTGCGCAGGAAATTTCCCGCTTTGGCTGGCTCCCGAGCAATTGATGATTCTGCCCATTTCAGAAAAATATGCGGCCTATGCGGAGGAAATCAGGGCATTTCTGGAGGCCCATGACATCCGCGGATTGGTAGACCACCGGGACGAAAAAATCGGAAGAAAAATCCGGGATGCAGAGGTGAAAAAGCTGCCATACATGCTGATTGCAGGAGAGAAGGAAGCCGAAACCAAAACCGTTTCGGTAAGGCGGCATGGATCCGGAGATCAGGGAAGCGTGGGGCTTGAAGCGTTTTTGGAAATATTTCAAAAAGAAGTGGAGGCCAGCATGGGTCAGGCTTAGGGTCGGGACTCAGTTTTGGTTTTCAGCAGCCGGGACAGATTCTGATTCCGCCTGCCGGGGCTTCATCCAAAAGTTGTTGTAGCCTTCTCCGATGGTCACTTCAATCTCTTGAAGCTGAATCATTTCCAGAATGGCAAGAAAGTTGAACACCACGGCAATTTTTTCGGGAAAGGAGCGGAGGAGGTCAGAAAAAGACAGCCTTCCTTCCTTGTGCATTCGGGCACGGATGTAATCTACCTGGGCTTCTATGGTGTAGGGATATTGAACAATAACATGCTTTGGAGCGTTGACTTCCAATTCGTAACGCTGCATTACTTTTTGGAAAACTTTAAGAAGTTTATACAAATCCAGCGACTCCCATTCGGCTTCGTCTTCCTTGCCAAACATCAGGCTTTTGAGTTCGGCTTCCACATTGCCGCGTTCCATCCGGGCAATGCGGTCGGCTTCCTGCTCGGCCATCCTGCGGGTTACCTCCCTGAACTTTTTGTATTCCAGCAGGTGCTGAACCAGTTCTTCCCGGGGATCAATTTCTTCGCCCTTGTCATTTATTTCAGCGCGTGGGATGAGCATTCTGGCCTTAATTCGGATAAGCTGCGCTGCCACCACAATAAATTCACTGGCCACTTCCAGATTCATTTTTTCCAGTTGATGCAGATACTGCTGGAAATCGTCGGTGATCCGGGCAATGGGAATGTCGTAAATATCCAATTCATCCCGCTCGATAAAAAACAGCAACAAATCAAACGGGCCTTCGAAAAGCGGCAGATGGATTTCAAATGACATGCGGTTGCAAATATGAAAGATTTATTCCGGTTAAAATTTCAGGACTTTGAACAGGAATCGGAATCAGACGGCGGCAGACAAATTTTTTGGGAATATCAAGGCCATTGACAGTCAGGCTTTTCCGGATATATTTGTTCTATAATTTATATTATGTTAATTAAATATTAGAGGCAACACAAGTTGTCATCCTATCGCCCGGACAAACGAAAAAATTTATGAAAATTAAAATTCTCTCCCCGAAAATCTGCGGGTGAAAAATTAAGAATTCTTTCTGAGGTCGATGTGCAATTCTTTCAATTGCTTTTCATCTATTGTGGATGGTGAATCAATCATGACATCCCGGCCGGCATTGTTTTTGGGAAAGGCAATAAAATCACGGATGGAATCTGCTCCGCCCAGCATGCTGCACAAACGGTCGAATCCAAAGGCGATACCACCGTGTGGCGGAGCGCCGAATTCAAAGGCATCCATTAAGAATCCGAATTGCTTTCGTGCTTCTTCTTCGCTGAATCCCAACAAATTAAACATTCTTGCCTGAAGTTCTTTGTTAAAAATCCGGATAGACCCCCCGCCTATTTCTACACCATTGATAACCAAGTCGTAGGCATTGGCCCTAACCGCTCCCGGCTTGCTTTCGAGCAAAGCGATGTCTTCGGGTTTCGGGGAAGTAAACGGATGGTGCATAGCAAAATAGCGGCCTTCTTCTTCATTGAATTCTAACAGCGGAAAATCCACAACCCAAAGCACTTCAAACTTACCTTTCTCCCTCATTCCCAATCGGTTGCCCATCTCCAACCGAAGTTCGCTCAGGGCTTTGCGGGTTTTGTCGGTGCCGCCGCAGAGAATGAGCAGCAAATCCCCCGGTTTGGCCCCTGCCCTTTCCAGCCATGTTTTCAGGACTTCCGTGCCGTAAAATTTATCCACCGAAGACTTGATTTCACCATCTGTGCCATAGCGAACGAAGATGAGTCCCCCTGCTCCTATCTGAGGTCGTTTTATCCAATCGGTAAGCTCATCCAGTTGCTTGCGTGTATAAGAAGCACAACCCGGTGCCACAATGCCGATAACGGCCTCTGACTGGTCTAAAACCGGAAAACCCGCACCCGTAGTCAAATCTTTCAGGTATTGAAACTCCATCCCGAAACGCAGATCCGGCTTATCGGAACCGTATTTTTCCATAGCTGTGGAATAGGGCATCCGCCTGAATTCAGGAAGTCTGATATCCAGTAATTTAATAAACACTTCCTGCACAAGTCCTTCAAATGTTTTGAGGATATCTTCCTGCTCCACAAAGGACATTTCGCAGTCTATCTGGGTAAATTCCGGCTGACGGTCCGCCCTCAAATCTTCATCGCGGAAGCATTTCACTATCTGAAAATAGCGGTCAAATCCTGCCACCATCAATAGCTGTTTGAAGGTTTGCGGTGATTGCGGGAGGGCGTAAAATTCCCCCGGATTCATCCTGCTGGGCACCACAAAATCCCGGGCACCTTCCGGTGTGGATTTGATCAATACCGGGGTTTCAACTTCAATAAAATTTTGATTGTCAAGATATTGACGGACAATTTGGCTTATCCTGTGTCTAAGTTCAAGGTTTTGCCTGACGGGGTTCCGGCGCAGGTCCAGATAACGGTATTTCATCCGAAGGTCATCTCCCCCATCGGTTTCATCATCGATCACAAAGGGCGGTACCAGAGAGGCATTGAGAATTTCAATTTTTTCAGGAACGATTTCAATATCCCCCGTATAGATTTTGTCGTTTTTCGATTGCCTCTCCACTACCCTACCGGTCACGCACACAACAAATTCACGGCCCAGCGAACGGGCGGTTTGCAGCAAGCCCGCTTCATCGGTGCTTTCGTTCAAAATGACCTGGGTGATTCCGTAACGGTCACGCAAATCAATCCAAACCAATCCTCCCTTGTCTCTGATTTTGGATACCCATCCGGCCAGCTTTACCTGCGCCCCCAAATCCGACAGCCTCAATTCGCCGCAGTTGTGCGTTCTGTACATGTTTGTGTGTTTTTTAAAACGGCCGCAAATACCGAAAATCGAATTTTCTTTCCAATCTGTTCCAACCCTAAATTCATAAAATAAGTCTTGTTGATAGAATATAATTTTTTAGGTTTGTCCCTCGATATATGAACTTAAGCAGGAGATACATTTCATTTATTGCCGCTGCTATGGTGCTGGTTTTCACCTCATTTCAGTTTCAGGTGAATTCCTTTCTGGCCGTTTATCAAGGTTCGGATATTCGCCTGGAGTGGAAAGTCGCCGATGAAACAGAGCTGCTGAATTATGAAATCTCCAGAAAAAAAGAGTCTGATGCCTCTTATTCCAAGCTCACCGAAATTTCCAAAGGCAGCGGAGGAAATTACATTTGGATAGACGACAATCTTTATAAGGATGGTGACGGAATCGAGAACATTTCTTACCGCCTCACCGCGAACACAGGCAGCGGACCCAAATATTTTTACGCCAACATCCAGCACAGCCCCACAGCCATACAGCGTTCCTGGGGCAGCATCAAGTCGATGTTCCGCTGATTATCTCTGATTTCATTTTTTTTATTTCCAATCTCATTTGCTGAGTATTTCAGACATATAGTTGAATTTCGGATTGGCTCGCCCTTCGTTTTCAGGCTTTTTAATTGCACATTAAATCTGCAGCCCGGCACAGAGGCCGACTTTTTTTCAATGGGATATTGATGGGTTTGATTCTTCAATAAACCGAAAGAAAAAGAGAAAGGGTGAAATCACCTTGCCAGGCAACAATTCTTCTTTGAATAATAGGCTTAAGCCCTCTTCGGTTTTTTGCAAATTGTTTACTAAAACGGTATTGCCCAAAGCCAAACTAAACCCATATTTGCGGCCCCGATTCGGAATCCAAAATTCCCGGGGAAACAGAATTTTCAGGGTTCAGAACCAGGGGGGGTCGGCAATTTGCTGCTTCCGGAATGTCCGGTTTTTCTGAATCGTCTTTAAACCAGTTCAGCCCGATAATTCCAATCCGGCACACCATATTACGCTCATGAGCACAACCGACACCATAAAGAAAACAGCCTTACACGCTGTACATCAGGGCCTTGGAGCCAAAATGATTCCTTTTGCCGGATATGATATGCCGGTTCGCTACAGTTCCGATCTCGACGAGCACCACACCGTGAGAAACGGAGTGGGCGTTTTTGATGTGAGCCATATGGGGGAATTTTGGATACTGGGTCCTCATGCTTTGGACCTGATTCAATGGGTCACTTCCAATGATGCGGCCAAACTGAGCCCCGGCAAGGTGCAGTACTCCTGCCTTCCCAACGGCAAAGGCGGCATAGTAGACGACCTGCTCGTGTATTGCCTCGGACCCGAAGAATATATGCTGGTGGTCAATGCTTCCAATATTGAAAAAGACTGGAATTGGATTCAGAGCCAGAACCGTTTTGGAGCCAAAATGGAGAACTTTTCGGATTACATTTCTCTTCTTGCGGTGCAAGGACCTCAAGCCCTTTCCGTGATTCAGAAGCTTACGGAGGTAAATCTTTCGGAGATTCCCTACTACCATTTTGCTAAGGGCACAGTGGCAGGAATTGAAAATGTTATCATCTCCAATACCGGCTACACCGGAGCAGGCGGTTTTGAATTGTATGTTCCAAACGACAAAGCAGAAGCCCTGTGGAAGGCCCTTTTTGAGGCGGGTGAGCCTGAGGGAATAAAGCCCATCGGACTTGGGGCCCGGGATACCCTGCGGCTGGAAATGGGTTTTTGCCTGTACGGCAATGATATAGACGACAGCACCTCTCCTATTGAAGCGGGCTTGGGCTGGATTACCAAATTCACCAAAGAATTTGTGGATTGCGACTTGCTCCGCAGCCAGAAAGAAAACGGAACTGCACGAAAACTGGTGGGTTTTGAACTGACAGACAAGGGAATAGCCCGTGGTCACTATCCGGTAAAGTCAGAGGATGGTCTCGAAATCGGGATGGTTACCTCCGGCACCATGTCTCCTACTCTGGGCAAAAGCATCGGCCTTGCCTATGTACCGTCTGAATTGTCTAAACCGGGCAGCATCCTTCATATCGATGTCCGGGGCCGGCTGCTAAAGGCAGAAGTTGTATCTTTGCCCTTCGTAAAAAAATAAGTTATTCATAATCAATACTTTACCGGTTGATGCCGAAATTAGATGTTTGTTTAACCCCGGAACTGCTGCCCCTTTTTAATCTTGAAGATAAAATTGTAGTCATTATCGATGTACTCAGGGCTACCTCGTGCATGGTTACAGGTTTTGCCCATGGCATTTCTGAAATTCTGCCGGTAGCCACCCTGGAAGAATCTGCTACTTACGGGCTACTTGGCTACATCACCGCAGCCGAGCGAAACGGCCTGAAGGTAGATGGGTTTGATTTGGACAATTCACCCTTCAGTTATATGGATCCTGTGCTTCGGGGAAAGAAAATCTGTGTAACCACCACCAACGGAACCAAAGCCGTAGTGCTTTCCTCCTCAGCCAAAAAGGTGATTATTGGTTCTTTTCTTAATCTTAAGGCTGTATGTGACTACCTGTATATCAGAGGATTGGACGCTATTTTACTTTGTGCCGGATGGAAAGGTCAGGTGAATGCGGAAGATACGCTTTTCGCAGGGGCTGTGGTCGGACATTTGAAAGATACATTTCAGATTGGCAACGACAGTGCCCTGATTGCCGAAAATCTCTATGCCATGCATAAGAACCATTTGGGAGAATTTCTCAAAGAATCCTCTCATTACAAGCGCTTAAACCGGCTTAAAATTTATAAGGACATTGACTTTTGCCTTCAGCACAGCTTGTACGACTGCCTGCCGCGACTGGAAAAAAATGTGCTTGTCGTGTAAGCCCTGAACCCGATGCTTTTTCGCTTCCTGGAAAAATATCTCCCGGCCACTTTTCTTCAGAACCTGAAAAATCTGGGCATCATACAGGTAGCCAATGCCCTGCACCCCCTGCTGATTCTCCCCTACCTTACCCGCACAGTCGGAGTGGAATTGATCGGACTGGCCATGCTGGGCCAAACCATCATGACCTATTTTTCGGTCTTCTGCGAATACGGATTTAATCTGTCGGGCACCCGGGATGTGGCCCTGAACCGCGACAATCCCGCCAAGCTAGCTGAGATTTTTTTTTCTGTGTATGTGATAAAAACCGGCATATTTTTTTCCTGTCTGCTGGTTTTCTGGCTGTACCACCTGCTTTTTCCCATAGAGCACTTTTTTCTTTTTTTTACCGCCTTTGGCATCATCGCTGCCCAGATTGTAAATCCTTTTTGGTTTTACCAGGGGCTGGACAATCTGAAGACCGTAAAAAACCTCAGCCTGATCGGAAAAATGCTCAGCGTGGCCCTTACCTTTCTGGTTATCAGGCAGAAAGAGGATTATGTCTGGATCAATTTGTTGTGGGCTTCGGGCAATGTTCTGCTGGGAATGGTCTATTCCTTCATCACTGTAAGAAGCCTGAACCTACGCTTCGATGGAATAAACCGGCCGGTTCTTCTAACCTATTTCCGGGAAGGCTGGTCATCTTTTCTTACCAACTTCCTCATCAACATAGAACTCTACTCCCCTACCCTTTTTCTTAGTCAGGTGGTCAGTCCCTTTGTGTTTGGATGTTTTTCGATTGCCGAAAAAATCATTTCGCTATTCCGGGTGGGGCTTGCGGTATTTTTTCAGGCTACCTTTCCTGCGGTTACCCGCCTGAGGCTGCAATCTTTTGCGGCCATGAAGGCTTATTTCCGGCAGGTGTTCCGGCCATTCAGTTTCCTAACCGCTTTGGGTTGCATGATGGTAATCCCGCTGGCACCCCTGTTGTACGGGCTGGTTGCAGGACATGAATATGAAGATGGAATCAACAGCCTGATCATCATGGCTTTTTCTCCTCTTTGGTCCTGCCTTTCGATTCCTGTTTTTCAAACCATGTTGGCCTATGGTTTCAATCGTTCCTATCTGGCCTCCTATTTTTGCTCTGCGGCATTTGCATTGGCTTCCGGTTGGTATTTTCCCCGTTTTTGGGGCATTACGGGCACTGCCATGTCGGTCATGCTCACCGATCTGGTACTTTTGCTGGCCATATTTTTTATTTTTTCACTGCGGCATAAAGAATACAAATTATTAGGTTGAAAAAGGGCAAAACCTATATCATCGTCCTGAATTACAATGGCTTCCGGGATACCATACCCTGCCTGGAGTCCTTGCTGAAGCTCCGGGATTCCGATTTTTCGGTGGTCATCGTGGACAACCAGTCAACCGATGGCTCGTTTGAAAAAATTCGGGCTTTTCTGGATGGACGAGAAACAGAACTGAGCATCGAGAATCCCCAACTCAGACACCTGGCCCAACCGGTTTCTGCCAAGCCTTTTCCTTATGTTGTGCTCGACGAAGCCGAAGCATACGGCCCTTTGGATACCAGCCAAAAAGTATTCATGATCA
>CANHCT010000060.1 GCA_947459175.1 Hymenobacteraceae bacterium
ATGAATTGATGGTGTACGAAAACCCCGTGCTGGACATGAAGACGCCGAATCCTACCCGGATGATTACCATACCGGAGGAAGGTTTGTTGTTGGAAACCAACAAGTTGTACCTGGGCAGAACGGTGGAGCATACCAAAACAGACAAACTGGTTCCCATGCTGGAGGGGCGCTCATCCATTGGCCGCCTGGGCCTGTTTATCCATGTTACGGCCGGCTTTGGCGATGTAGGCTTTTCGGGATTCTGGACTCTGGAGATATTCTGCGTTCAGCCCATCCGAATTTATCCCGGGGTAGAGATTTGCCAGATTTACTATCACTCCATAGAGGGGGAATACGATTTGTACGAAAGCGGCAAGTACCAAAACAACACCGGCATTCAGCCCAGTCTGCTGTACAAAGACTTTGAGCGTTCGGGCGGGTAATGAACCTGTATGAAGGAAAGAAGTGCCTGTACCCCGTCTGCTCCTGTTTAGAATGGAATAATAAAAAATAAGGCTGAAATCATTCCGGAGTTCTGTGCTTTCAAGCAAAACCGAACTTGCTTCGGGATTTTTCACTTTTGCCGTGTTCCGTCCGGCCAATGCAGCCTTGGTGGTGATCCACAGGATTGGTTGTCATTTTGTTGTCGCCCTAAATGACCTGATTACAAAGTAGGTCAGCGGAATAAAAATCAGTCCCAATGTCAATGGAAAAAACCAAAGGCCAAGCCCGCTGGTTTGTCCGTTTACATATTTGATGGTTTGTAATGCAATCATTCCAAAAATGAACACGATTATGACCTTTGTATATCTAATCAGTCTTGTCGCATTGATGTATTGCCTTGCGGCGTTTTCTTCGGTTATTTTGGTCGGATAGTTAAAAAGGTGCGGAAATTTATTAAGAATTGTGAGCCCGATACTGAGGATTGTCGCCACAAATGGTAATATCAGTATATTCCCTTTTCCGCCAAAGCCGTCCGCCTGTCCTGACCCGTTCCAATGTATTGGAATTGTATCCGGCAAGTGTTTGTAATGGGTAATTGTGAAAACCCAAAATGCAACAAGCGAAGACCAACCCAGAATTTCAAATCCCTTATCGGTGGCCGTAAGTTCTAATTTTATTTTCGGTCTCTCGTTCATATTGTCCCCTGTTTGCAGGGAAGTTGCCGGACGAAAAAAAAGTAAAAATTCAAAAGTTTTTCAAGTATTCAGCTTTTAGAAATCAGTTTTTAGCAGTCAGCATTAAGTTGTAATACATTGAAATTCAGTTACTAAGTCACTTTGAACTTGAACCTTGAACTAAAAAAAATCAGAAACCCAAAATCCCCCGTCCGTTTTCACCCCAGATAGGGTCGGATTCTTTCTTCCATTTGTTCAAAAGGAAGGTAGCCGGAGCTCAGAACGAATGCTTTGCCTGTGTGCAGCTGCATGACGCAGGCAGGAAAGCCGTTGATACCCCAGCGGGCTGCCCGGCCAAATTCGTTTACAGTTTCCTGTTCAATGTCCTTAGATGAAAACAGGGGCAGAATCTCTTTCTCCTGCATGCCGTAGCGGTCAAACAGGGGAAGATAGGCCTCGTAATCAACGGGATCTATGCCTTCAAAATAAATCAACTTCTGAATTTCGTGACTGAATTCCAGTGCTTTATTTGGCTGGAATGTCCTGAATATGCTCAGGGCTTTGGAGGGCTCCAGAGAGGAGTAGGTAGCCTTGCCTTCCTCCAGGGTTTTTTCTGTAAAATCAGGCCCGAACTTTACCCCGGTGTGCTGCTCTACCACCCGGTAGGCTTGTTTGATAAATTCCCGCATGTGGGAAAGGGGGCCAATTCTGCTGCCGGTAATCATGCCGCCGGATATCACATCGAAGTCCATTTGGCTTTTATAGGCCTCATAAAGGCGGTTCATCACCGGTCCGAAGCCGTAGCACCAGCCGCAAAGCGGGTCCGATACAAGAATGAGGGTATTTTTGTTCATGCTGAAATCAGGAATCGGTTTGATTTTTCAAGGCCTCCCGGTAGTGAAGAATGGCCTGCTCGACTTCATACACGAGGGCATCGCGACCCAGTCCGTTTTGGGCAGATGTCACGATGAACGGTGGAATTTCTTCCCAGTTTTCGCGAAGCCTTGCCGCAAATGCCTGTAAGGTATCCTGTGTTTTCCGCTCCGATTGTTTATCTGCTTTGGTGAAAACCAACACAAAAGGGATTCCGTTCTTACCTGCAAAATTTACAAAATCGAGGTCGGACTGCTGGGGCGGAATGCGGCAGTCGATCAGGATAAAAAGGCAGATCAGATTGCTGCGGTTCAGTAGATAATTTTTCACCATTTTGTCCCATTTGGCCCGCTCTTTTTGTGATACTTTGGCAAAGCCATAGCCGGGTAAATCCACCAGATACCATTTTTTTTCTACCAGAAAGTGGTTGATTAGCTGAGTTTTACCCGGTGTGGAAGAAGTTTTGGCTGCTTTTTTCGATTCCAGCAATCGGTTGATCAGAGACGACTTGCCCACATTCGAGCGGCCAATCATAGCCACCTCCGGCAGGGTGGGGTCGGGGCACAATTTATATTCGGCACTGGACTTTACAAATTCGTATTTCATCGGGAAGAATGAGGGGCAAAGATGCGGCTTGTATTTCGTTCCATTGCATTTGTAAGAAAAATGATTTTGGGTTTGAAAATTTTCCTTTGCCGGCACTCCACCTTTGTGAAGCCCAAGGGGAAACCCGAGGGTTAGGTTTTCGGATTCAAACAAAAAGGCAGACCCCGATTAATGGTCTACCTGAAATTTACAAATTAAAATATGAGAGTTTTGGTTTTTTCCCTGCTTGTAGCCGGAGTATGTGCGGCCACACCAGGATTCGGACAAAATGAGGATGCCGATGCATTGGTCAATGCCGGCGATGTCCTGTTTAAGTTGAATGAAGACAAACAGGAGGCACTTGAAAAGTACCGCGAAGCTTTGCAATTGACCCCCACACATGTGCGGGCCAACTACATGGCGGGACTTTCCTATCTGAGGACGAGCCGCAAATCATGGGCGCTCAATTATCTGTTGAAAGCTTACACAGCCGATCCGGATTTTGTTCCGGAACTAAAGATTGGAGCTGATTTGTACCCGGACCTGACCTATCTGATCGGAAGGGCTTTTCAGGTGGGTGAAAATTACACCCGGGCAGAGGATTATTATGAAAAGTTTCAGGTTCAGCTGGAGCATAATGCTGCCAGCCGGATGGCCATGCTTAAGAAGGCAGATGCTGCCAGGGCCGCAACAAGAAGGATATTTGAATGCCAGAATGCCCTGGAGCTGAAAAAGAACGCTCTGGATTTGCACATTGCAGGAATAAATGAAATCAACAGTCCTTATGCAGAGTATGGACCGGTGTTTACCCCCGACGGACTGGAAATGTACTTTACCAGCCGCAGGCCGGGACGCGATTTGCAACCCATGGACGGCAAACTTCAGTTTTTTGAAGACATTTATGTATCCCGCAAGGACAACAAGGGCAAATGGGGTGAACCCGAACAAGTAAAAGAATGGTGCACACCTTTCAATGAATCAGTACTTTGCATTTCGCCGGATGGCAAAACCATGGTGCTGTCTATGGGCAAAGACGAAGGTGATTTATTTTTCAGCAAAAGGAAGAACGACGGCAGGTGGGAAAAACCTGAAAAAGCGGGCAGCAACATCAACTCCGATTCCCGTGAAACCTCTGCCTGCTTTTCAGCCAAAGGCGACAAACTTTACTTTGCTTCCGATCGCCCCGATGGCTTCGGTGGTCTGGACTTGTATGTATCCGAAAAGAAAAGCAATGGCAAGTGGGCTTCGGCTGTAAATCTCGGATCGCTGGTCAATACCTCTTATGACGAAGAGGCCCCTTCCATCAACGCAGAAGGAAATATGCTGATATTCAGCTCAAAAGGACATAAATCTATTGGGGGTTACGATATTTTCATGGCCAAATGGGATACCAGTGCCAAGGCCTTCAAGGTGCCGGAAAATATGGGTGTTCCCATCAATTCCGTAGAGGATGACCATACCTACAATACAGACCCCGACGGACAGGCATACTATGCTTCTTTCAGAGAAAAAGGCCTGGGAGATATGGATATTTTCGTGCTCCGCCAGGGACCACCTGTGCCCGAAGAAGAGAAAAAGCAAAGGGAAGAATTCAAGCAAATTGCCAAAGTTCAGGCTCCCCTGATGGAAGACCGCGTAAATACCATGGCCACAGATACCAGTGCGGTCCAGGCAGTAGAAGCCGATCGCATAGCCAAACTGGAGACCGCTGCAAAGGTGGAAATGGCCAAAGAAGTGGTTCAGGCTGAGGCCTCCGCAGCAACTGCCGAAGTGCCGAAAACTGCTCAGGCCGTTCCGGGAGGAAACTTTGAAGTGCTGGTAATGGAGCCCGGAAATGATGCCGGAGAGGCAGCATCCGGACAGGGATATTTCAAATATGACCCCGGCCGCGATATGGAAGCAGTTGCCCCGGCCAAAAAAGAAACGATAGTGCGTGTCCTCATTCTGGATACCGACACCCGCCTGCCCCTCGACGGAGAACTGACCTTTACCGATCAGGACACCAAAGAGGAAATCAAGCCTTTGCGGGTACGCAACGGGGTGTATGAACTGGCCATTGTCAATCATACAGCCAAAGATTTTATGGTATCGGTTCAGAAAGAAGGATTCCATTTCAAAAACATCATGGTGAATGTCCCTGCTGCTTCCGCCACCCGCAGCATTCTGCTTGCCCGAAACATAGAGTTGAAAAAACACACCCTCAACAAGCCCAGGATTCTTCGGAATGTATATTTCGATTTTGATGAGGCCGAACTCAGCGAGCGCTCTGTGTTTGAACTGGAAATGCTGAAGAAAATGATGGAAGAAAATCAGCGCCTTATTATCGAGGTGGCCGGTCATGCCGATTTCATGGGGGTAGAAAAGTACAACCTGGAGCTCTCTCAAAAAAGGGCAGAAAAGGTGGTAGAGTATCTGGCTTCCAAAGGAATTGACAAAGGCAGACTCAGGGCGCAGGGATTTGGTGAAGCAAAGCCTGCCCCGGGAACAGATGAAACCGAAAACGGCCGCTCTCTGAATCGCCGGACCGAGTTTATGATTCTGGCGCAATAGGTGCCTCAGGGATCCGGCCCATCCTGCAAAGGGCTAAAAAAGAGATATTTACACAGGTGAAATGAATAAATGACAAAAAGCTCCGGTTCGGAGCTTTTTGCGTTTTCGGGATAATTGCATTTCATTTATGAAACCATCGGGCATGGATGCCCGGCACCGAAAACCAGAATCCCTACACACTATGACTGACGCTATGGACTTTGAAAAACTCAATGCCCGGGATCCGAAAATCAAATTCGGATTTACAAAAGAACTGCTGGAGGCAGGCCGAAAGGAGCCGGGGAAATTGCATTCATATCTGCCGTCCTTCTTTCAAATGGCGGAGCATTCCAATGCCATCATTCGCTGGACAGGGGTTCGCCTTATCGGTTTTCTTTCTGCCAAAATGACTGAAGTACAGGTGGATGCCATCTTGCCGGTATTGCTGAAACTATTGCACGGAGGCCGGCTGACAGACAGCAACCACAGCATATTTGCCCTCGGACAACTGGCTCTTTTTCATCCCCGCCTGAGAGAATCTGTTTTCAAAGAGTTGCTTCTTTTGGAAAAAGATCATTTCCCAACCGAAGAATGCACCCGAATAGCTGTGGGAAAAGTCATAGAGGCGCTGCTTCCATTGGCAGATGAAGTTAAAGGGCAACCTGATGTTGTTGATTTTGTACAAAGGGCCTTGAGCAGCACACGGAAATCTACCGCAGCCAAAGCCGCTGTACTTTGGAAAAGACTACAAGCAGCAAGCAAAACCTCCTGATCCTGAACCCTTTGTTTTTCGATTTTCTATGGATTTGAAGGAAAAATATAAAGACGATATAGAATTTTTGATGTCGAAAAGGGCTGCCCAAGGTGCAGACTACTGGGCGTCACCCGGACCCAACATCGGGAAAGGAAGTCCTTTTTCCACACGGGATGCCGGTTTGATTTTGGCCGAACTCGGTTTTGGCCCCCGGGATAAAGTGGTAAATGATATGGCCGAGATGATTTTTTCACTCCAAAGGCCTGACGGGCGGTTTCGTATTGCACCTTCCGGCGGTATGTATCCCTGCCAGACCATCGGGGTACTTCGGTTGCTTTGCTATCTGGGTTATCAGGGGGATGAAAGGCTGAAATCAACACTGCGCTATATGTTGGAATCGCCAGAACATGAGGGTGGATGGAAGTGCAACAAGTTCAGTTTTGGCCGGGGCCCGGATACCCTTTACCCCAATCCCGGACCTACCCTGGAAGCTTTGGATGCCCTGCGGTTTTTTGACCCCGCTGAAACGGCGGCAGTTACAGAACCGGCAGTGGAATTTCTCCTTTGGCACCGGACATATAAAAAACCGGTAGGACCCTGTTTTTTTGGTATGGGCAGCTTGTTTCATAAAACAGAGTTCCCGTTTTTCCGATATAACCTCTTTTATTACACCTTTGTCCTCTCTTTTTATGATAAAGCCAGGCAAGACCCCCGCTTCATGGAGGCTTTCAACATGTTGAAAACCAAATTGTATGACGGGAAAATGGTGGTCGAAAATCCGAACCGAAGGCTGGCAGGAATGGCATTTTGTTTCAAAGGAAAAACCAGCGATGCAGCCACCCGGCGGTATCTGGAAATAGAAAAAAATATGGCCGGTTAGGGGAGAAGAGATGGGAATGGTTCAAAACAGGGAATGAAAAATTTAATTTCGAAATTTGCCAAAAGCTGGAAAAAAATAGGGCCGGGACTGGTAACGGGGGCCAGCGACGACGATCCGTCCGGGATTGCCACCTACTCGCAGGCAGGCGCCGCATTTGGTCTTCTCACCCTCTGGACCGCCATTGTGGCCTTTCCGCTGATGGCCATTATCCAGCAGATGTGTGCCAAAATCGGGCTCATTACTTCACAAGGTCTTACCGGTACGCTCAAAAAATATTATCCCAGGCCTGTTCTTTATCTGGTTTTACTCCTCAGTTTTCCGGCCATTGTGATGAACATCGGGGCCGACATTGCTGCCATGGGTGCGGTCGGAAATCTGATTTTTCCTTCCATCGATGCCAACTACTTCAGTGTGGTGTTTACTTTTATTCTGCTTTCCCTTATCATTTATCTTCCCTATCAGAGGATTGCATTTTTTCTGAAATATCTCTGTATCGTCATGCTGGTGTACTTCATCGTGCCCTTTCTGTATAAGCAGGATGTGTATGCCATTGTAAAAAACACCCTTATTCCCACCATTCGGCTGGACAAAGACTACCTCGCCATTTTGGTGGGCATTTTGGGGACCACCATTTCGCCTTATCTTTTTTTCTGGCAGGCCTCTGTGGAGGTGGAAGAAATGAAGAAAAAAAGAAAACACCTGATTGTGAATAAGAAAATCATCAGCCTGATGGTTCAGGATATTGATTTCGGGATGACGGTTTCCGGCTTTGTGATGTACTTCATCATCCTCACCACCGGGACAGTTTTGTACGAGGGCGGCATACATCAGATTGATACGGTAGAGCAGGCTGCCATTGCCCTTAAGCCCCTGGCCGGCGAACTGGCCTATTTTCTTTTTGCCATCGGTGTTATCGGAACCGGTTTTATTGCCATACCGGTTTTGAGCGGTTCGCTGTCCTACATTTTTACCGAAACATTCGGCTGGGAGCAGGGGCTGGACAAAAAGTTCCATGAAGCCAAGGGATTTTATATGATCATCGCCATTTCGCTCATTTTGGGACTTTCGCTCAATTATGTGGGTATTTCGCCGGTGAAAGCCCTGATTTACACGGCTGTTCTTTATGGCATTACCGCTCCGCCGCTCATTGCCATCATCCTGCACATCTCCAACAATAAAAAAATCATGGGCGAGCATGTAAACAATGCCTTTACCAATGTCATGGGAATAATTGCCCTCTTCATAACCGCTCTGGCATCTTTGGTGCTGCTCTATGTCTATTTTTCAGAGTTGTTCTGAGTCTGCTCTCTTTAGGTTGATGATTTGAATATCAACAGCTTATCCTCATTCAGTTCAAAGCAATGCCCACCACAAATCCAAGCCAGGGCTTGTTTTGGTATATCCAGATTTTTCGGTCGGAATTGAGCAGATAGTCGTAGCCCAGGGCAATCCCGAAACTGGCCATATTCAATTCAAAAAAACCGGCAAATCCGCCCTGCATAATCATGCCGTTGTATTCGTCGGCCCGTCGGTTCAGGGTGGTGAAGGGACTGACCAATGTAGTGCCCGGGCCGGCAAAAAAGCCAAAATCAAATCCCCTTCCCCTTATTTTGGTGTTGTGATGCCCCAAAGGATCTTTTTCCGATTGAAGCCTGTAAAAGTCAAGACGCCAGCCGGCATACAGGGCCAGATTGAAATCGGTGCTCAGCTGCGGTGCCTGCCCGCACACAGAAGGCCGGTATTTGAACAATACCGAGGTGATGTCGATATCCGGACTCTGCTTTCTGAAGCGGGCCACAGGAAAGTCCGGTCCCTCATTCCGCTTTAAGGGAATCTGCATAAACGGCTCTTTTTCAGGTTTTTTGTTGGTTTGGCGGTAGACTTCCGCCTGCCCTTCTTCCACCAGCACATATACCTTTTCGGGCTTTTGATTTGCCTGTTTCAGGGTGTAGTAATCGCTTTCAAAACCATGGAGCGAAGCTTTTTCTACCACCGAACAGGAAGAAAAAATCAGGACCATCACCAATAAGGACAGGATTAGGAAGGGTTTTGCTTTCATGGTTCGAAAATTCTGAATTTATCTGAAATGATTCATTAAAAACTATACTTAAAGCGAATAAAACCTCTGTGATTCAGTGCTTTAAATTCCTCTGCTTCTGCAAAGAAACTTTGCCAAATCAGGTCGGCATCGAGGTTGTCGGCCAGATTGTACCTCAGCCCAGGCAAGGCCAGAAGAAGATGGGTGCCGGGGGCATACAAAAGCGAAAGACTTGCTGAAAAAAGCGGGGTAATTTCTTTTCGGGCTGTGCCGATAAAGTTCCAGCGGGTGGGCATCAGATTGGCCGGTGTAAAACTGAAGTTCAGGTTTTCGGGCTGTAAAATTCTGGAATCCAGGCCATTGTTGTTGTATAAAAAAGAACCGTTTACATACCAGCTGCCCGGTAAGAGGTAATCCCCCTCCAAACAAAGGTTGAACTGGTACTGCCCGGAAGAATTTTTGGAAAAAAACTGGGCTTCTCCCTTGAATCCGGCATCGCCCAGGCTGCCTGCCCAGCCAAGACCTGCCGTAAATCTGTTTCCGAATATCCCCGAAATCAGCTGGATGTCGTATCCTCTGGTATTAAAGAAATACTTGGCAGCCAACACTTTGCCATTGTTTTTGTTGGCAGGCGAACCTGCAATTTCTATACCCGAAAAACTGCTCAGTTCGGCCGACAAACGCAGGGCATCGCTACCCGGTCTTTCCTCGTAGTCGAAATCCAAAAAGTTGTAATTGTTGAATATATCATTGGGATTCCAGGTGGTGGCCACACCCCAGTTGATTCTTTGCCTTCCGGCTTTGATGCCGATTTTTTTTATCCGTAGGTCAGCATACAGGCGGTCGATGTTGCTGTGCATGATAAGGGAAGACTGTGAAAACCATATCCGCGATAAGTTGAACTTTTCATTGGCATTGCGGAGCAATTCACCATAGCCGGGAATGTTTTTTACATCATCGCCCCAAATGAGGCGGTTGCGCATCTCCAGGGCAAAAGTAAGGTTCTCAGCAGGCAGCCATTTGGTATTCAGTCGGTTGTGAATGAGGTTGGTGGACATCAAATCCTGCATATTCCCCGAAAAACTGAGCGATTGCATTTCCTTCACATAGCCGTTCAAAACAATTTTTTTGCGCCCTGCCTCCTGAAAAGCGGTAGCAGTGCCGGCTTCCGGAAACACCTGCGCCTGAATGCCGGAAGGCAAAGCGAGGAAAACCGCAAGCAGCCATGCTCTTATCATGCCCGAATCAATGAGGTGCGCTGGTGTCGATTACATTCGTATCGGAGGCCACCTCGCCATCCACGAGGGTGATGACCCGCCTTGCCCTTTCGATTACCCGCTGGTCGTGGGTCGAGAAAATGAAGGTAATGTTTTCTTCCCGGTTCATTTTGTCCATGATATCCAGCAGGTTGGATGCCGATTTAGAGTCCAGATTGGCGGTAGGCTCGTCGGCCAGAATGAATTGCGGCTTGCTGGCGAGGGCCCTTGCCACGGCCACCCTTTGCTGCTGCCCGCCCGAAAGTTCGCCCGGCCGGCGGTCCATTTTGTCTTCCATGTCTATCTCCCGAAACAATTGTTTCATCCTGGCATCCCGCTCTTTTTTGCTTTTTCCCTGCAGCAGCATGATGAATTCGGCATTCTCTCCGGCGGTTAGCACGGGTATCAGATTGAAGGATTGAAACACAAAGCCAATGTTGTACAATCTGAATTCGATGAGTTCCCCGGCGCTGAGGGCTGTAATTTCGGTTCCGTTGATCAGGATGCGTCCCTGATCGGGTTTGTCCAGCCCGCCGATGAGGTTCAGCAGGGTGGTTTTGCCCGAACCCGACGGACCTACCAGGGCTGTAAATTCACCCCGTTTGATGTGCAGGTGCACATTGCGGATGGCATAAACGGGAATGGTATCCGGATTGTAAACCCGGCTGATGTTGTGGGTGTCGATGACCACATCGCTTTTGGCGGCAGTGGCGGAATCAGGCTTTGAGGTTTTCAACGGGTTTCATGTTTATGGCTTTGAAAGCCGGTATCAAACTGGAAATCAATGTTGTAACGACGACTATGGAGAGAACGGAGAATAGTTTTTCGGCAGGAAATTCTGGATAAATCATGGTTTTGAAGCCAAAGCTGCTCATCATTTCTTCGCCCATTCCCGAAAGGTCCAGGCCATTTTTGTTGAAATAAGCGGCCGTGCCCCATCCAAGCAAAATACCCACCGGAACTCCGGCCATGGAAAGGAAAACGGTTTCCATCAGCACGAGTGAAAATATCCTGAACCGGCTCATGCCCAGGGCGGCAATCATACCGATTTCCCTCGAACGCTCCATGATGGCCATGAGCATGGTATTGAGAATGCCGAATGCAAGGGCCACCATGATGATGACAATGAGGATGTTGGAGTAGGAGTCTACTGTTTTGGCTAAAAAATCGGTTTCGGGGGAAATTTCCTTCCAGCTTTCTACCTTCAGGCCGGGCAACAGGCTTTTGAGTTGGCTTACGGCAGCCTCTGCCTGATTGTCTTCTTTGGTTTTTAAAGCTATTTCCTGAATCTGCCCCGGCATCCCCAGCAGCTCAGCCAGTTCGCGGCGGTCGGTGTACACCAATTTTTCATCCAGGCGGGCATTGCTGCTTTGGTAGATGGCCGAAATGCGGAAAGCACAGGAAACCAGGTTGTTGCCGGTATCATTGAACATGAGAACCATTTTTGAGCCGGTTTCCAGTTTCATCTTGCGGGCCAGTTTCTGCCCGATGATGGCCTGATAACTTTTGCCGGGTTTGAATCCGGTACCTTCTTTTATCTTTTGTTTCAGCAGCGAAAAACGGAATTCGCTCAGGGTGTCGATGCCGGTTACCTGCACACCGGCCGTACCCGTGGAGGTGGAAAGCATGCCATTGGCCAATGTACGGATATTGATTTGTTCGATTTCCGGAACCTGTGCTGCTGTTTTCAGGACAGCATCGGGGTTGGGAATGTAGTATCCGGATTCTCTTTCATCCGAAAACAGGGGATGGTGAATCTGGATATGCCCGGTCTCCTCATCGATTACGGTCCGGATGCGGCCTTTGAGCATACCCTCGTACAGGGCCAGTACGGCCACACCCGCAAACAGGCCCAGGGCTATCGAAATCATGATGACCAGACTCCGGGCTTTGTTTCGCCAGATGTTTCGCCATGCCAGAGAAAAAATCATACCCTATTATCTTTTTAGTGAGGTGGCAGGATCTGTATTTATCACTTTGTACACCGGATAAAGCGAAAGAAGTAATCCGATGGCCAAAACCGTAATGCCCTGAAAAACAAAGTTATCTGGACTGAGTGAAGTGGGGAAAATGGCCTCAAAGCCAAATTTTTCGTACACTTTGGCAATTTCTCCCCCGAGCCGCAGGGGCTTTTGGTTGAAATACCAAACCAGCGGAATGCTGACGAGTATGCCCATGATGCATCCGCCAAGTACCGTGAAAACGGATTCGATTACCATAAGCAGGCACAACTTGCTCTTTTTCATCCCGATGGCGATGAGCATGGCCAGTTCATTTTTGCGCTCAACCATCATCATGAGGAAGGTGCCGAATATGCCAAAACTCACCAGCATATACAGGATGCCCTGCACATATTTCATGTTGTTGCTGTCGGTTTCGATATGCTGTTTTACATCCGGCATTATGGCCTCCCAACTCATTACTTCGGTTTCGCTGCCCAGTTTTTGCTCCAGTGCCCTTACCGTTTCATCCAGAAGATCCGGATTACGGAGCGAAACCACGAGGGAGGTGGCAATGCCTTCTGCACTGAACAGTTCAGAGGCTGCAGGCAGACTGAGAAACATGGTTTGGTTGTTGAGTTCGGGGGAGCCGAACTTCACGATGCCTTTTACCCGGTACCTTCCGGCGGCGGTGGCCCCGTGGTAGCCCTGCCCGATGATGTAGATGGTGTCGCCGGTGCGGGCTTTGATTCTTTCGGCAAGTCCTTCAGATAGAAGGGCTTCTGTATCGTTGAAATTCAGGTATTGGCCCCTGATTAACTTTTTTTTCAGGGAGGTGACCTCGTTTTCTTTTTCAGGGTCCACGCCTGCTACCAAACAGCCTTTGGTGCTTTTATTGGTGGCAATGAGCCCGAAGGTCTCCAGCCTCGGGGCCAGGCCGGTTACATTGGGAATCTGCAAAAGTCTGTGCTCCAGTGCTGAATCACAGATCATTCCGTTGTCGAGCACCTGCTCGTTCCAATATCCCTTTTTGTGAATCTGAATGTAGCCGGTATAGAAGCTGACCACATTTTTAATCATGTTGCCAAAAATGCCGCTCTTCAGGCTGCCGGCAAATACCGAGAGCAGGACCGCAAAAAAGACAGCCGACATGGTGATGGCGGTTCTGGTCTTATTTCTCCAGAGATTTTTCCAGGCAAGTCCGATCAGCCACATCAGCGCAGGGTTTTCAGGGTGTTCAGATCAAAAAAAGAATCCTCGATGGGCTCATCAAACACGACCCGGGTGTAGATCATTTCGGTTTTGTTCCCTTTTTTGTCCAGGGGAATCATCTCAAACCGGGAGGGGATGATGCGGTCGCCCATTGGTTTGGGCTCATAGGCATTCATGATGTTGATGAGTTTGCCGTCTTCATCATAAAATCGGATGTGCAGTTCGATGTAGTCGGTTTTGTCGATGCAGACCACCACTTTTCCCCAAACCACGGCAGCGGCAGGCTTGGGAATCATCTCTATTCTGTAGCAGGGCCGGCCGGCTATCAGGGTGTCACCCAGAAGCTTATGGGTGTAATCGTGCACCACCGAGGCTTCTTTCACCAGATCGTCGTTGGTAAAATCGGTGCCCATCCAGCTTTGGTTCATCATGGAAGGCGGCAGTTTGATGACCCGCTCCAGGGTGGGGTACCAGTTCCACACTTCTTTTTTTCGCTTCAGAAAAGCAACGCCCTTGTCTCTGGCCGGTGCAGTTATCAGAATCATGGAAAAGTCTTTGCCCTTGGTCCACACCTTCATCTGCATGCTCCGTTTCCAGGCCGGGCGGATGGTGTTGATGGTGATCTCCATTTTGGAGGTATTGCCCCGCATCTTCTCGTCGGCTTTTTTCACTATGGACAAGGCATCCTGTGCCGGGAGGCGGGTGGCTGCGAAGAAAAACAGGCAGCACAGGTACAGACAGTGTTTGTCCGGGAGAATCTTTTGAGTTTGGACCATGGAAGAAGGGTTTTTATTTCATCAGAACCATTTTGCCCGTATCTGATTTATCCCCAAAGCTAATCCGGTAATAATAAATTCCTGAGGGAAAATGACTTCCCTCAAAAGGAATCTGATATTCTCCTGCCGCCCGAAAGGGCAATGTCTCAATGTGTACCGCAACCCCCGGGCATTGTACACGGCCAATTGAGCAGTTCCGGGTTTTTTCAATACAAAATGCAACTGAGTACTTTCAGAAAACGGATTGGGAAAATTCGGCAAAAGCTGATTTTTTCATACTGACGGATTTTTGATTACACATGGAATTGAAAAAACTGAGGATTGACCCGGACATGAGAAAGGTTTTTTTCAATCCTTTTCCTTTTTATGATGAAGGCTTTATCTGTTAGATCGCTGCAATTTTCTTCGGATGGAGGCCGGCTCATTTTTCCTTAGTATGTACTGCGAAAGTATGGCCGCATTAACCTGATGAAATTGATTTGCCTCAAGGGAAATAATGACAATGATTTGCTCCAATCAGGTGAGGGCGAAGGCATCCGGCTGGCCGGATTTTTTGCATCGGGGTCCGGAATTCAGGGATTTGACTTTGCTTTATTCCTCTTTATCCACCTGTAAATCAGGGTTCCCAGAATCAGCAACCAGCCAATGGGATAGGGGAGGATCAATGCGGTCCACCACCATGAAAGGTCGGAACTTCCGCCAAATCCGCCCAGTGATGAAAAGTAAAAGAGGAAGAAAACGCCAAACAGGATGAGGACCATGGCCAACAGGAAAATGTTCACATGTCTGTCGCCCCGAAGCCGGGCCGACAAAGCCATCAATACCGAGCCCCCGGCAATCAGGACAGCGCCTTCCATGGGGTCAATGGTGCCGGTGAAAAATAGCAGCACCCCGATGATGAACAGGATCCGCAGCCACAATGTATTTTTCATGCGAAGGGAAAACGGTTGATTCAGGGCATGCGGCCTTCCAGATAATCCAGCAGATGGGCCAGGGTATCGGTTTGGGCATAATCTTTTTCCGGAATATCTACGCCCAGTCGGGCATCCAGGGCCACAATAAATTGCAGGGCATCGAAAGAATCAATACCCAGAACTTCACGAATTTTATCCTGATCCTGAAGGGTTTCGGGTTCCGTGTCCGGTGCAATTTGCTTTAAAAGTTGGCAAACTTCTGCTCGCAGTGTTTCTCTGTTCATAGGTTTTCAGGTTTTTGAAGATATTGGTTGAATGCAGCAAGAAAACGGCTTCCCGAAAGGCCGTCGCTTGCACGGTGGTCGGCTGCCAGACTTACCCAAACACAGGGCCTCACATCGAGCATGCCGTTTTCGGCAACGGCTTGCTCCGAAATGCTTCCGATTCCGAGTATGCCGGTTTGCGGTGGATAGATGATGCCAAAAATCGAATCTGTCCCGCCCTCGCCTATGCTGGTGAGGGTAAAGGTAGAATCACTCAGTTCTGAACTGCGCAGCTTCAGACTCCGGGCTCTGGGAATCAGGTCGTTCAGTGCTTCCATCAGTCCGGCCGGGGTCTTTTTGTCAGCATGGTGAATGGCAGGAACCACAATGCCGCCTTGCCGGAGCGAAACCACGAATCCCATGTGAATGTCCTTTTTCAAAATCAGACCATCCTGCCATTCGGCGTTCAGTTCGGGGCATTCTCTCAGGGCGAGTGCTGCTGCTTTGATAAACAAGACCACCGGCAGCAGCCGGTCTTTCGGACTTTTGCCGGCATTGGTTGCGGCCAGCCAGTTCATGGCATTTCGCATGTCTATCCGGCTTTGCAGGTAGTAGTGCGGTATTTCGCGGTTCGATTTGCTCATGGCCGCCGCTATGGCTGCCCTCAATCCCGGTCCGGGGTCGGCCTTTGGCTTTTCGGCTTTGGAGGCCTGAGCGGCCATGGCCAGTTCCACATCTTCCCGGCTGATGATACCGCCCTCGCCGGTGCCACTGATGGCAGAAATATCCAAGCC
>CANHCT010000061.1 GCA_947459175.1 Hymenobacteraceae bacterium
ATTGGTTTCTGGCCGGCCAACACCATCAATCAGGACGATATTGCGGTATTTGATTTCAGCAGCGAAGGCAAGGAAAACCGCAACCAAATCACCCATACTTACCACCATCTGAGGCAACAAAATGCCAAATCGGGCGGATTGCCCAATTTCAACCTGGCCGATTTTATTGCCCCCGCCGATACCGGCATACGGGATTATCTGGGTGGCTTTGCAGTCTCTATTTTTGGTGCAGAAGAAAAGGCCAAAGCCTTTGAAAAAGACCATGATGACTACAACAGCATCATGGTAAAAGCATTGGCCGACCGGTGTGCCGAAGCCTTTACCGAGCTGATGCATGCACAGGTAAGGAGAGAACTCTGGGGATATTCTAAAGATGAAAATCTGGACAATGAAGCCTTGATTCAGGAAGAGTATAAGGGCATCAGGCCGGCACCGGGCTACCCTGCCTGCCCCGACCACACCCTGAAAATCAATCTTTTCCGGCAGCTGGATGCAGAGAAAGCCATTGGAATAAAGCTGACTGAAAACCTGGCGATGTACCCCGCTTCTTCGGTTTCAGGATTTTATTTTGCACACCCCGAAGCCCGTTATTTTGGTTTGGGCAAAATCAATCAGGAGCAGTTGCAGGATTATGTGAAGCGGAAAGGCTGCCCTGCCGAAGAGGCCGAAAGGTGGCTTGGACCCAATCTGGCATAAGGCTTTTCTAAAGGTCTGGTTTTTCAGGACCGTTTCGTTTAGTCGGGTTTATTTCCTAAGGGTTTGGGCCTGACAAAGCGCAAACAGCGCTGCGGTTTCAGTTCTCAGAATCTGGGGAAGCAGGCGCACCCGGCGGGCCTGATGCTGTCTGATTTCTGCGTATTCATCAGGAGAAAAATCGCCTTCCGGACCAATCATTATCAAATTCTTTCCGGGACCTGCAATCAGTTGGTCTTCAGCATTTTCTTCCAGGTCAGCTACAAAAATTGTTTGAAATTCCTGCCAGGGAAACTGCTTCCAGTCGGGGTACCAAAAGACGGAAGGAAGCCAGACCTGTCCCGATTGCTTCATGGCCGAAATGGCAACTTTTTGCAGCCTTTCCAGCTTCAGAGAATTTCTTTCAGAGCGGGTAGCCTGAAAGAAAACAAAACCATCAACCCCGATTTCGGTACACTTTTCCACCATCCACTCCATCCGTTCCATTTGCTTGGTTGGGGCAACTGCAAGCCATATTTCTGTTTCTGACTTTTCTTCAAATTCGGCCTCACTAAGTTGGAGAAGGCAATTCCGGATATCGGCCGATTCTATGCGGGCCCGGGCTTTTCGCCCCTTTCCATCACTCACACGAATGAAATCACCTTTTTTTTTTCTCAGCACCTTCACAACGTGGAGGGCATCGGTTTCCGGCAGTACCGGCTTATTGAAATCCGGAAGGTAGAAGAGCATAACAAATTGGTTTAACGATATATAGCAAACAAAAAGCGGGGAGATGAACCGATATGCAAATAAGCACAATAAATCCGGCGCAGAAATCGGACCAAGGGATGAACCGAAAATTCAGGTGGTAAGGGTTCAAACTTGGTATTTCTGCCGATTTGGGATTATTTTTGTTGCTTCCCTGTGAAAATGCACCGATTGCCTCGGGGAACTTCGTGCTGAGATGCTGATTAAAAGGAGTGTTTTCGTCTTTATTTTTTTCCTGCTGAGTCTTTCGGGAATGGCTACCCACATTCGGGGGGGCTATCTGACAGCGAGAAAACTAGACGGATACCGGTATGAATTTTTGCTTACCATTTTCAGGAATACCCAATCGCCTGTTGTAGATGCGGTAAACAATATTTATCCCGATGCCGGCATTTCGGATGTGCTGACGGTTCCTATTTTTCAAAGGATTAACCTGCCGGGAAAGGACACCGAAATCATTCTCTACAAAACCGAGTATACCTACAGTTCACCCGGAGTTTACATTCCGTATCACTACCAGCTGAACCGGAATGAAAGCGTTTTGAACATGGACAACTCCATCAATACCACCTTTTATGTAGAGACCAAAATCACCATAGACCCCTTTCTGAACTTTGACAACGGCCCGATTGTAACCAAACCAGCCGTTGATTTTGCCCAGGTTGGGGCGGTGTACCGCTACAATCCCGGTGCGTATGACCCGGACGGAGACAGTTTGTCTTATGAACTCGTGCCTTCCAAACAATTTTTACAAGGGCCAAACCTGCCGGCCAATGTTCCGAACTACCGCGACCCGGCTGTTCGTTCAGGCGGAAACGATTCTTCCGGCAGCAGGGCCTCCTTTACCAATCTAAACCCCATCACCGGAGATTTTATTTGGAATGTGCCCCGGATAACCGGTGAGTTCAACACGGCTATAAAAATTATTCAGTGGCGAAGGGTTCGGCCCAATCGGGTCAGAAGGGACAGCATCGGACATGTTTTGCTTGATATTCAGATAATTGTAAAAGACGGCGCCAACAAGCGGCCTTTGCTGATGGTGCCGAGAGACACCTGTGTGGTGGCCGGTGCAGCCATCAGCGCAGTAATCAGCGCCAAAGATCCCAATCCGAATGATGTGGTGAGAATCAGGATGCTGGGCGAATTGGCCAACATTCTTCCGGAGGACAGAAGGGCAGAATTTACCTTCAACCCAAGCCTGAGTCCGCCATTTCAGGGAGATTTTTTCTGGCAAACCTCCTGCCGGGATGTGAGGGCCCTCCCCTATCAGGCCACATTTGAAGCAGAAGATATTCCCGTATTGCCTCAACCAATGGTGGATGTAAGGGTTTGGCGCATCAAAGTGGTCGGACCTCCGCCGGAACTGAAAAAAATTGTACCCGACGGCAATGGCCGCCTTCGTCTCATTTGGAAAAAATATATTTGCAGCAATGCAGATAAAATTCTCATTTACAGAAAAATAGACAGCACCAAAATCAAACCGGATACTTGCTTTCCCGGTATGCCGGGAGGCACAGGCTACACCCTGATTGGCGAAGTATCAGGCGGAGATACCACCTTTCTGGACGACAACCGGGGTCTGGGTTTGAAGAAAGGACCGGCCTATTGCTACCGGCTTGTAGCCCGTTTTCCCAATCCAGCCGGAGGAGAGAGCCTGATATCCAATGAAATATGTCAATCCCTTGAGCTGGATATTCCCGTGATTGTGAATGTGGATGTAGAAAAAACCAGTGCTTCGGCCGGAGAAATACTGGTCCGTTGGACCAGACCGTTTTTTATTGATACTGTGATATTTAAACCGCCTTACACCATCGAACTGGTTCGGTTTGTGCCGGGCCGGGTGCCTGTAACGGTAAAGAGTACGACAGATACTACAGACACCACCTATACAGATACCGGCCTCGATACTGAAAACCGGTTTATCAGTTACCAAATCAGAATGCGGTACGGCAACTTATCCAATCTGGTGGACAGCAGCGAAAAAGCCTCCTCGGTCAGGCTGGAATTAAGGCCCGGCATCAAAAAAATCGTGCTGAACTGGAGTGCATCCACCCCCTGGAGCAACAATGGATTTTGGCACCGGATATTCAGAAAATCCAACGGAAATTTTGAATTTATTGACACCATCCGTTCTCAAAATGGTGTTTTTCAGTACATTGATGAAGGAAAGTTTGGAAACCGGCCGCTGGAAGACACAGCAGAGTATTGCTATTATGTGCAAACCTATGGCAGCTACGGAAACCAAAAGATTGCCGAGCCATTGATAAACAAATCGCAGCAAGTATGCGCCTCCCCAACCGATACCATCAAACCCTGTCCTCCACCGGATTTTGAGGTGGTAAAATTCAATTGTCCGGATTGCAATACCCTGCGAAATCAAACAGAATTTGCCAGAACCCTAAGGTGGAAGTCCATACAACGAGACACCTGCGGAAAAGACTTTTCAATCTTCAGAATTTATTATGCCCGCTACGAAGACGATTCTCTGGCATTGCTGGCTACCACAATCGACACCTTTTTCGTTCATTCCTCCCTGACCACGCTTTCGGGATGTTATGCGGTAACCTCGGTGGACAGATCAGGAAATGAAAGCATAATCCAAAACCGCACCTGCACCGACAATGACTGCTTCAAATTTGATTTGCCCAACCTGATTACCCTCAACCGGGATTCTAAAAACGATGTATTTACCCCCATTTGCGTCTCTGCTGCCTTTGTAGAGAGCGTTGATTTTGAGGTATATAACCGATGGGGAAAAAAAATATTTGATGGACGAACCGAACCCGCCATCAATTGGGGTGGCTTATCGGAAAACAACAACACCGTTCTGAACGACGGGATTTATTTTTATCATGCCAAAGTGAAAGGCAAACGCCTGAGGCGGGCAGATGAAAACATGAGCTACAAAGGTTGGATAATGATAACGCGTTGATTATGTGCGGACGATTTTCACTCGACAGAAAAGCAGAGGCCGTTCAGGAAAGATTCAAGGTGAAAATCAGCCCGGAGCTTAGCCATTCATTGCCCCTGTTCAATATTGCACCCGGCCAGAATGCCGCCTGCATAATCGGAGACGAATTAAAGCTTCTGGAATGGGGCTTGGCCGGAAAAGGCGTTGACGGAAAAAGCAGGAGTATGATCAATGCAAGGTCGGAAACCCTTCTTGAAAAATGGCCATTTAAAACCCTTGCAGACAACCGGTGTCTGGTGATTGCCAGTGGATTTTTTGAATGGAAAACCTATGGAAAAATCAAAATTCCCTTTATGCATCAACTGGCTGATCATGACTTGTTTGCCATGGCCGGGTTGTATGAAAAAGAGCCGGGAAGCGATTTACTGCGCTTTACCGTACTGACCAAACCGCCAGGGCCGCAAAGCGCCCGTTTTCATGACCGTATGCCCCTGATTCTGAATCAGGAAGAAGAAAAGAAATGGCTCGAAAAACCAAAAATCAGCCCCTCAGATTTGCGGGAATGGGCAGAAAGCAAGGAGCCGGATTTGCATATTTTCTCTGTTTCGCCCCGGCTGAATAAAAGTTTTGAAAATGATCCTGCACTTTTGAAACCGGAACCGTTTACGGTAGCGGAGCAATTAAGCCTGTTCTGAAATTGAATATTCTCATTGTAAAAATCGGAGCCATAGGGGATGTGGTCATGTGCCTGCCCGTTGTGAGCCGCATTCGGGAAAAGTATCCTCAGGCGAAAATCACCTGGTTATGCGGATCTGTTGTAGCCCCGTTTCTGAGCCGCTTTTCCGAAATCGACAAGCTGATTGTGGTGGAAGAATCCAAAATCTTCAATGCCGGCATGGCCACCCGTGCCGGAGAAATTCTGCGGATATGGAAAGCTTTCTCCGGCCTTCATTTCGATGAAACCCTGTATTTCTACTATTCCGATTTGTACAAAATCCTCACATTACCTGTGCGAACCGGCACTTTGAAACGATATAATAAAAATCCGGACCACAGAATCAGGCCGGTGCCGGCAAGACACCATACATTTGAATATCTGTCTGTATTTGAGGGAGAAACCACCGCAGAGCCCATCCGGTTCCGGTATCCTGATTATGCATTCAAGCCGGAAGATTTCCGGCAATTGGAGGAACTGAAAAATCGCACTAACCTCATAGCCGTCTCCTGCGGAGGGGCAAAAAACTTCCTCCGAAGCGATGATCTGAGACGCTGGCCTGTTGAACATTACCTTCAATTGGCGCAAAAGTTGTCAGAAAAAGGCTACACCCTTATTTTGACCGGTGCCCCTTCGGATGCATGGGTATCCGGCCATTTTGCAGACCTGGAACACCTGAATTTTATCGGCAAACTGAATCTGAACGAGTTTTTGGCTTTGCTCAGCCTGTGCCAAATGATGATTACACATGATTCCGGCCCCCTGCATCTGGCCGATATTGCCGGAATTCCTTCCTTCGGATTGTTTGGGCCCACCAATCCGGGAGACTTCAGGAGCCTTCATCCTGAATCAAAATATCTGTGGGGAGGAGAAAATCTCGCCTGCAGGCCCTGCTACGACGGCCGCACCTATGCCCCCTGTACAAACAACATTTGCATGAAGGCCATCAGCCCGGACTCTGTTTTTTCAGAAATCGGGGAAATGCTCTCCTGAGGGCCTGAATTTCTAGGATTCCAGCTGCCTGCGGTACATTTGGATGGTATTCTCCAAACCGAAATACAAGGCATCGCAAATCAAGGCATGACCAATAGAAACCTCCTGTAAATGAGGGACATTCTGAACAAAATACCGAAGATTTTCCAGGCTGAGGTCGTGGCCGGCATTCAGGCCAAGGCGGGCATCGTAAGCCCAAATGGCTGCCTGTACAAAGGGATGCACCGCTGCCTGAGGGTTGGAGGAATAAATCCGGGCATACGGCTCGGTGTAGAGTTCTACCCGGTCGGCGCCCAATTCTGCTGCTTTTCTGATGCGGGTTTTATCCGGGTCAATAAAAATGGAAACCCGGATGCCTTTGTCATGAAATTTTTCCACCACTTCCCTTAAAAAATAGAATTGTGAAACCGTATCCCAGCCGGCATTGGAAGTGAGGGCATCGGGAGCATCGGGAACCAAAGTAACCTGTTCGGGTTTCACACTGAGCACCAGATTGATAAAGTCTTCTTCAGGATAGCCTTCAATGTTGAATTCTGTAGTGACTACCTCCTTGAGGTTGCGCACATCCTCATTGCGGATATGCCTTCCATCAGGCCGGGGGTGAACTGTAATACCTTGAGCGCCAAACTTTTCGCAAAAAACAGCGAATTGCACCACATCGGGATTGTCCCCCCCCCGGGCATTGCGCAGGGTGGCAGCTTTGTTGATGTTTACACTCAGTCTTGTCATATCTTTTCCAATTTGTGTCCTGCAAGAAATTCCCTTCCTGTCATTTTTCTTTTTCCCTCGGGCTGCAATTCCGTGATTTCCAACCAGCAGTCGGAGGAAGAAACAGCCAGAGACCCGGAGGAAAGCTGAACAAATTTGCCCGGCGGAAATCCTGTACAATCGATATCGGTAGGATTGCTTCGGAGTAATTTCAAGTTTTTTCCCTCCCAAAGACACCAGGCAGCCGGATAAGGAGAAAGCCCCCGGACCCAATTGTGGAGTTCCCGGGCTGATTTTGAAAAATCGAGGCGGCAGGTCTCACGAAAAATTTTATGGGCGTGCACCACCTGTTCTTCATTTTGCTCCCTTTCAACATATTGCCCTGAAGCTATGGCCTCTACCGTTTTCCAAACCAGATGAGCCCCAGCCTGCCTGAGGCGGTCGTACAGCGAACCGGCATTTTCGTTTTCTCCGATTTGCATAGATTCCTGAAAAAGGATTTTTCCGGTGTCGATTTCATGTTGAAGAAAAAAGGTGGTGTTGCCGGTTTCATTTTCACCAAGAATAATGGCCCAATTTATGGGGGCTGCACCGCGGTATTTGGGAAGCAGAGAGGCGTGTAAATTAAATGTTCCGAGTTTCGGCGTTTTCCAAAGAAGTTCGGGCAACATCCTGAAAGCCACCACAATACCCAGATCAATTTCAAGGGATTGAATTTGAGCAAGAAAGTCAGGGTCCTTTAATTTTTCGGGCTGTAAAACTTTCAAACCGGCTGCTTCTGCCACTTCCTTTACGGCACTTTTGTGCAGATGAAGGCCCCGGCCGGCCGGCTTGTCGGGTGCGGTTACCACCGCCACCACATTGGCTTTTTCATCAATAAGTTTTTGAAGGGAAGAAGCCGCAAAATCGGGCGTTCCCATAAATAAAATCCGAAGTGATCTGGCCTCAGGCATCCGGCAAAACAAAGCACAGAATCTGATAATTGGTAAAAAACCTTTGTCTCAGTCAACGGGAATATTTTCCTGCCGGCAATATACCTGAATCTGCCGGCCTGCTTCCGCACAAATTTGGTTTACAAGCTGTATCCACTCCTTTTTCATCTTTTTCGTAATCCGGTTATTTGCCTCCATGTTTAGAATGGCATTTCGGATGGCATCATCCAGAGATCGGATTCCAAAAGTTTTGGTAGTGGCCCTGATTTTATGCAATAAAAAGCGCATACCCTCTGCGTTTTCCTGCTCCAGCAGACCTTCAAATTGGCTACGGCAATCTTTGAGACTGTTGAAATAGGTTTTTACCAGGGTGGCAATAAAGTTTTTGTCGCCTTCGGTTATTTCAGCCAACTGCGAAAAACTCAGTTTCAAATCCGACTTCTCAATTTGTGGCAGCGGTTGCTTTTGTTCTGATTTGGCAAGCAACCAAATCTGCTCAATAATCTCCAGTACGGAGCCTGATATCTGATAAGGCACAAGGGCTGAATGGGGAATTTCTGATTTTGGACCTTCTTCGTCTTGCCGGAGTAAAAACAGAACCTTTAAATTTTGCTCCTCTGCCAGACTCCAATCCAGGCCTTCCAATTCCGAATAATCGCTGCCCCACCAAACCACTATCGAAAATGGGCCCTGAGAAAGGTATCTGTTTATTCCAAGAGGATTTTGAATCAATACCACCTCTGCTCCATGGTCTTTCAGTTTTTCGGCAATTCGGTCGGCAGGATTTTGGATAGCAGGACCCATTAATATTTTGGTTTTCTGCAAAATCTGCAGCGATTGTGCTACCTCTTCGGACACCTCATGGTCCGAATGGACGAGAGGAAAAGCCAGCTTCAATTTTCCTTCGGAAAAGGAGGCATAAAAACCCTCTTCCATCCAGATTCGCATAATAATGCGGAGCCTGAAATCGGACTGCGGACCCTGTTTAATGGCTTCACTTTCAAACCGTAAAAAAAGGAAAGTTTTTTCGCTGTCATCCTTTTCTGCGTAAACCTGCACCTCAGAATTCCGGCCATCCGACCAATCTGAAATCTTTTCGAGCGTTTCGTGGACCAATATTTTGGGGAAAAGGAAAATGGAATTTTCATCTTCCGGAACATCAAACCGGAAACGCAGCCCCGTCCATTTTTTTTCGTAATTCAAAATGAAATCGCGGATATGGGAAAGATGAATGGGATACAGATAAAAAGTGGAAAGCTTTTGTGATTTTGAAAACACCAGGAGCTGCGAGGATTCCCTCAGCCGGATGTAATCTGCCAGAATTTTAAGCAGTTTTTTCTCCGACTCGCCCATGGCCTTGGGTGGCTTGCTTTCCAGTAGACGCAATTCTTCAAACCGGCATATAAATGACCATTTATCCGAGATTTCCAACTGATGCTCCAGCCGCTTGTACCGGTCGGTAAGGTTGTATCCAAATACGGCAAAGTGCTGAATATCATTGCCTTCACCGATGCAGGGCGTAATTTCCCTAATGAAATAGCAGATATTTTTTTCCGGATCCAGACTGATGTCTTCAAACCGGATGGTCTTTCTGTGGTTGCGGATTTCATCAAATCTGGCCTTGCGTATCAGGCTGGTGTTCAGGCTTTTGTGCCTTAGCTTGATGTACTCTTCATCTGTCTTCCCGATAATCCATTCCCGCATTTGCGGATTTTTTACAGACACCGGATTAACATAAAGATATTTCTGTTCCGGTGAAAATACCGCCACATCTATCCTGGCCTGATCCAAAACGGACTTAAAAAATTCTTTTTCCTGTTCGGTTCGGACAAAGCTTCTTTGGGCATTTGTGATTTCTGTAAGGGAGATAAACAACTGACCATCATGGAACACCACCTCAGGAGTAAAGGTACGGTCGGAGAATCTGAGACTCTGCCAGTTCAATTCCAAATCCGGCCGTGCCATCTTTTCTTTTACCAGTTGCATAAGCGACTCTGATACATCCGGAAAGCTTACATTTTCCACCTCAAACCAATCGAAATTCATCAAGGCAAGGGTGGCTTTATTGGCCCATTTCAATCGGTAATGGCTCAAATCATCGGATTTTTCATCCTTTTGAAACCAAAGCATGGCACACGGAAATCGGGACAGAATCTGGTCCATATCCCTGAAATTGTGCATCTTATCGTTTGCCGTAAGGACAGACAGATCGTGAGAAATGGCTTTTATACTTTCAATTTTACCATCAGGCAAAAACTCCATTTTTACCCTGCAGCCAATTCTGAAAATTTCGCCAAAACGGTTGGAAACATCCCACTCCGAGTAGGTTTCGGACTTTTTGAGCCGGTATTGATTTTCGTAAAAGTGGGCAACCTTCTCCCTTTGGCTTTCGGGTGAAAAATCCAGAATGTTGAATTTTCTGATTTCATCTTCGGAATAACCCAGTTTTTTCAAAACCGCAGGATTGGCATATTGGATTTCGCCTTTGTAATTCACTTCACACAGGAAAGCATCAGTATCTTCTACCAAAAGCCTGAATCTTTCCATTTTAACCAATTTATTGCGCTGCTCGGACTGTATACGGGACAATTTATTTTCCGTATGCCGGATGCGCTCCTCCGCCTGCTGATTTTTTTCTTCCTCCTGAAGCAATCTGATCGAAATTTCAGATTTTTCCGATTTCAGCTTTTTGGCCTCTTCCACCTTTTTCTCCAGTTCTCTGAAGAAATAAATCGCCGAAAAACCAGCCGTAAGAACAATTGCCAATAATAGGTACAACATAGAACAATCGGTTCCTGTAATTCTTAAGGAACCTTTGACCGAACAAGGATAAAAATTTTTTTGTCAATAATACAGTAAAAACCAAATCCTGGTCCCTATGCCATGCGGAACACAACTCGTTGCTCCATCTGAATTTTCGTATGAAAAGTAGCGAAAAAAGCCCCTGCTATCGGGCAAATCAGGTTTTTCGAATATTCCAAAAAAAATTGTTTGGGAGTGGATAATTGTATGAAAGGTTTGTACTACTTTTGTTTCAGTTTTAAGTGGTTGAGTAGTTTAAGTTGTATGGACGTCGAATTAGATTAGTTCGATGTCCATTTTTTTTGCCCCTGCAGCAAGGCTATTCTGAAGAAAATCAGGAAGGATTACCGCCCACCCAATACCGAAAAATCAGCTTTGCAGTAACCAAAAGGTATCGGTTCGGTCATTTTTTTCAGGGAAAACATTTCAAAGCCCCGAATTCATCGGAGTTCTGGTTTTTATTGGGTAGTTCTGAAAGAAATTTGCAAAAGGAAAAATCTCCTGCTTTTTTCTTCATGTATCAATCCCGGCAAGTAATCAAAATCAAATCATCAAGCCGTTTGGAAATCTTTCAAATGCGGTTCCTGATTGTGCTGGGCCTGGCGGTGGTGGGTCTTTTTGTCTGGTACTTTTTTGGCTATGTAGAAGCTGGTGATCCTGTTTTGTATTCCCTTCTAACTTTTGCCCTCCTTTTCAAACTCTACCGTACCCTCTACGAATGGTACCACTACTTTGACCTCATGGTTCCCGGGCAGCCGGTAACCGAAAACCTATATACAGTGGATGTGCTCACCACATTCTGTAAAGGCGAACCCTACGATATGATTGTCAACACCTTAATGGCCATCAAGGCTATTGAGTATCCGCACGAAACCTACCTCTGCGATGAAGAAGACGACCCTTATCTCAAAAATTTTTGTGAAGAAAACGGCATTCAACATGTCACCAGAGCACGAAAAACAAACGCCAAAGCAGGAAACATTAACCATGCGCTGCAGAACTTCTGCAAGGGCGAACTGGTGGTAATCATGGACCCCGACCACATCCCCAGACCTGAATCACTGGCTCACTTTGCTCCGGATTCAGTGGCTCTCTTTGGCCGGAATACACAGCCTATCCTTGAATTCATCCAAATTTGATTGGGCCAAGGTGCAGGTCTATTGAGATTTTTGGGTTGAACAGCACCACAGATGAGATGTACAAAAACAGGTAAACCTATGGGATGCCTGGCTTGGGTTTTCACTTTTGTATGCTGGTATTGAGAAATCCGGTACTGCAGGAAACAATTTGAAAGAGACCTCTAAAATTCTGAAGATGAAAATGGTATTGATAACGGTACCGGTAGGAAAATTTTCCGGGGCCCAGGTCGATTTTGTAAATTTCTCAACAGGAAAACCATTTTCGCAGAGGTAAATCCTTGGTGATTTCAAAAAAAATGAATCACAGCAATGACTTTCAGGCTTTACCGCAACACTCCGCTTCTTATTCAGCGGGATTTTCTCTAGTCTCTTTTAAAGAAATAGCCTAAACGCAGGCCATACCAAGTATCCAGAATGCCGGGATAAGTTTTGGCGAAAACACCTTCGGTTCGATAAAAAGTAAAGGCTTCAATCCGGAACAAAGCCGAATTTCTGAATTCATACTGAAAGCCCCCGAACAGTTCGACCGGCAGGAAGAGATAAGGGCCTTTTTCGGGAAAATACTTGTCTTTGAATGAAACAGAGGAATCGGGATTGGAGATATTGCCGGAAACTGAATTGATGATATATACCGGTGAACTGACCGAGAAACCGGGTCCTATATAAAACCTGCCGCTGCCTTTATTCAGAAAAAAAGCGAAATTGAATGAAATCCGGGCCAGATATCTGTCCAAAACTTGCTTGGTTTGCTTAAAATTATACTCAACAGCCGACTCGTCTTTGCGGGTATATTGTAAAGGGCCGGTTTCAAATGACCTTCGCAGCGAAACCCCGGAAAGGCCATAAGTAAAGGCAACCCAATTGCCCAGCGGCTTTGTATTCAGAAAAGAAACCTCAAAAGAATAATCTGTTTTGTCGGTTTGGTTGGCTAAATTCAACAGTTTGTAGTCCTCATTAAAATTATAAGTCCTTGAATAGCCGGCTGCAACTGCAAATCCGTTTTGGTAAGCTTCGGACTGAGCGTACGAATTTAAATGAACAAAAGAAATAACAACCGGGATACAACCTGCGACTTTTTTTAAAACAGATGATAAGGGCATATCATTGATAATTTTGACAATAGAGGGATTGTTGATTTCGTGCCAATAAAATAAAAAAATAAAAAAAATACTATTTTATCAAATAAACTGCTAAACTAAATTCTGTTCAAAATAAATACTCAATTTCAACAATTGTAAAAGGCCAAACTTTTTGCCAGAATCCGCACCCAAGGACAAATTTTAAAAAACACGAGGCCTTTGAAACTCAACATCCTGATAATTAACCATTCAGCTGTTGAGCAATTACCAAAACCAAAGACAATATTCGGGCTGCAGCTAGGATTATGATGGAACAGGAAGGAATTGGATTGTTCCAATCTCCCTCCCATTCCAGGATAACGGAGGCATTCTGCAAAAACCGATTACTTCAATACCAGCTTTTTCAGATGGCGGCGCACCCCATTTCTGCTTTCAAGAAGATACAAACCCGGAGCCCTGCCCCGAAGATTGATCTCCAGCAAACCATTTTCATCCGTTTGCCCTCCTTTAGTGAAATAAATCTCCTTACCTTCAGATGAATACACGCGGTATTCTGTCTGTGCCGATGAAAAGGCAGCATCTGCTATCCGGAAAAGGCCATCGGACGGATTGGGGAAAACGAGCAGGCTTTCCACCTGATTTTCAGGTTTTTCTACACTCGTGCAGGGAATTCTGATTACCCTGATTGTATCGGAAAACACGCAACTATTTGCCGTAACGACCTGAAGCCAGTACAAGCCGCTGCTTCCCACAGTCAGGTTGGGGCCGGTACTGTTATCAGACCAAAGATAAGAACTGAAGGTTCCTCCTGCGCCCAGAACCAAAGCTGCGGTTTCACAGATTACTGTGTCGTTGCCGAGGTTAAGCGGATTGGCCTCCCGGTTTACAGTGATTACATCCGAAGCAGTGCAGGCACCGGAGCTGACGGTCCAAAGGAAAACATTGGACCCAAACCCAAGCCCCGTCACGGAGGAAACCGCACTTCCGGGCTGGGCAACACTTCCCCCTCCTGAAACCAAAGTCCATGTACCGTTGCCACTTGCAGGAACCACAGCGTTCAGGCTTGCATTTGCACCGCAAACCGTTTGGTCCGGACCTGCATTTGCCACCAAAGTGGATGGTGTGCTGTTGATGACAACTTCATCAGAGGAATTTGGACAAGGAGCATTGAAAATGGTCCAACGGAAAACATTGGTTCCCGGTCCGAGATTGACAACAGGCGAGTTGGGTGAAGAAGGGTTGACAACATCGCCGCTGCCGGAAATCCGGGTCCATGCACCGCCGCCGGAACCGGGACTGTTACCCGCCAGCGTGGCAGAACTGCCGCAAACCGACTGGTCTGCTCCGGCAGAAGCAACTACTCCTCCTCCGCTGGCCTCAATGGTTACCAAATCAACTGTGGGTGAACAAGCTCCTCCCGGATTGATGGTCCAACTGAAAATATTGGTGCCGGTAGCCAAGCCGGAAACAGGGGTAGTGGGTGATGCAGGATCAATGAAAATTCCACTGCCCTGAACCACAGCCCAAAGTCCGGTTCCGCTGCCGGGATTGTTTCCGGCCATAATGGAGGTGAATCCGCAAAGGTTTTGATCTGGTCCGGCATTCGCTGCAACTGCGGAAAGATTGGTGGTAATGGTTACCTCATCTGACACCGGTGCGCAGGGAGGATTGCTAACAGTCCAGCGGAATACATTCGATCCATTGCCAAGTCCGGTAACTACAGTAGCCGGATCAGCCGGGTTCTGAATCGTTCCCGAACCGGAAACCAGTGTCCATATTCCGGTACCGGAAGAAGGACTGATGGCAGCCAGTGTGGCCTGCCCGGTACACAATTGTTGGTCAGGTCCTGCGGCTGCCAGAGCCGGCAAATTTCTGAACAGGCTGACTTCATCCGAACTTGGATCACAACCGGGACTGGTTATGGTCCAGCGAAAAATGTTTTCTCCTGTACCCAAACCCGTTACAGTGGTACTTGGCGATGAAGTATTAGCAATGGTTCCACTGCCGGAAACCAAAATCCATTGACCTGTTCCGGTGCCCGGATTGTTGGCTGCGAGGGTGGCCTCCGATTGGCAGACCAACTGATCAAGGCCTGCATTGGCGGCAACGGCGCTCAGGTTGGTAGAAATGATTACTTCATCCGTACTGGGAGGGCAATTGCCATTGGAAACGGTCCATCTGAATACATTCGTACCATTTGTAAGTCCGGTAACAGTTGAAGCCGGATTCAAAGGATTAACAATCACCCCTGTGCCTGTTACGAGCGACCATATACCTGTTCCAACCGAAGGAGAAACGGCTGCCAAAAGGGTTTGACCTGCACAAATAATCTGGTCGGGGCCGGCATTGGCCACGGAGGGAGGAGTCTGAATAGAAACACTCACATCATCTGAGCTTGGAGGACAGCTTCCCGTGGTAATGGTCCAGCGGAACACATTGGTTCCTTGTCCGAGTCCGCTCACGGTTGTGTTGGGATTGGAAGGATTCTGGATGGTACCGGTTCCTGCTACCAAAGTCCAAATTCCGGAACCTGATCCGGGATTATTGCCCGACAGGGTTGCCGATGTCTGGCAAATGGTCTGATCTGCTCCGGCCTGTGCCACTACCGAAGATCCGCCTGTATTGGTAATTTGAACATCATCTGAAACCGGCAGGCAAGGAGGGCTGCTGATGGTCCATCGGAAAATATTGGCACCGGAGCCGAGGCCCGTAACTGTAGTAGCCGGGTTGGAAGCATTGGCAAAAACACCGCTTCCGCTCACCACAGTCCAAAGACCCGTTCCGGAGGAAGGCGTATTGGCACTCAGGCTGGCCTCCGAACCGCAAACGGATTGGTCGGCACCTGCAAAAGGAGTTTGAGGTCCGCCGACAGATGTAACGATAACCTCAGAAGTACTGGTACTGCAGGGGGTACTGATGGTCCAGCGGAAAATATTGACTCCGGTACTCAGTCCGCTTACAGTGGCTGTGGGCGAGGATGCACTGGAAAAATTTCCTGATCCGCTGACAACAGTCCACTGACCCGTTCCGCTTGCAGGTGGATTAGCACCCAATGTATAAGTGAAACCACAAATACTGGTATTGGCACCTGCATTTGCGGCAGTAGGTGCATTGCTGATATTGAGGGAATATTCTTCGATTTCGCCGGCTTCGTAAGGCCCGACAAAACAGGGGTCAGTGGAAGG
>CANHCT010000062.1 GCA_947459175.1 Hymenobacteraceae bacterium
GATGTTGTGGAGCATGACGAGGTGCTGAAAGGGAAAAGCGGTTTTTTAAATACGCCTTTCTTTTTGATTAGGATGGTTCTGTTCTTCGGACTGTGGTATTTTATCTGGAGAACGCTGCGCAAGTATTCTCTTTTGGAGGATCAGCAGGGCGGGCTTCAGCTGTATAACAAATCCATCAGCACCTCTGCTGTATTCCTTATTGTTTTCGGTGTCTCCACCTCGGTATGTGCCTGGGACTGGACCATGTCCATCACTCCCCACTGGTACAGCACCCTGTTCGGATGGTATCATTTCGCTTCCTGGTGGGTATCGGGTCTTGCCACAGTTACCCTAACAGTCTTATTGCTGAAAGAAAAAGGACTATTGCCGTATGTCAATCAGAATCATCTGCATGATTTGGGAAAGTTCATGTTTGCTTTCTCTGTTTTTTGGACTTACCTGTGGGTGTCTCAGTTTCTTCTTATTTACTATGCCAATATTCCTGAGGAAATCATTTACTTCAAGGAAAGAATGCACATGTACGACGGCCACTACCGGTTGTTGTTTTTCGGTAATCTGATTATAAACTTTTTGTTCCCTTTTCTGTTTCTTATGACAAGGGATGCCAAGCGCCACAACATTTTCCTGAAAATTGCGGCCATAGGTATTCTGGCAGGTCACTGGTTAGATTTCTACCTGATGATTATGCCCGGAGTAACCAAGGGCACCAGCAATTTTGGCCCTCTGGAGTTTGGAACCTTACTCATGTTTGCATGCGGATTTATTTACATGGTGAGCTCGCAAATTGCCCGGGCAGGTCTGCTGGCCAAAAACCATCCCATGCTGCAGGAATCTTTGCATCACGACATTTAAATTAAAAACTGAATCAGGTATATGTTTTATCTCATTGTAGCAGCCCTTCTCCTTCTCCTCGTAGTCGTTGGACTTTTGGTCCGGGCTCAGGTTTTAATTGATGTTTTTACCGGTTCCAATCAGAAACGGGCCGGGATGAGCAATAAGGTCAATGCCCTTTTGTTCCCCGTTTTCTTTGTTTTGGGGCTGATTGGTTTTATTTGGCTTTCGGTGACTTCCACCGAAAACTATTTGCCCGAGGCAAGTTCCACCCATGGTGTGAAAACCGATCAGTTGTTTTGGATTACCATGGCGGTGATTACCGTTGTGTTCATTGCCACCCACTTGCTCCTTTTCTTTTTCCCTTATGTATATCAGTTCAGCGAAAAGCGCAAGGCCTTATTTTATCCGGTTAACCACCGACTGGAATTTATTTGGACTGTAATTCCGGCCATTGTGCTGGCCTTGCTGGTTATCTCAGGTTGGAAAGTATGGAGCGACATCACCAAGGAAGCGCCTTCGGATGCTGTTGTGGTGGAACTCGTAGGAAAACAGTTCAACTGGATGGTTCGTTATCCCGGCAAGGATTTGGAACTCGGCAAACACAACTTCAGGAAAATAGACGAACTGAACGGAGTGGGTATCGATTTCTCAGATAAAAATTCTTTTGATGATTTTATGGCAGGGGAGGTACATCTGCCAGTAAATAAGCCCGTTTTGTTTAAAATCCGGGCGAGAGATGTTCTGCACTCTGTATTTGCTCCCCACTTCCGGGTAAAAATGGATGCCGTTCCGGGTATGCCGACCAAATTTTGGTTTGTGCCCACCAAAACCACTGCCCAGATGCGGACCGACCTTGGCAAACCTGAATTTACCTATGAAATCGCCTGTACCGAAGTTTGCGGCCGTGGCCATTTTGGAATGCGGATGCCTTTGGTGGTCCACGAACAAGATGAATACGATGCCTGGTTCAAGAGTCAGCAGAGCTTTTTGGCCAAAAATCCTGACTACCTCAAGAAGGTTCCCGACAACATGAAAAGACTTGCAGAAAAGGCCATTGATGAAAATCGTAAACAAACTACCCTGACCTCTGTTTCTTTAAAAAATATTCAACACGCATTTGCCAAAACTTTTTGATTCCTATGGAAAGCTTAGCCCATCCGCACAGCCAAAGCCTTGAGGTTCACGGCCATGGTCACGACCATCATGATGACCACGAGCATCATGAGGAGACTTTTTTAACCAAATACATTTTTTCTCAGGACCACAAAGTTATTGCCAAGCAGTTCCTGCTTAGCGGTATTTTTTGGGCTATTCTTGGAGGTACCCTTTCTTCGCTTTTCAGGCTTCAGTTGGGTTTTCCTGATATGGATATGTCTTTCCTGAAACCTATTTTAGGGGGATGGATTGAAAACGGGAAACTTAATCCTGAATTTTATCTTGCCATGGTGACCATGCACGGTACCATCATGGTATTTTTTGTACTTACTGCAGGTCTGAGCGGTACATTTTCCAACTTCCTGATACCCCTTCAGGTAGGAGCAAGGGATATGGCTTCCGGTTTCCTTAACATGTTGTCTTACTGGTTTTTCTTTGCCAGTTCTGTCATCATGTTGTGGTCGCTTTTCATCGAGACCGGACCCGCTGCAGGTGGTTGGGTTATTTATCCGCCTTTGAGTGCATTGCCTCAGGCCTCTCCCGGTTCAGGAACGGGAATGACCATGTGGCTCATTTCTATGGCGCTCTTTATTGTCTCTTCTCTTTTGGGAAGTATCAACTATGTTTCCACCGTCATCAACATGCGGACCAAAGGAATGACTTTCACCCGCTTGCCATTGACCATTTGGGCATTTTTCTTCACCGCCATCATCGGGATACTTTCTTTTCCTGTTTTGTTTTCTGCGGCCCTTTTGTTGATTTTCGACAGGAGTTTCGGAACTTCCTTTTATCTCTCCGAAATTTACATTAACGGTGAGGCACTGCACCACACCGGTGGTTCTGCCATTCTGTTTCAGCATCTTTTCTGGTTCCTGGGTCACCCTGAAGTGTACATCGTATTGCTTCCGGCCTTGGGTATCACTTCTGAGATTATTGCGGTGAATTCCAGGAAACCTATTTTTGGATACAAAGCCATGATTGGTTCCATTATGGCCATTACCCTGCTTTCCTTTATCGTGTGGGCACACCACATGTTTGTGACGGGTATGAATCCCTTCCTGGGTTCCATCTTTATGTTCCTTACCCTCATCATTGCTGTACCATCGGCGGTTAAGGCCTTTAACTATATCACGACACTGTGGAAAGGTAACCTTGTTTTTACACCAGCCATGCTCTTTTCCATTGGTCTGGTTTCCTTCTTTATTTCCGGAGGTTTGACAGGAGTTGCTTTAGGAAACTCAGCCATCGACATTCAGTTGCATGATACCTATTTTGTGGTCGCTCACTTCCACCTGGTGATGGGTTCTGCCTCTTTCTTCGGAATGGTGGCAGGGGTGTATCACTGGTTCCCCAAAATGTTTGGCCGGATGATGAATGAGAAACTGGGTTATGTTCATTTCTGGATCACTTTCGTGGGCATCTACTGCGTGTTTTTCCCCATGCACTACACAGGTATTGCCGGGTTCCCCAGAAGGTATTATTCCTTTACCAGCTACGATGCATTTAAATCTTTTGGTGATCTGAACGCCTTTGTTTCCACGGCTGCCATTCTTACATTCTCTGCGCAGTTTATCTTCGTATTCAATTTCTTCCATAGCATTTTCAGAGGAAGAAGGGCTCCGGCCAATCCATGGAGAGCCAACACGCTGGAGTGGACGACACCTATTCATCCTCAACACGGCAACTGGCCCGGTGAAATTCCTCATGTATATCGCTGGCCATATGACTACAGCAAGCCAGGTGCTGCGGAAGATTTCATTATGCAAACGGTGCCTTATTCTGAGACCGCTTCCTCCAATCTTGAAGGGGAAACCGATTTGATTGAAGAAGAAATTCCGGCAACTCAGAATGCCTGATACCAACGCCAGGTTAACATACTTCAGGAGGTCCGTAAGGGCCTCCTTCTTTTTGGTCCTGTTTCTCGTATTGATCGGTGGGGTGGTGCGAAGTACGGGAGCTGGCATGGGTTGCCCGGATTGGCCCAAGTGTTTCGGGTCCTGGATTCCGCCTACCAGTGCTGAGCAAGTACCTGCGGAATATTGGACCAATCCCTTGTCTTCCAAAGATGGTTCGTTGGTGTTTAACCCTGTAAAAACCTGGACCGAATACCTCAACCGGCTTCTTGGTGTGCTGATTGGATTGGCTATTTTGCTTCAGTTTGGCTTTTCCTTTTTTAGTCGGCTCGCAGCAAGTTCCAGGATTTTCAGTGCCCTTTCCTTTGTGCTCGTTGTATTTCAGGGCTGGCTGGGCTCTGTAGTGGTTTCTACGGATTTGCGGCCCGTTGTCATTACCCTGCATCTTTTTGTGGCATTGCTTATTGCCCTGAGCCTGCTGCTTTCTCTGTTTTTCTCTCAATCTCGCCCGGTAAGCTTTATTGGTTCTACCCATTCCAGTCTGGTATGGTGGGTTTCAGGAGTTTTGCTGATTCAGTTTTTTTTGGGAACTGAGGTCAGGTCGCAAGTGGATGTTTTGTTTAAACAGTTTGCCTACCAAAATCGTTTTGCTTACGCCGATGCACTGAACTGGAAGTTTCCTGTCCACAGGAGTTTTTCGGTGCTGGCACTATTTTTAATGGGATATCAGATTTTTCAATTGGGAAGATATCTGGCGGCCGCTCAGATGCGCTTTGTGTTTTATCCATTTCTTTTTGGACTCTCCCTGGTATTATCGGGTATCATTTTGGTTTATTTTGGTTTTCCGGCCATGGTTCAGCCCTTGCATCTCCTGTTTGGTTTTGCCATATTATGCAGTCAGTGTTGGCTTCTGTTGTTGCTGCGCTTTGCCCAATCTACAAAAAATGCCATTGGTTAAAACCAGAACGCTTCCCTCTGCCCCTATGTCTGCCTATTGGACCCTGCTGAAACCCCGTTTGAGTATGCTGGTGGTGATTTCCACCCTCTTGTCCTACATGTATGCTGTGGAAGAGCAGGCCGCTGCCCTCGATCTTGTTTGGTTGGGTGTTTTAGGTTTCCTCATCACAGGTGCAGCCAATGCCTTCAATCAGGTGATTGAAAAAGAACTTGACGCCAAAATGGACCGAACCAAAGGCCGTCCGCTTCCTGCCGAGTTGCTTTTTCCCCGTCAGTCGGCCATATTCGGTTCTTTTCTCCTGTTTGCCGGACTTCTTGGTTTAACATTATTGTTCAATCCTTTGGCTGCGGGCTTGTCTTTTATTTCTTTTGTGCTGTATGTTTTTGTGTACACCCCGCTGAAATCCCGGACTCCACTTGCCGTGCTGGTGGGGGCTTTTCCGGGGGCACTGCCTGTTTTGGTGGGTTGTGTAGCGGCATCGGGTCAGATTTTTCCAGATTATCTGCTGCTGTTTGCCATCCAGTTTTTCTGGCAGTTTCCCCATTTCTGGGCCATTGCCTGGGTGTTGGACGAAGACTATCAGAAAGCCGGCTTCCGGTTGCTGCCTTTTGGCAGGGGCAAAGATGCTTATGCGGCTTATTACATTTTTATCTACACCGTAGCCCTGGTGCTTGTATCCCTGTTTCCTGTTTTTCTTCAGCTGACCGGGCTTTGGTATTTTGCTTTCGCTGCGGCATTGGGTTTCGGATTTTTGCTGGTCACCCTGCTTCACCTACGAAAGCTGAGCAACCGCTCGGCCAAATGGGTGATGTTTTTTTCTTTTATATATCTCCCTGTTGTTCAATTGCTTTTAGCCATCGATAAAATATGAGTTCACAAAAAGTACCCATTTGGGAACAAGAATCTGATGTGGCACAGCCCACCCTGGGAATGAATCCCATCAAGTTCAGCACCTGGCTTTTTTTGCTCAGTGTGGTCATGATTTTTGCCAGCCTTACTTCTGCTTACATCGTAAGGAAGGCCGAGGGCAACTGGGTGGATTTTGAACTGCCTCCCATTTTTTGGGTGTCCAGCATCATTATCCTCATCAGTTCCGTTACCCACCATATTGCCTTCATTCAGGCCAAAAAAGACAACCTTGATCAGGTAAGAGGCTGGATGATCATTACGGCTCTTTTGGGCATTGGATTTTTGGTAACGCAGTGGTATTCATGGGTGTATCTTGTGCAAATCAATGTGTATTTTGCGAGCAACAATGTAGCCGGTTCTTTTTTGTATGTGCTGGTGGGCCTGCATGCTCTCCACCTCATTTCTGCCATTCTGTTTGTTTTTGTGATTACCGGCAGGACCTTTCGATATAAAGTTCATTCTAAAAACCTGCTGGGCATAGAGTTGTGCACCACCTACTGGCATTTTCTGGATGCCCTGTGGATTTATCTATTTGCCTTTTTACTGGTGTTTCATTGATAATGATCAGTGCCTGTATTTAGGTTCGCAAGGCTTCCTCCCGGAGGCTTTTTTTTTTATTTTTTTTAAACTGTTGATGTGTATTTTTACATAAATGAAAGGCTCTTCTCTTTTCGGAATCTTATTTTTTCTGTACCATCTGGCTTCAGGTCAGTCTGGTGCCTGGAGTTGGCAAAATCCCGGTCCTCAGGCCTGTAGCCTGATGGATGTATTTTTTCTGAACAGTCAAACAGGTTGGGCAGCCGGATTTAGTGGAATGCTCCTAAAAACCACTGACAGTGGAATAACCTGGAAAATTCAAAACACAGGAGTTCATAAAGATTTGAGGTCTGTTTTTTTTCTTAATCCCCTGAATGGATGGGCTGTAGGCCATAATGGGACAATTTTAAAAACTACAGATGGAGGAGAATTCTGGCAAAGCCTCGTTTCTGGAACCCAAGGCAACCTGAGGAAAGTTGTTTTTCAGGATCCCCTCCATGGTTGGATTGCAGGGGGCGACGGCACATTATTGAAAAGTACAGATGGAGGCCAGACATGGCAAATCCAATCCCTTCCCACACTGCTTAGTTTGGTTTCGGTTCATTTTTCTTCCATCGGCCAGGGTGTAATTGTTGGTCAGGGAGGGCTTATTTTGACCAGCTCAAATTCAGGATTAACATGGCAAACCCACAACAGTGGGACAACCAACTGGCTCAGGGAGGTAATTTTTTCCAGCTCATCTACCTGTTGGACTGTGGGCAGTGGAGGTACCATTTTGAAATCTGTGGATGGGGGCATGAATTGGAGTCCTCAGTATAGCGGAACTTCAATGGATTTGCGGGACATCCACATGATATCGGATCAAACAGGAATAATTGTTGGAGACAGCGGGACCTTATTGATTACCACAAACGGCGGACAAATTTGGGAGAACAGGAGCATCTCAACTGACGATGCTATTTTCACTTGCCGGATACTAGATAACCAGACCTTTTTTGTTGCCGGATATTTGGGTTTGATGATGAAAACTGCTGATGGTGGAATTTTTTGGGAAAATATGACCAAAGGAAGGGAGGCTTACTTTGCTGACCTGTTTTTTATCAATTCACAGAAAGGTTGGGCTGCCGGAAGTGGCGGGGCCATTTACCATACCCAAAACGGGGGACAAAACTGGGATAAACAAAACACCAACACAGAAAATGCGATCTTATCTGTTTTTTTTAAGGATACAGCAAATGGTTGGGCAGCAGGTGCAAAAGGCACCCTTTTGCGCACAACCAACGGAGGCCAGAATTGGGCAATCAGGGATTTAAATTCGGAGGAGGATTTTTTTAATTTAAATTTCTTTGACAGTCAAAACGGTTTGATTTTTGGTCGGAACGGGACCCTTTTTAGGACCACAAATGGTGGAATTACATGGGAGATTCAAAATCAGGCAACCGGGTTGGAGGTTTATCATTCTTTTTTTCTTAATGATAAAGTGGGATGGATATCGGGATCCCCTTCCTTTTTGCCGGTTGTAGCGGGCTTACTCGAAAAAACAACCGACAAAGGAGTAACCTGGATAATCCAATTTTCCGTAGGGGAAAATATTCGAGGATTCCATTTTGCTGATTCTTCGAATGGTTGGATTGGCTCTGGTAATGGTACGATCCAACGCACAACCGATGGTGGCCAAACCTGGGAAATTCAGGCCGAATTGGGTGAAGAAGGTTATATGACATCCATTTTTGCTATCGATTCTTTACATGTCTGGGCTTGTTTTATTGGCTCCTCGGGTACTACATATTTAAGGAAAACAAGCGATGGAGGACAAAACTGGATTCCGATATTTGGAAGTCCATCCATTGGGATTTACGATATGTATTTTTCTGATTTTCAGCGTGGTTGGATTGCCGGCGAAGGCGGGACAATTCAGTATACAGAATCAGGTGGTCTTTTGAAAAAGGAAAAAAATATGGTTGCAGAAAAAGCAATAGACATTTATCCCAATCCTGCAGGGGACTTTTTTAGAATCAAAACATCTCAGAAAATACTGCAAATCAGGTTGTTTGATATGCAAGGGAAATTGATCTCCGAACCTGCCATTCGCAAAACCAATGGTGGGGTAGATATTTCCCGCCTTGGACCGGGTCTTTACAACATTGTAATTCAAACCGAAACGGGCATTCAAATCAAAAAACTGATCAGAAATTAAATTGGGGCCTTCCTTAACATAGGGGAGTAAAGGCCAGTAATTTTTTTTTTGGTATCTCTCACTGCGCCTGGGTTCGTTTCCTTACGAACCAATACTATTTTTGAATACATAACCCTACCTGATCTGCAAAACATTGGGATAGGGAATCAGCATCTCGCAGACACTGGCCACATGATCTTTCATAATGAAGGCCAGGCCCACAATGAGGGCGGCGGAGATGATGGCAGTGGGAATGTTGTTTTTCCGGATTTCCTCCCATTCGTTTACCCGGGTAAGCTGAAACAAAACCACAATGCCGGCGGCAATCACCAGAAAAGAAAAGACGATGCCGATGAGCATAAAAATCAACACATAACCAACGCTGCTGCTGACACTTGTGCTGTTGATGCCACCCTGATTCAAAAAGCGGATGGCATTGATGCCCGGCCCGATGACCGAGGCCATGAGCATGGAGGTTGCCAGCAAAACCCCGGCCTTAAAGGTGGCATAGGCCGTATTCATGGCCTCCAGTTTGAATACCCGCTGCAGGTACAAATGCAAAATGCGGTACATCAGAAACAAGCTCACAATTCCGGTGAGGAAGGCGACAGCCGATTGAAGAAGAATCAGAATTTCCATTGGTATTTCAATTTTTAAAGAGTGCTATTTCCCAGTTGTTCATATCGCCGTGTTCGGGGCTGATCATCCCGGCACGAAAACCTTTTGCCGTCAGTTCCACGGGCAGATGCGGGATACCGCCCAGGGTTTTGAAATGCGTTCCGTTCCTTCCCAGGCCCACTCCCAGCACAGAGTGCCCGTAGGCCTCGCTCACCCACACACTGGCCGGAATACCCAAGCGGGTGAGGATAGAAAAGCCCAGCAAACTCCGGGTGTCGCAATCGCCTTTGAGGTTATGAAGAAATTCGTAGGGCGACTGCAGGCCGGTGATGATGTTGGGCAGGCAAGGTTTGCCCGAAGCGTGGTATTCGCGGATAAACGGAGCCTGAGAGGCCGCCTCGCTGCAAGTGCCTTCGTGCACCAGGCAATAGGGTATTTCCTGGATAAAGGTGATGACCATTTCAGCGGTTTGCAGGGCATTGAGGTTTTTTGCCTTTTGTTCCGATTGAAAAAATTGAACCAGAGAATCCAGTTTGGGCATATCCTGCCGCGAAAATTCAGAATAGACAGCATTCCAGTAAACCATGGCTTCCGAAACCTGCGGGTTGGCAAAAGCACGGTGCATCCGGCCCGAGGCTTCAAATTGTTTGGAGGAGGTGGAATACCGGGCCAGGAAGGCATTGCGGATAAAATCGTTCCATTCAATCTTGTGGTCGGTGAGGTAGTCCCAGGGCATGGGTGCAAGGGTGTCCTGTTCAGGATTGAGTCTGGGTTTACCTGTTTCGATTTGGCCGCCCCCGGTATCCGTCAGTCCTCCGCCTTCCCGCTGCCGCAACCAAACGCCCAGCCAGCCGAGGATAAACAAGACCATCATCAGGTAAAGGGCCCATTTAAACAATTGAAGGAGCGACAGAAAGCAACCGCCCGCCTGCCTGGGTATGGATGAAATCCTGTCCGTTACGGTATTGAGCACCAGATCGGGAATTTGCTGTATGCCACCGGCAGGAGTGCCGGAAACGGGCAGTTCGGGAGCCACCACCGTAACCGCATCAGCAACAGCAGTCTGCGCCACCTTCAAAGGCTCGGCAGGAACCGAAAAAGCTATGCGGCCGGCCAGCTGGATAAAATCGGGACTGATTTTTTTAAAACGGGTCTTCCGAATCTGGCTTCCGGGTGCTGTCCGATCGCCGGAATGGCCGCTGAGAACCACATGCTCCAGATCTTCGGAAAAGGCCCTGTTTTCATCGGCCAGAATGACAATGTCGGTGGCACCACTCTGCAGGCGCCGCACAAGACCCGGTTTTTTCTTTGCCCTGATCAAGGGAAAATATACATAATCGCCTACCCTTTCTGTCTCTGCCATCCGGCTGTCGAGGGGCCTGAGGTTGCGTATTTCTATGGCGTCGGGAATGAGTTCCTGAAAAGAATGGGTATGAACCGATTCTCCGGCCGAAATCCGGAACCATGCCCTGTAATCTCCTGTAAAATGGCGGTATTCGGTCATGGCTTCTTTCGGCTTTTTTCCGGAACCTCACCGGCCTTGACCAACTCTACTTCTACCCTTCTGTTCAGGGCACGGGCTTCTACCGATTGCCCCCTAACCTTCGGAACCGATTCACCATATCCCACCGCCCGGATCCTTTCGGGTGCTATGCCCAGAGAAATGAGCACCGAGCGCACAGCTTCAGCCCTCGCCTGCGAGAGGGTACGGTTGGCTGCTTCTTCGCCCACATCGTCGGTGTGACCTTTGATGACGGCATTCAATTCCGGATGGGCATCCAGAAAAACCGCCAGTTCCTGAATGGGACGGATGGAATATGGCAGGAGCCGTGCCGAATTAGAATAAAACTGAACATTCGGCAGCAGGATGACTTCGGCCTTGTTCAGACGGGAGGAATCTTCAAATTCCTTGACCTGCATGCCTTCCTTCACATACACGGTATCTCGGATCACCCGTGGCGGCGGCCGATGAGCCGATTCTTGCATACAGGACCGGAAGAAAAATAAAACAAGCGCCAGCAAGGCCAGCAGGCTCAGCAGTCCGCAACCCAGCCGGGAACAACCTCCGCTCATGCAGCCACCACCGGCAAATAGCGATACCGGATTGCATCCGCCCGAAGGCACAACCGGAGAAAGTAAACTTCCGCCAGCAGAGCCCTGTGTTCCGTTTTCTTTTACCGAAATGGCCTCCAGCCTTTGCTTTTTTTCCTCCGGTTCCAATACCAGTACCCGGCACCATGCTTCACCGCTGATGCGGCCGTGAAATTTTCCGTCTTTTTGGGCAATAAACTGCCAGCCCCGGTAGGTTTCACCGGGTTTTCCTACCGGAAATTCGGCGTAGATCTGGTTAACGGCCTCAGCAAAAGCAGGTGCACCTGCAGGTTCAAATTCCACCAGGGTTTCTCCTTTTTGCAGCACATGCGGTCGAATTTGCAGACCTGTGGTTTCATCCTTTGCTTCCTTTTGCAACAAGCGCTGCTGCCAGGCAAGCGAATCTTCAGAAAGTCTGGATGCCAGGGCTTTATTGTATTCTTCTTCCGAAATTTCAGTGGGATCAGCCAGATAATGACGGGGCTGAAGCACCAGATTGCCCATGCGGGTACCCTGCCTGTCGCTGACATCCTCCACCACAAATTGTGAAGTAAGCCGGCCCCTGAAAAAACGGAATTTGGCCTCTTTCATCTTGCTACAATGAATTTAAATATGCGGCAAAATCCAGATGGTCGCCAAATTGTCTGTCTTTTTGGTTGCGGAACCGGGTGTTGAACGGGGCATCTTCATACACCAGCAATTCTTTTAAATTCACCTTTCCTCCAAAGCGGGTATTGATGTCTTCCTGGGCTTCGAGCAGAACGCTGTAAAAATCCTTCTCTACCATTTCACGGTGTTTTTTTGCCAGCTCAAAGCCATATCGCATATCCGCAGCATAGCGGAGGCGGCTAAGCAGAGCCAAGGGAGAGAAAATCCAGATCACCCATAGAAAAACCAGTAGCCTGTAACCGGGTTTTTTCCACAGGGTTTCGATTACCAAAAAAGGAAACCGTGATTCCGGATTGCAGAGGTGACTGCCGATGCCCTGGTCCATTTCGGCCATTATCTTCTCCCTTTGAACCGACTGAATTTGCTCTGCCTGGCGGTGGTAAAACAAAGCCGCTCCGGGAAAAGAAACGGCAAGGGCGATGAGGCTTACAAACAATATCCGGAACAGGGAAGATGCATCGGGCCTGAGCCATTTTCGAATTCCGGCCACAGAACCCCCTGCCGAGGGCGGCTCTTTTTCAGCCAAGGGTCTGGTGGTGAGGGTGATGAGGGCCAACCGGTAAAAGGCAAAATGAATGTAGCCCAGCAGTGAACCAAACACGACCACCCCCATCCCGCCGGCAAAAAACAAATGGCCGAAATAGGCATCGGCGGCGACCATGGTCAACGATACGCCGGCAAACAATCCGACCGCAAGCCGGTATCCTGCCCTTTCTTTAGGGGCAGTACTTGCTAAAATTCCGTAATCCAAGCCGAGCAGTGCTTCCGCCATAAGATGGTTCAGACTTTGGTACTGCCGCCTTCTTCAAAAAAATTGCCGGGATTGGCATCAATCTCCTTTTGCTTGATGCCCGACCAGGCGCCGATGATTTGTTTGCTCAGCGTTTCCTGGGCTTTGAGTTGCTCGATCTTTTCCTTCCGGTCGTTTTCTACTTCCAGGAAATTTACTTTTTCCATCAGTTTCATGCCATCGCGGCCCTCAAAAACATATTCTTCTTTCACAATGCCGTTTTGCACATACATCCGGTAGTTGTAGTTCTCCACCATGTAGTCGTAGGGGCCTTTGTTCATCATCATTTTGAAAAAGATGGGACCCATTTCTATGGAAAGGAAAATAAAAGTGAGGGCAATGCCGAGCCAGAAACCTATGTCGTGGGCGATGGAAATGCGCTCCAGCAAACCATCCAGATTTTCAGCCGATTGCTTGTTTTTCACATTCAGTTCATCCTCCTGTTCGGCCAATTTTTTTTCCCGGCCGGCTTTGAGGTTGGCCAGTTCGGTGGCATGGCGGCCATCGAAGGAGGCGAGGTTGGCCTTTTTTTCGTTGGCTACTTCCTGTAGTTTTCGGGTAAGGGGTCCTATGCCTGCTCCGGCACCGCTGCGGCCTTCCATCTGGTCACGCACGGCCTGCTCTGCACTCCTCAGTTCCTCTGCCAGTTTTTCTCTGTCCCCTTCCAGCTTTTTGATGTCGGCGTCGATGATGGCTATCTGCTCCTTGAATTTGGCATAGGTATTCCTGTTGAAAAGATCCAGTTTTTCCTGTTGCTTTTTCCGGAGTTCTACATTGATTTCGGTTTCGATGATCTTGAGCTCCAGGGGTTTGGAAATGGTGAGGCCCAGAATAAGGGCTATCAGGAGGCGGGGAACGGCCTGCCCGAATTCCTTCCAGGTGATGTTGTCGGTACCGTCGCCTTTGCCGGTAGAGGAAACGATGAAGCGGTCGAGATTAAAGATAAGCAAACCCCAGCAAATGCCAAAGGCCATGGTGCCCAGCGTCCACGGGAGGGAATTGATGGTATGCCCTGCGGCGTTGGTCGCATCGCCGGCCATGACCTTGGGGCCAAATGCGGTGTTGAAGGCAAAGGCCCCTGCAAAAGCGGCCAGCAAGCCGGTGCTGAATACGATACCGCCGATGCCGGCATATTTTACCCTATCCTGATACGGAGAGAGCAAAAGAAAGCGCAGGTCGGCACCGGCACACCACCAAAGGAAGCGGGTAAAAGGATGGACAGAAGAATTTGGTTTTTCGAGTATGGCCATAGGTCAGCAGTAGGAATTTTGGTTTTGTTGATGATTTTGAAAAGCCCGGAGCCCGGCCAAAAGATGGTCCTGAACGGGTGGGGGCGGTACGATGTTTTTAACATTCAATTCAGGCATCCGTGGATTTACCGGCAACTCTGCCACATGCGCCTGCGGAATGCGGCTGCGCACCGGCAATGGGTTGGACTTCATGCGGGGCGGCATGGGAAGGACCTCCGGTTCGCGAACGCGGAGTATCCTCACTTCCATGGGAATGACCATCTTTTTGGGGAGCAGAGAGAAGCCCGAAAACACAAACAGCCGGATTTCGGGTCTTTGGAAGGAAGCGATGTTCTGAAAACGGTCTTTTCCTTTTTTCAAAAACCAGCGCCGGAAGCGGTAATTTCTTTCGGTTCTCCGGTACCAGGGCTTTTGCTCCCCGTTGTGGAAATGCAGCAGCACCGCCCATGCCCGGGGAAAATCCCAGGAAAGGGTAAAACCTTTTCCATGCCAGAGCAGGGGTTCTGTAAATTGCCAATGCTTCATTTTGTACGCAAAGAGAACAAAAAAACCACTTTCTGCAACAGGCAATCAAGAGAAGAGTATATTTCTGCCTCATTTTGAGGAAGTTTTCTTTACCTGCGAGTCAAAAACATTCCAACCTCCTGCAAAATCAGGCATAGCTTTGGGCACTAAAAATTGCTGCGGCTTTCATTTCCGGAAATACGCTCTGATTTTCTTTTGATAAGCGAAAATCTGTACAGGATCTCGGAAAAATTAAAAAGTTCTGGAAAACCCGGTGCGGTGCATGTTTGGCCTGCGCTGATCCGGTTTCGGGAAAGCCGCCTTTGAGGAGCAAAATCCTCAGACCACTGAAACAATACTGAAACATTTCCTACATTCGGCTACTTTTATTTACTTTTCAACACCAAAAAAAAAATCTCCGCCCGGGTTCGTGTCCTGTGCCCGGGTTCGTGTCCTCACGAACCAATACCATGTTTGAATACATAACCATTCTGCTGGTTCGTGGAGACACGAACCCATGCTTGATCAAAAATGTCACCAAAAATGTCACCAAAAAAATCTCCGCCCGAGTTCGTGTCCTCACGAACCAATACTCCGCCCGGGTTCGCGTCCTCACGAACCAATACCCTGTTTTTAATAGCAAAAAAAAAAGGCTTCTGTGCCCGGGTTCGTGTCCTCACGAACCAATACCATGTTTGAATACATAACCAACCTTCTGTATGTTTGAAATATGAAAAGCGGGTTATTTGACCTCCAACGGAAATCACATATGGAGCTGGGTGAAATTTATTTTTGGACAGCCACCATTCACCAATGGATTCATTTGCTTAAACCAGATGAAATGAAAGATTTGATCATGGGTTCGCTGGAGCATTTGTCAAATGCAGGTAAAATCGAGGTGTTTGCCTTTGTGATTATGCCCAACCATATACACCTGATTTGGCGATGGATAGCCATGAATGGAAAAGAAATGCCGCATGTTTCTTTTCTGAAATTTACAGCCCACCATTTTAAAAAGCACCTTGAAAAAACAAATGGATTGGCCCCTTTTTATTTGGATGCAGCCAATAAGGAGTTTGTATTCTGGCAGCGGGATTCTTTGGCGGTCCGCTTGTATTCAAAAAGGGTTGCTTATCAGAAGTTAAACTACATCCACAATAATCCACTTTCAGAGCGGTGGAACCTGTGTACCCGACCTGAAAACTATGTGTATTCTTCAGCCGGTTTCTATGAAGCAGGCGTGGAAAGATTCGGGTTTTTAAAAGACATTCGAACCGAATTTTAAATCATGTTAGAAGATACAACAAGAACACCCAATTTGATCATAAAGCATTGGCATTCTGTTGGTTCGTGGAGACACGAACCCAGGCAGGGAAAGATTCGGGTTTTTAAAAGACATTCGAACCGAATTTTAAATCATGTTAGAAGATACAACAAGAACACCCAATTTGATCATAAAGCATTGGCATTCTGTTGGTTCGTGGAGACACGAACCCAGGCA
>CANHCT010000063.1 GCA_947459175.1 Hymenobacteraceae bacterium
CGGGGCAAAGGTAGTCAATTGACCGGCAAGCTAAGGGGAGAAAACGGGGGTACCGGGAAGGGGAGAATCGAATTTCAAAATTGTAAAAAAGGCATGGATTTGAATGGAGGCAAATCGAGATTATGCCAATGGTTTGAAATGAAAAAATGAATTTTCTGTCTTTGTTCCTTCCTGCATATTGTATTGATTTTCAGACCCGAATCCAGTCACAAGGCCAAAAGAAAATCATGAGGGGCTGATTTGATTAAAAAAAACATAAAAACAGACCGTTTTTTTTAGTTTAGAAATGATTTAGAACCAATTTTGCTTTTTGAAATTTGGAGCTTGGTCTCCGAACCCTTTCATGAACCAGGAAATCCTTGCCAAAAGTCTGAAGGCCTTTGCCGGAAGGCACCAACACAAATTCGACAAGCACCTGCTCTCTGTCCCCCTTCCCGAAGAAAGGGTGTACGGCCCCGACGAGATGGCCGTTTTTATTTCTGATTTTTTGCTCAAAGCCGCCCAAATTGAAATATCGGCCAAGGTCAACTATCTGGATCTTCCCCAAATCAAGGCTGCCATACAGGAATTATTTGTTCCGGTGATGGTGATGGAAAAAACCCTTTCGGGCTGGGTTCCTGTAGTGCTTTACCGCAACGAAAAGGATGAATTGCTGGCAGAAAGGGTTCTGGCACAAGGTGTTCAGGAAACCGATGTTTCCACCATCGAACCGGCCAATCTTTTGCAACTGATTGACCCTAATGCATACAAAGGTGAGCCAAAATATGTTCTGATTACAGCCATGCCCTGGCGCTCGGTGGTGAGTTATTTTTTCAACGAAAAGGAGGGTGAAAAAGAACTGACCCCTGTCAGGCGACTTATGCGTCTGTTGGGCAATGAGAGGCGGGATATCTGGTACATTTATGTGTATGCCATGGTCATCGGCTTGATTTCGCTCAGCTTACCCATTGGTATCCAAACCATCATCAACCTGATTTCGGGCGGTCGCTTTTTCAATTCCATCGTCATCCTCATCAGTCTGGTTATCATCGGGGTGCTGGTATCGGGCGGTTTGCAGATTATGCAAATGACCATGGTGGAAATATTGCAGAGGCGCATTTTTGCCAAGGCATCTTTTGAACTGGCTTTCAGGGTGCCAAGGCTCAGGATGGAAACCCTTACCAACTACTATCCGCCGGAACTGATGAATCGCTTTTTCGAGATTGTCAATATTCAGAAAGGCCTTCCCAAGCTTCTGATTGACATTTCGGCGGCAACACTTCAGATTATATTCGGCTTGATGCTGCTTGCCTTTTATCATCCATTTTTCGTAATTTTTGCCGGCTTTCTGGTGGCCGTGGTGTATCTGATTTTCCGCCTTTCCGGTAGCAAAGGCTTGGAAACCAACATCAAAGAATCGACCTACAAATATAAAATGGCCCAGTGGTTTGAAGAGCTTGCCCGAACCCTTTCCACTTTTAAACTGGCCGGCAGCACCAACCTTCCTTTGGAAAAAACCGATTTTGTAGTTAACAAATACCTCATTTACAGAAAAAAGCACTTTGGTGTTCTCATCCTCCAGTATGGCAATATCCTGGCATTCAAGACTTTGGTGACTGCCGGTATCCTCATTTTAGGAACCATTTTGGTGGTAGACCGGCAGATTACTCTGGGGCAGTTTGTAGCCTCCGAACTGGTTATCATCATTGTGGTGGCTGCCCTTGAGAAGATTGTACTCAATCTGGATGTTTTTTATGATTTGCTCACTGCGGTAGACAAACTCGGCAAGATAACCGACCTTCCACTGGAAAACCCCAAAGGATTTGTTTCCGTTCTTCCGGATCCGGAGAAGGGTTTGGAGATTGAAATGAAGGATCTCAAGTTCCGGTATCCCAAGGAGAAAAACGACACACTTCGTGGTATTACTTTCCATATTCCTGCCGGTACACGCTTTTGCATTACCGGCTACCACGATTCGGGTAAAGAAACGCTGATGCGCCTGATGGGCGGAATTTATACCTCATTTTCAGGTATTTTCACGGTTAATCAAATTCCTTTTTCGAATATCGAAATCACCCACTACCGTGATTTGGTCAGCAAAAATTTTGATCGCTCCCAGATTTTCGATGGTTCTATTCTGGAAAACATCACCATGGGCAAGGCAGGCATATCCTACAAGCGGGTAACTGAAGTGTTGCAAATTTTGAATCTTTCGGAGGATATCAACCGCCTGCCAGACGGTATCCTCACCCAGCTTGTTGGCACCGGCAACTACTTGTCCAATTCGGTGCTGGAGAAGATTATTCTGGCCCGGTGCCTGGTTATAGATCCCAAGCTACTTCTCATTTCCTACCCTCTGTTTCTGCAGGAAAAGGACGAGCGAAACCGCATTTATCATCATTTGCTGGACCGCAATCTGCCCATGACCGTGGGCTTCCTCAGCAATGACCCCGAATTACAGAAATCCTGCGACATGGTGATTGTACTGGAAGGCGGAATTGTAAAAGGGGCAGGGCCATATGACCAAATCAAACAACATTTGAAAGGAATCTGATTCATGCTCAATATATCGAATCGAAAAATCCCTTCTTCATGGGCAGCTGAAGAATTTCAGGCACTGCGCACGATGAATTCTGCCAAAAACGGGCGGGTTCTGGCGCGATGGTTGATCGGCATTATGATTGTCCTGTTTGGTTGCCTTTTTCTTCCCTGGCAGCAAAATATTTCGGGCAAAGGAAAACTTACCGCCCTCGACCCGGCCCAGCGACCCCAGCAAATTCATACGGCCATAGCAGGCAGAATTTCTGCATGGAAAGTGAAGGAAGGTCAGTTCGTAAATAAGGGCGATACAATTGTATCACTTGCAGAGATAAAGGACGACTATTTTGACCCTGAACTTACCAAGCGTTTGGAAGAACAACTCTCGGCCAAAGAAAACAGCATCAAAGCTACCGAAGACCAGGTACGGGCCATTGAAAAACAATTGCTTGCATTGGAGTCCGGCCTTAAATTTTCTCTTCAGAAATCCAGAAACAAAGTAAAACAAAGTCGTCTGAAGGTATTCAGTGACAGCACCGACTTCGAAAACGAAAGAGTGCAGTATGATTTTTCGAAGTTGCAATACGACAGATTTAAGTCTTTGTATGAAAAAGACGGGCTCATTTCTCTCACCGATCTGGAAAGACGCACCCAGAAATTGCAGGAAACCATGGCAAAAAAAATCAGTGCCCGCAATAAGTTTTTTGTAAGTAAAAATGAGTACATCAATTCCCTGATTGAGCTGAGTTCGGTGGAAGCAGACTATTCCGACAAAATCTCCAAAGCCAATGCCGAACTGGGCTCAAAAAGGAGTTATCTTGCTGAAGCACAGGCTGAATATTCGAAACTCCGCAACAAAATTGCCAATGTGGAGATGCGGACGCGGAACTATGCACTCATTGCTCCTCAGGATGGCTACATCGTGAAGGCCCTGAAGGTTGGAATAGGGGAGACGGTAAAAGAAACAGATGCCCTTGTGACCATAATGCCCGACGCGGCCAATTTGGCTGTGGAATTGTATGTCAAGGCCATGGATGTTCCCCTCATTCAGAAAGGACGGCATGTGCGGATTCAGTTTGATGGTTGGCCGGTGCTCAATTTTACAGGCTGGCCCAATGTATCGGTCGGTACTTTTGGCGGCGAGGTAGCTGTGATTGATTTTGTGGCTTCAGCAGGCGGCGATTACCGGCTGCTGGTGATACCCGACAAGACGGATGAAAAATGGCCGGAGCAGCTCAGGCTTGGTTCCGGGGCCAATGGCTGGGTCATGCTCAATGATGTGCCCATTTGGTTTGAACTTTGGCGGCAAATCAATGGATTTCCTCCAACCATCGATGCCGGTGAAGCCAATCAGGATATGAGCAGAGGCGAAAAAAAGTAAATCGGATTGCATAAGATTAAGAAACTTTTTTCCAACATCTTCCTGCTTGTTGCCCTGCTTTCGGGGCAGAGGGGAAATGCCCGCGGCGATTCCCTGCTCGGACCGGTGGCCTTTTTTCAGGCGGTGGCCAATTTTCACCCCCTGGTGAGGCAAGCCAACCTGCTCTCTGAGGCTGCCCGCCAGGAATTGCTCATCAGCAGGGGCTTTTTTGATCCCAAGCTCGGAGCTGCCTTCAACAGCAAATCCTTTGATGGAAAAAACTACTTCAATTTCTTCAACCCCGAAATCAAGATTCCCACCTGGCCCGGTCTGGAAATCAAAGCAGGTTATGAAAGAAATGTGGGAGAGGACCTGAGCAGCAGCGACATTACCCCCAATGCCGGGCTGCAATATCTGGGCATTGGCCTTCCTTTGGGCCAGGGTTTGATGACCGATGCCCGCCGTACCATTTTGAAGCAGGCCAAAATCGGAATCAATATGGCCGAAGCAGAAAAGGTGAAGGAAATCAACAAAATTATTTTTTCGGCGGCAAAAGACTATTGGAGCTGGTATTTCGCCTGGCAGCAATTGCGCAATGCTGAGACCGCATACCGGCTGGCCGATGAGCGGTACAATGCCGTGAAGCGAAGGGTAGGAGTGGGTGATCTGGCCCCGATTGATTCGGTGGAGGCACACATATTTTTTCAGGACCGGGATATATTCTTCAAGCAATCGCAACAAGAAGAAAAACAGGCCCGGCAAATTCTCTCCTCCTACCTCTGGCTTGAAGATGAGCAACCTGCCGAGCTGAGTCCGGGTGCCCGGCCCGACCTCCCGCTGGCTTTTCAGACACCGGTTTCAGATTCTTTGCTTGCTCAGCTTCAGAATCTGGCCAGAACGCAGCATCCGGAAATCAGAAAGCTCAATTTTAAAATCGACATGCTGGACCTGGACCGCCGGCTGGCTTTGGAAATGTTTAAGCCCAGTCTCAATTTGAATTACTCCTGGCTTTCTGCCACAGACCAAAGTATCATGTCCAATGCCAGTTTGGACCGGAGTTACAAACTGGGGGTCGACTTCTCCTTTCCTGTGTTGCTGAGAAAAGAAAGGGGGAAACTTGGTTTGGTGAAAACCAAACTTTTTCAAACCCGGCTGGAGCGTACTCAGGCAATACGGAATATCGAAATCGGTATCAGCAACAGCTTTATTGAAATCAAAAACCTGGAAAGTCTGATAAGCCTTCAGCAACAAATGGTGGCCAACTACCAGAAACTGCGGGATGGGGAATTAAAGAAATTTGCCAACGGGGAGAGCTCCCTGTTTCTGATCAACAGCCGGGAGGGCAAACTGATTGAATCTCAAATAAAACTGGCAGACTTCCTTTCAAAATATCAAAAGGGGAGAGCGCAGATTTATTTTAATGCCGGAAGAAATCCATTGACGCCCTAGTCTGGCGGGGCTGTAGATTTCTGTGGAAAAACAGGCAGGCGCGGGGCTTTTTACTTTTTCTTGTATTGCGCCTTGAAATCCTCCAGACTTGTTTTCTTTTTGTATGCTTCCTGTCCGAAATAGTGCAGAATGAGATCAAATTGTTTGCCGTCCACATACCCTTCCATGGTTTGGATGACATTCAGTTTTTCATCCAGATACACCAGGGTAGGGTAGTTCATTTGGCCGTTCAGCAGGGTGGCAGCCAGCTCATTTACCTCCCGGCCGGCATTGTATTTGTATACCTTTCCCCGGAAGATGATGTTGCCCCTCTGTTCCGCATCCAGTTTAACGGCATAGAATTTTTCATTCACATATTTCACCACCTCAGGGTCTTTAAAAGTGCTCGCATCCATTTTTTTACACCAGCCACACCAACCGGTGTATACATCCACAAATATCTTTCTGGGCTTTTTGGCACAAGCCTCCTCTGCTTGTTCAATACTCATCCATTGGATGGAGGGAGATTCTCCGGCGGAAGTTTCCTTTTTATCCTGATTCCAAAACCGGGATCCAACCAGGGCAAACGAAGCAAAAACAAAAGACAACAATATTTTCATGATCAGTTAAGTGAATATGGTAAAAATGCCCTGACATCGCCCCCGTATTTGTGTATTTCACGCACGATGGTAGAACTGATGGCTGAGAGGGCCGGTGAAGTTATTAAAAAAACAGTTTCCAAACCGGGATTGAGGTGGTGATTGGCCTGGGAAATGGTGTTTTCGTACTCGAAGTCGGTGGTATTGCGCAGGCCCCTGAGGATAAACCGGGCTCCTGTTTCTTCAGCAAAGCGGGCGGTAAGGCCGGCAAAAACTTTCACTTTTACCCTTTTTTCATGGGCGAAAGTTTCGGCAATTCTGGCCTCCATCAACTCCAGAGGAAAGTAGCGTACTTTGCCTGAATTGTGGCCGATGGCCACCACCACCTCATCAAAAAGCTCCAGCGACCTTTTCACCACATCCTCGTGGCCGCGGGTAAAGGGATCGAATGAGCCCGGGAAAATGGCAATTCGTTTCATGTTTTTTGGTGACTCAGGTGCATCATTAAATCAAAATAAACCGAATGCCGGAGAAAGCCGGCACCCTGAACATCACTTGCAGGCGTTTTATCGGATATAAATTCCGTATTACCAAAATAGCGGTTCAGCTTCTCAAAACCCAGAGAGGAGGGGAGCAAATTGCCGCAAAGCAACAGTCGGTCTTCGGCAGGATTTGCCCCTGCAGTTTCGGCCGTCAGGAGGGTGAAATACAACAGGTCGTTTTCTGTTTTGAATTCGAATCGATTCAGAAATTGCAGGCTGCCCCCACGGAAGGCGAGGCCAAACATGTATTCATTTTCGATACAGGCCAGCATCATCGATTTATCCGGAGGGCACATTTCCATTCCCTTGTAAATGAAGGGAATAAGACTGCATAGCCATTGGATTTCTGAGCTTTCGAAGAGTTGATCTGCCCAGTTTTTCCAGGCAAGGGGCAGGGCATACACCAGGTGGTGTCCTTCTCCGAAGGTTTGTTCCAGAATGCGGAAGTCAAAAGCTGGCTCTCCGGTTTGCAGCAGATAATCAAGGGCATTTTTTTCATCCCAAAGCGGGGCGGGTACCAACACAAAATGTCCCGGCTCGTAGATCAACCTGACCTGGCGGACGGGAAAGCCCGACAGGCCGCTTTCGGGAAGAAAATGCTGAAACTGCGCAATCTGTTCTTCGGTATTCAGCGGGCGGGTAAACTGGATTTCATCGAAGGCCAGCAGGTTGTTTTGGCTACTTTCCCAAATCAGAATCCGTATGGTATGGCTCTTAATCTGGATATAGGCCAGAGCTGTATCGACCTGATTGTCAGTCCGGTATTCCTGAATTTTGGTGTAATGTCTGATGAATTCGCTCAAAGCCCTGAAAAACTGGGCTGCAAGATGCTAATCTTATTTTTCCCTTAAAAATGAAGCACAAACAAAATGCCCTGCGATATTGCAACCTTATTTACTTTCCTTACATATGGACAATTCTACCACAGCCCTTCCGAAGCAGGGTCCGGACAAAACCCTGAAGCGCCTCCGACTGATTGCCATTCTCGAGGGGATTTCTTATCTGGTACTCCTTTTTGTGGCCATGCCGCTCAAATATATGGCCGGCGACCCCCGTGCGGTTCAGTTGGTGGGGATGCTGCATGGCTGGTTGTTTGTTTTGTATTGTTTGCTGCTGGTCCTGGCTCATTTTCAATGCAAATGGAATTGGGGAAAAACGATTCTGGGTTTCGTGCTTTCTTTTATTCCTTTCGGCACTTTTTATGCGGAAAAGAAAATGTTCAGGGCTTAAGGATGGCTTGGCCCCGGCGTTTTTTCGTGCCGGTGTGCCGGATGTTTTTTTCAAACAATCGAATTGAACTCCTGCAGGCTTCGTTTAGATTATAACTTATTGTCCACTAAGATATTACCCCGAGGGATCGAAAGATTTGCAAAAAAAACAATTCACGGGTGCTCCATCCTGAAAAGTTAGCAGTATTACAGCTTTGGCTGAACCCGAGATTTTATCGGAAAACACCAGGATAGTCTAAACCACAAAAGAGGCTAAGCAGTCGCAGAAGACTACCGGATAAATGACGGTGGGGTTAACTATTGCTGTTGGGAGAAAAGCGGAAAATAAAATCCCCGCTTCCCGAACATATTGAAATGAAAATACTTACCGCAATCTTCCTCCTGCCCGCAGGCCCGGAAGAAAAAAATGTACCGGCTACTGATCAGGGTGCAGCGGCATGATCGGTTAGACAAAATAATTATTTCAGAATGAAAACATTGGCTATATTTGAATTGGATTCCGAAGGGTAAAATTGCCAATGGCTGATCTCCCTGTTTGTTCACGACCTTCGGTCTTCCGTTCAGTAAAGATGATGAATATTAAAGGGGAAATCCGGCATGAAGCGTTTGAACTGAGTGAACTGGACGCCATTAGCGACATGCTCATTCGGGACTACGGCTCCTGTAAAGTATGGCTCTTTGAAGGCATGCTGGGTGCCGGAAAAACCACACTCATCCAAAGCATCTGCAAAAAGCTGGGGGTTGAGGACGATATCAACAGTCCAACTTTTTCTATAGTAAACGAATACAGAACAAAGTCGGGTGATAAGGTTTACCATATGGACCTCTACCGCCTCAAGGGTCCGGAGGCAGCTCAGGAAATCGGCCTCTATGAATTGGCAGATTCCGGCTATTTTTGTCTGATCGAATGGGCCTCGGCCATCCGCTACCGCCCGCCTTTTCCCCATATTCAGATTGATATTCAACATCAAAAACTAACCAGGCGGAATCTGGAAGTCCGAAAATATGAAAATTGAGATTCCAAACGAAATCAAAGCACTGACCAAAGAAGCACTGCATCCGCAGGAGCAAATGCTGGAAACGGATACCAAAAAGAAAGGCTTTTCTATATTGGTTCCCAAGGAGATACAACTGCAGGAAAACCGCCTCGCCCTCACGCCGGAGGCCACAGCCCTGCTGGTCAACAACGGCCATCAGGTTTGCTTTGAGTCAGGTGCCGGCAATGGAGCCAAATTTTACGACAATCAGTATTCCGAAGCCGGGGCAAAAATCTGCTACTCGCCAGAGGAGCTCTACAAAAGCGGGGATGTAATCATCAAAGTGACTCCTCCGGCGCAGGAAGAAATTGAGATGATGCAGCCGGGTTCTGTTTTGATTTCTGCCTTGCAGCTTTCGCAGCTCACAGCTGATTATTTTCATGCCATCAACCGCAAAAAGATAACCGCCATTGCCTTTGAACTCATTGAAGATGTAGTGGGTTCCATGCCCATTGTACGGGCGATGAGTGAAATAGCCGGAAACACTGTTTTGCTGATTGCAGGCGAGTACCTCAACAGCCGGAACAATGGCCGGGGCATTATCATGGGTGGGGTAACGGGCGTGCCGCCGACCAAGATTGTCATCATCGGAGCGGGTACCGTGGGCGAGTATGCGGCCCGCACCGCTTTGGGATTGGGGGCGGAGGTGAAGGTGTTCGACAACCATTTGTATAAATTAAGAAGGATGAAGCAAAGGCTTGGAAACCAGCTTTTTACTTCTATTATTGATTTTGCCAATCTGAGCGATGCCCTGAAAAGGGCCGATGTCGTCATCGGTGCGCTGAGGGCTGAAGAGGGCCTGACTCCCTGTGTGGTAACCGAAGAAATGGTTTCACTGATGAAGCCCGATTCCATTATTATCGATGTGAGCATAGACCAGGGCGGATGTTTCGAAACTTCCCGCATGACCACCCATCAGGATCCTGTTTTCAAAAAATACGGGGTCATTCACTACGGGGTGCCCAACATTGCATCCCGTGTAGCCCATACCGCCACCACCGCACTGAGCAACATTCTCACCCCCATGGTACTGCGGGCTGCCGACCTGGGCGGCGTGGAAGAAATGATTTTTTCCAAAGAATGGTTCATGAAAGGGGTGTATTGCTACAAAGGTGCAGTGACCAACAAAAACATTGCCCGGATGCTCAATCTGCCTTATAAAGATCTGGCTCTGTTTAAAATGGCCCGCATTTAAATCCCTCGGCCCTCGTCCGCTGCAAGAGGGAACCAAAATAGAGAATGCTGATGAAAGTGAACATTTGGCGACAGTGCATTTTGCTGATGCTGGCTCTTTTCGGAGCAGGTGCATCACAGGGTCAGAAGACCATTTTGCTTTCCAAGACCTACGGAAAGGGAGAATATGAAGGATGGCTCAGGAGGATTGAGCCCGGGTTGCGTTTGGTTTCGCTGTACCATGTAAGGCCCGATTCGGTTGATTATTGGCTGAATCAATCGGATGGCATTCTGATGACCGGGGGTGAAGATGTGTATCCGGCCTGGTACGACAGCGAAAAGGATACGGCAGACTGCGGCAGTTTTGACCGGCACCGCGACAGCCTGGAAATGAAAATGCTGGACCATGCATTCGCCCGAAAAAAGCCCCTTTTCGGAATTTGCAGGGGCCTTCAAATCATCAACATTCACCAAAGGGGAAGCCTGGTGCCCGACATTCCATCCAGAATGGGTGAAAAGGTGAAGCACAGGCAGGACGGTCCGGTAGAGCATTCGGTGGAAATAATAGTGCCTTCCCGCCTGTACGATAAGTCGGGCGTCCGGACAGGAAGCGTGCTGAGCAACCACCACCAGGGCATAGACCGTCCGGGAAAAAACCTGCAATTGGTTGCCCGAACAGCCGACGGATTGCCCGAGGCCATTGAAGCAAGCAGTACAAGCACTATGCCTTTCCTGATGGCGGTGCAGTGGCATCCGGAAAGAATGGATCCGGAAAGTCCGCTGAGCAAACCCCTGGCCTCCATGTTTGTGCAGGCGGTATTGGCCGGTACAAAAGGCAGCAAATAGTCAGAACTCGGGTTTCCGGCTTAGGCTGGCGATATCAGGAGAGAATTATGGGTTGTCAGGGAAATGGAATAGAGTTCAAACTGCTTGTATTGACTGCCTGCCAATCGGTCCCAATCAATTTTGATTCTGAAAACAGGCCTGCTTTAGTAGACGGATGAAATTGGATGAAAAGTGCTGAAGCCATAGTCATAAATAGAAAACCCCGCCCAATCGGTGCATGCTGCCGCATTTCACCATTTGGACGGGGGGGCTGTTTTCCCGAAATCAGGGGAGAAAGACTTATTCTTTCACAATCCTGATCGACTCTGTGCCGGAGCGGAGGATGTAAACACCGGAAGGCAACTGACCCGTTTCCAGCCTGTTGCCGTAATCTGTTTTGGAAATGGTAATGTTGTCCATCCTCCGGCCCATGGTGTTGTACAGGCTCCAGACGGCATCCTGCTGTTTGTTCATAATAAACAATTCACCTTTGGACGGATTGGGCCAGACTTTGGTTTTGGAGCTATTTTCACTCAGCAATTCGCTGCCGGAGGTGAGCAGGTTGGGCCATTCGTTTTGAGCTTCCTGGGCAGCCTGCTGAATTTGCTGCAGGTTTTCGCCGGCTACCACGGCAAATCCAACTGTCAGGGTATCGTTGGGTGCAATGGTATATGGGCCGGAGCCGATGATCATGGAAACATCCTTGGCTGCAGATACACCTGCATGCCGGCGATAAAGTCCCGAACTCATTCCGGTCCATTTTTCCTGATCCGAAAAGCCGTCGTAAACCCCGAATGTATCGGCTGCAGTGGCATCGTTATCTATGGCATAGTAATGCGGATTGGTACTGCTGCCCAATATGGCTACCCCGGCATATAACCCGTCGGGATTGGAATTATAGGTATAGCCCAGTTTTTGGTCCTGACTCCAGGAAGCCTTGTCCTGCTGACCGCTTGCTGAAATATCAAAATCCCCGAAGAGTCCGACATAGTAATTGCTCAGGGGAGTTGCATTCCGGTTCACGATTTTGTATTGCACGATGATGTGGTTGCTGTCGCCGGGGGTAGTGGCGGCAAAGGTCCGCTGTAAAATGTTTACATTGGAGGCTGAGGTGGTCGCATTGGCATCCGACATCAGGTTGTTGTATTCCGAAACTGCGGCAGATGGAGGGGTTACTTCTTTTACAAAATTGATGTTTCGGTAATCGTCATCCTGCTGCGCACCGGCGCCTGTGGTGGTATTGCGAACTGTACTGGCCACTTTGGTGACCGAATTGCCTGTCATGAGGCCGAGTTCATACAGAGTTTGACGGCTTTTGTGCTGAAAACCAAGGCCTTCAGAAGATAAGTCATTATTCCAGCCAATCCTTCCTTTGGAGGTAACAGTGGTGCTGATGTTGTTTTTCTGAACATTGATGTAGGTAGGATTCAGCAAAATGGAATTATGGTCATAATCATCATAGGTTCCGTCAGAATACCGCATCCTGATATCGATGGTTCTGTCATTGGGCAGGTTGGGCTTCAGGAAAATCTTAAATGGTGCCCCGTTGTTGTTCTTAATTTGATTCAGGGTCATTTCGCCCAAAACATAATCCTGCGAGGCAGGAACCTGTGTGACATAAATGCTGTTGGTTCCCGTCACGACAGAAAAACGCACTTTCAGATTTGCAGAAGAAGGACTCAGGTAATTGATGAAATCTGCGGTAATGTACAGGGTATCACCCGGTTGAAAAAGATTGTTGTTGTTGTCGGTTACCCTTACCCTCAGATTCTTGATGCCGGGAGGATTTTCCACCAATGCCCGGTATGCGTTTACAATTCCCCTTCCCAGTTTTCCGAAAAGGGTGGTTTGGGTATTTCCGGGAATGGTGTAAACATTGTCGGAGGTCACCCGTATTCTTTGGGCAATCTGATCGGGAGTAAGGTTTGGAAAATGCGACTTTACCAATCCGGCCACGCCGGCTACCACCGGAGAAGCCATTGAAGTCCCGCTATTGTTCTGGTAGGTATTGTTGAAATAGGTGCTCATGATGTTTACACCGGGTGCACCCACCCTTACCTTATAATTAAAGTTGGTAAAATTTGCCCTTACATTGCCGGGTCCGAGGGCCGAAACTGCCAGCACATGGTCGTAATAAGCGGGATAAAACAGATCGGGAGAATTATCATTTCCTGCTGCTGCTACCACAAGGCAATTGTAGGTAAGTGTGGCATCAGTGATAACTTCCTGTTCATAAGTTGAATATCCTCCTGCAGTTCCCCAGGAGCAATTCAATACATCGCAACCATGGCTGGCACCATATTCAATGGCCTCATATCCAAAAAGTATACTTTGGCCGCCATCGTCCGGAGAGCATTTCAGGGGCATGATTTTACAGCGATAGGCAACACCGGCAATACCAATTCCGTTGTTGGTGGCTGCGCCGGAAATGCCTGCTACATGGGTGCCATGGCTGGCATTTCCCTGGGTAATGTTGGCATTGTTGTCACCGGGGTAGTTGAAATTGGTGGTGGGTCCGCAAAAATCCCAACCCCGATTGTTGTCGATGTATCCGTCGTTGTTGTCATCAATACCGTTGGTGGGGTCATTAGGGTCGTATTTAATTTGAGGGGAAAGGTCGCTGTGGTTGGTTTGCACCCCCGAATCAATAATCCCGATTACCACATTGGTATCCCCCTGTGAGATGTCCCATGCCTGATAGGCCTGAATGCTGTCGAGAGAATACTGCTGATTTCTTCGCGGGTCATTGGGGATCAAGGTTGTTTCGCGGATGTATTTCGGCTCGGCATATTCAAAAAGCCCACTGTTCATAGCCAGCCGTACAGCTTCCCTTACCGGGATAGCATCGTTTTGGTACTGGAGTTGAAAAATCAGACTCATATCCGGAATCACTTCGCCTGTAAAGTGGTATTTGTCCTTTGGAGGCTGCCGGTGGGGAAATCTTTTGAAAAATTTTTCAGTCCTCAGTTCTGCAAAGAGCCTTTCTCCGGCCTGGTGGCGGATGCCGTTGGGCTGAACCAATTCTCTGAATTCAGGTTTTAGCCTCAGCATCAATGTTTTGTCCCAGGTTTTTACACCCGGCTTTTCAACACTGCCTTCGTTTTTTTTGCCGTCTCCGGCATGTGCGGATAGAATCCCCAGAAGTAATAATCCTGCAAGAAAAAATTTGGTTTTCATTGGTTGATTTGAAATAAAATAGATAACCGCAAATTAAACACCAAAGTTGCAATGGCATTGATTCTTTGTTGCAGAATTTTGTATTTTTCGGTAAACCAAGGATTTCCCTGCACAAAATTTCCGAGTTTTTGAGAAGCTTGCGGTGGTTTTTTCGGGAGCGGTTTTTCCTGAAAAAATCTTTGGTTTACTTGCGGGGCTTTATTTGCTGATGAGAGTTGCCGCTGTTGACATTGGGTCCAATGCCATTCGCCTGCTGGTTTCCAGCATAATACGGTACAATGAAAAGGACACCATCAAAAACCTGGAATACATCCGCTTTCCGCTCAGGCTCGGTCAGGATGTATTCAGCCGGGGCAGGATAAGCGAAGAAACCGAGGAAAAGTTCATCAAACTGATGTCGGCCTACAAGCAACTTCTTGATTTATATGAAGTGATTGCCTACCGGGCTTGTGCCACTTCGGCACTCAGAGAGGCAGAAAACGGAGCCATGATTGCCACCCGTGTTTTTGAGCAGACAGGCCTTCCACTTGAAATCATATCCGGAGAGGAAGAAGCTGAACTCATCAACATGGCTCTGTTCAAATTTATTGATGAAAAATCCTATCTGCATGTGGATGTGGGCGGAGGCAGTACGGAGCTCAATTTATATGTGGACAAAAAGAAAATAGCGTCTGAGTCTTTTCGCATCGGGTCGGTGCGCAATATGGAAAACGGCAAGTTCCCCGACGAGTGGCTGAAACTGGATTTCTGGATTCATGAACATGTTTCCAAAGAACTCTATCCGGTTACTGCCATCGGCACAGGCGGCAACATTAACAAATTGTATGAACTGGCCACAGTAAAAAGCAAAAAGAACAAAAGCCTTTCCCTGGCCGAACTCCATCATGTGCATACCTATATTTCTCAGATGAGTGTGGAGGAAAGAATCCATCAGTTGATGCTCAATCCCGACAGGGCAGATGTCATTGTACCTGCCTCCAGGATATACCTGCATGTGATGCAAATGGCCAAAGCAAAAAAAATTGTGGTGCCCGACCTCGGATTGAAAGACGGCATCATTCAATCGCAATACCTGAAGGTAAAAAATCAGATTCCGAATTATCATTCACCAAATTAAAATACAATCAGCATGAATCAAACCAAGTCGGTTTTCATCGTTTCGGCCGTTCGCACACCCATCGGAAGTTTTGGTGGCGTACTGTCCTCTTTTTCA
>CANHCT010000064.1 GCA_947459175.1 Hymenobacteraceae bacterium
AAGTGGATAAGACAAGTCAAAAGTAAAAAGTAAAAAATCAAAAGCTATTCAAGTTTTCAGTTTTTAGTAGTCGGTTTTAAGTGGATAAGACAAGTCAAAAGTAAAAAGTAAAAAATCAAAAGCTATTCAAGTTTTCAGTTTTTAGCAGTCAGATTTAAGCTTTAATACATTGATTTTAAGGATTTTAAACAACTATGAACTTTGAACCTTCAACTTTGAACTTTGAGCGTTGAACTTAAAATAAGGAACCCCAAAAATCAGAAGAGGGCTATTGACAATCCCGGTAATTGCTCCCACCTTGCCGGTCCAATTTTTTTAGTTGTGCAAAAAACCGAAAAGCAATTCCGGGAAGTTATTGCCCACTGCAAGTCCTTGTTTATCAACAAATACAAAGATTATGGCACCTCCTGGCGGATTATGCGTCTGCCCTCGGTGACCGATCAGATTTACATCAAGGCCGCCCGCATCCGAAGTATTCAGGAAAAAGGAATGCAAAAGGTAAACGACCCCATAGAAACGGAATTCGTGGGCATCATCAACTATTGCATCATTGCCCTCATTCAGATTGCGCTGCACGGACAGGATGAGCAAACAGAACTGAAACAGGATGAACTGGAGCAATTGTACAACGAAAGCGTGGACCGCAACATCGACCTGCTGGTAAATAAAAACCACGATTATGCCGAAGCATGGCGGGATATGCGCATCAGCTCCATTACCGATATCATCCTCATGAAAATTTACCGGCTGAAACAAATTGAAAACAACGAAGGCAGAACGCTGGTTTCGGAAGGCATAGAGGCCAATTACCGCGATATTCTCAACTATGCCGTTTTTTGCCTTATCCTCGGTAAAGAGCAAAATATATTTTCACTGCAATCCTGATTAATCCATTGGAAATCAATAAAATAAAAACCCTTGGCGACCTGAAAAAAGCCGGCTGGAAAAGCCTGAGCATAAAGGAAGAAATACGCCAAAACCTGATCGGAAAACTGAAAAACAAAGAGGCCATTTTCGGAGGAATTTACGGGTACGAAGAAACGGTAATCCCCGAGCTGGAGCGGGCATTGCTCAGCAAACACAACGTCAATTTTCTGGGCCTTCGGGGTCAGGCCAAAACCAGAATGGCGAGGCTTATGGTCAATCTTCTGGACGAATACATTCCCGTAATCGAAGGCTCGGAACTCAACGACGACCCGCTGAATCCGATCAGCAGCTTTGGAAAAAATATTATTGAAGAAAAGGGCGACCTCACCCCAATTTCATGGTGGCACCGAAGCGAACGGTACACCGAAAAACTGGCCACACCCGATGTCACCGTGGCCGACCTCATCGGCGATGTAGACCCCATAAAAGCCGCAAGCCTCAAGTTGCCTTACTCAGACGAAAGGGTCATCCATTATGGATTGATTCCACGCTCTCACCGAAGCATCTTTGTCATCAACGAACTGCCCGATCTTCAGGCTCGTATACAGGTGGCATTGTTCAATATTTTGCAGGAAGGTGATATTCAGATCCGGGGATTTAAGCTTCGCTTACCCCTTGATATTCAGTTTGTTTTTACCTCCAATCCGGAAGATTATACCAACAGGGGCAACATTGTAACGCCCCTCAAAGACCGCATCGACAGTCAAATCATCACCCATTATCCCCCCGACCTGGAAACAGGGAAGAAAATTACCCGGCAGGAAGCGGTGATCAAATCAGGTCAGCAAAATATCCGGATTCCCGAACTCGCCCGCGACCTTGTGGAGCAAATAGCGGCAGAGGCGCGGCATTCCGAATTTGTGGATGCCAAGTCCGGTGTTTCGGCCCGTATGACCATATCGGCCTTCGAAAATTTGGTCAGTGCCGCCGAAAGGCGAAACCTCATCAATGGAACGCCGGATGCATCGGTCAGATTTTCTGATATTTACAGTATTGTACCCGCCATTACCGGAAAGGTGGAGCTGGTGTACGAGGGTGAGCAGGAGGGCGCTGCCATTGTGGCCCGCAATCTGATCGGCAAGGCCGTTCGAACTCTTTTTGTGCAATATTTTCCGCATCCCGAAAAATCAAAGAAATCGAAAGAAAGACCTGTTTATCAAGCTATTACAGAGTATTTTTCGGGTGGAAATCAGGTAACGCTCGGGATTCTGGATACCCCGGAGGCCTATGCCAATATGCTGGATGCCGTTCCCGGTCTGGACGACCTCATCTTCGACAGCAGTCTCCGAACCGAACCTTCCGACCGCCTTTTCTGGAAGGAATTTATTTTGTTCGGACTCTCAGAATATTCGGTCATCAGCAAAAAGATTCTGGAGAAAGAAACCCGCTTTGCCGATATGCTGGGCTCCCTCATTGACCTGGAAAACCTGGATTTTGAGCAGGAAGAATAGGCTGAAAAACAGTTTGCTCAGGCAAAAAAGGTAAAAGCCAGCTGAAAAAATGCAGTGCTTCAGCCATTAAGCAGAAGGTCTGTTTTCTTATATTCAACTCTTTGTTTTTAATTGCCTTCATCTTTCGAGTGGAATGATCCGGTTTTTGCGGTTTTTCTTTAAAGCGGACTATGTCTTTTGTACCCTGACGGTTTTTGCTTTTATGCTGGGAATCAGTAGTTTGGTTGATCGATTCTCCTTTCTCAATCCCATCGATCAGGCGCTTACCGATTTCGAGATGTCCGATATAGTGTTTTCGGATACCATCCGCGACGAGCCTACTGCCGATACCAATATTGTACTGGTCAATTTCGGGAATCTCAGCCGTAAGGGAATCGCCCGTGAGATTGAAGTGATTGCTGCCCGGCAACCCAAAGTCCTGGGAATAGATTGCAGTTTCCGGGTCTTAAAAAATCCGGAGGAAGATTCCCTGCTTGAGGAAGCACTCAGCAAAGTAGAAAATCTGGTACTATACAGTAAACTATCCTTTCTTGATGATCTGGATGAAAATTTTGATACCATTATGTACTGCCATCCCCGCTTCCGGCAGTACGGCAGTTCGGGCTTTTGCAATCTCATTACCCCCACAAAAAGTAAGGACGAGTATAAGATTTGCCGAACCTTTACGCCCCGGGATTCTGTAAGGGGCCATGAAGAATTTGCTTTTGGGGTAGAAATTGCACGGCTGGTGGATACCGGTAAGGTCAGTTCTTTTCTAAGCCGGAACAATCCTGTGGAAATCATCAACTTCAGAGGCAACCGCAATATGTTTTACAGCCTGGATGTGGGCGATGTTCTGGGCCCGAATGATGGGTCCCCGGCTGAAAATCAGCACGAATTGCCCATCAATCTCAAGGATAAAATAGTGGTCATGGGCTACATGGGTCCCGATTTCGGACTCGCTGCCGACCTCACCCGGGATGACAAATTCCATACCCCCATGAATCCCAATTATGCCGGCAAGGCATACCCCGATATGTTTGGTGTGGTCATTCACGCCAACATCATCAGCATGATTCTGAACGGCAAACCCATGAACAAAATGAGCGATACCGGTTCGGTACTGCTTGCCTGGATTCTTTGCTACCTCAATGTGGTTTTCTTTTTTTACATCCACGACAGGCACCCGTCATGGTATGATCTGGTGGTAAAAACCATGCAGGCTCTTCAGGTGATTTTATTGCTATTTGCCACCGTTTTGGTCTACGGAAATTACCAGTACCAACTGAATGTGACCCTGGCGGCCATTGCCATTGGTTTGTGCGGTGATATTCTGGAAGTGTACACAGGAGCCATTTACAATATTGCCCGCTTGCTGCGAACCCGGATGAAAGGGGTTTTTTCCTCCGGTTCTGTTGCTTCCGCCCCGGGTTCTGAAGGAAAGGAGAGAAGAAGATTGCTCTAAATCAGAAATTGATTATCAGGGATAATTGAATCAATGATTCAATATCAACGGCAATTCCTTGTTTCCCATTATGACAATTTTGGCATTGGGTGATGTGGCCAGTTCTTTCTGGGCTTTAATCATTTCGTATTGCAGTTGATTGGGCGAGAGGGTTGAAGAAACAATTTTTTGATAGTCGGCAATACCTTGTGCTTCCACTCTTTTGCGCTCGGCCTCCTGCTTCTCTTTCGAAAGCACAAACTGCATTTTTTGGGACTCCTGCTCTGCATTTATTTTCGACTCTATGGTTTGCTTCACCGAATTGGGCAGGGTAATGTTTCGCACCAATAGTTGCTCGAGGTCCAGGCCCCGGGTTTTAAACAGCTTGGAAATATCATTGAAGATGCGGTTCTGAAATTCGTCTCTTTTGGTGGAATACAGCGAAACCGCATCGTAATACACGGCGTTGTCTCTGATTTTGGTACGGGTTATCGGCCTGACTACCACAGATTTATACTGGGGTCCGATTTTTTTCAGAATTTCCGGTGTCCGGTCGGGCAATACCCGGTAGAGAACCGTAAGGTCGATGATCACCTCAAGTCCGTCAGCAGTGAGTACCCTTATGGCATCGTCGCCCTGCTGATCGCCCTCGTCATGCACCGAAGACATGGTGTAGTTTTGGGTACGGATGTCGAACCGCTCGATATCGAGCAACGGATTTACCACATGCAGACCGCTCTGCAAAGTTCCTTCCTGCACCTGCCCAAACAGAATCTTTACCCCGACTTCACCAGGCTGAATGGCAATGATGCAAGAGAGGCCAAACCCGGCAATGCCGGTGATGAGACCGAAAATCTTCAGGGGCATACCCCATTTGCTGGCAGGAAATGAACCGGCCGAGAGGCGGTATCCGAGAAAAACAGAAATAATTCCAATTAAAATAAGCAGCATTACGGTTATTCTTTAAGCAACAAAGAAAGTAAATTTGGGCCGTTATTATTCAGGATTGTGAAGGACCTTCGGAACACAAACAAATATTACCCCTTACCGGCTTGGGTTATCCTTACACTGATGGCCCTTTTCTTCGGCTCCTGCTGCAAGGAAAAGGAAAGCCCTTTTGCGCCAACTCCCTTTACCCCCGCTTATCATTCACGGCTGATGGGCTACTACCGCGAGCCACCGGCAAATCCCAGTACCAAGGAGGGGATTTTGCTTGGAAAAACCCTGTTTTTTGATAAATCCCTTTCGGCCAACAATACCATTTCCTGCGCTTCCTGCCACCGGCCGGAGCATGCTTTTGCTGATGTTGGCCCGGTTTCCTTTGGCATAAACGGGACCCCGGGAAAACGAAATACCCCGGGACTTTTCAATACAGGACTTCAAAATCGCTTTTTTTGGGACGGCCGCGATACCAGTCTGGAGCAGCAATCGCTTCATCCCATTCAGGATCCGGGAGAAATGGCCATGCAGCCCGCTGCCCTGGTGCAGAAACTGCAAAACGACCCGAAATATCCCCCACTTTTTTTGAAAGCATTTGGTTCTCAAAACATTACCATCGACAACATCGCCAAAGCCATTGCCCAGTTTGAGCGCAGTCTGGTGGCTGTGGATACCAAATACGACCGGTATTTGCAGGGCCTTGAAAACCTCAGCCCATTGGAAGAAAAAGGCCGTGTTTTGTTTTTTACCCATCCCGACCCCTTCGCCGGGGCTTTGGGCCTGCGGGGCGGCAACTGCGGCGATTGCCATCTTCCTCAAACCCTGCTGGGGCGGCAGGACGGATTTTTTGGTTTCTTTAACACCGGCCTTGGCTCTGAAGATCCGGGATTGCAGACGGTAACCGGCCTGCCATCTGACCGGGGAAAATTCAAGGTTCCGCAACTACGCAATGTGGCCCTGACACCACCCTACATGCACGACGGACGGTTTCAAACCCTGGAACAGGTTCTGGACCACTACAATTCCGAAACGATTTTCTTTATGCCCAATGTTGATCCGCAAATTCAGCTGGCCACCAACCAGAAATTTGGTACCAGTCTGATGCTGACCGGCGAGGAAAAGCAGGCCATCATTGCCTTCCTTCATACCCTGACCGACAGTGCGGCAGTAAAGTTTAAGCCCTGAAATACATTGGATTAGAACGGATATCCGATTCCTACATTCAGCAAGGTCTGGCCGTTGACGCCAAAAGGCCGCTTCCAGGAAATGTTGCGGATGGTCCACCTTTCGGCCTCCCCGGCAATGGCAGGATTGTAAATTTTGGTGGCTGCATCCACCCGGATAATCAGAAATGAAAAGTCGAAGCGCAGTCCGATGCCTCCACCTAAGGCCAATTGCCTGATAAACAAAGGATTGATTTCCGAACCCGGTCTTTCGGGGTCCCTTTCAAAGTTCCACACATTTCCGGCATCGGCAAAAAGGGCCCCTTCAAAAAAGCCGATCAGTTTCTGCCGCAGTTCGATGCTCGATTCCAAAATGATTTCTCCCGGTTGCTCTACCCGAAGGTTGTTGGGGTCGGAACCTTGCGGTGCATACGAACCGGGGCCAAGACGCCTTGGTAGCCAGGCTCTTATAGAGTTGCTGCCACCGGCAAAATTATATTTTTCCCATGGTAGAACATTGGAAGGACTTAGGGGTACAGAGAACCCGCCTGCGAGGCGGAAGGCCAATACCGTATTCCGGCCTGCGGGCCTGTAAAACCTGAAATCGGCAGTGGCCCGGGCATAGCGGAAAAGTTTGAAGGGTCCGATGGCATTGGTATCTTTTCCAAGGATGTTCCGGAGAATCTGATGCGCCATTTCGCCTCCGTATTCCAGATTGATTCTCAGGTATTTGGCTTTCTTTTTTTGTCCTCCCGTATTGTTGTTGAACATGTAAAAGGCATTGAAATTGGTCACCAGAGAGGTGGTGAATGACTGCTCTACCCCGCGCCTTCCAAGGCCGGAAAACAAAATCAGCTGCTCTTTGTAAAAGTCGTTGGTGAGCGGGGCAATGTTGGCCGTAATATCGATGGGCGAGATGCCAATCTGCCGGCTTTGCGACAGATTCAGGGTGTAGTTCAATGCACCTTTGATCAGATTTCGGGTATATTCGGGTCGCTTCAGGGCAGTCAAACTGAAGATGAATCGGGTCTTGGGGTTGTATTCATATATTTTTTCGCTCAGCCGGAAGGGGAAAAGAATTTTTGAAATGGTAAAGGACGAGGAGATACTCAAGTCTCTGGCCCTGAACACCACATCAGAAGGAATGAAGGTAGACAGCTGACCTTCCTGCGAATACCGGCCATTGACCTCAAACACTTCAAATCCGCCCAGTACATTGCGGATTTTGAACCCGAGGTTGATGTAGGGGCCCGGTGCTCCCTGACTCATCAGCATACCCAATTCGTTGGACATCTGGTACCTGGGCAGACGGTTGGCGGTTACACTCAATTTTATATTTGTTCCCTGTGTGTCTATGGCCATATTCACATAGCGGAACATATCCATACTTGTGAGCTGAGCCTGGGTATTGGTGATTTTGGAATAATGAAAAAACTGACCCGGTTTTACCAGAATTTTGGAATTGAGGATGCCGAGGGAGTACTGTTTTTTGGATTGCAAATAGTAATGGATGGAATCCGATACCAAAGAATCGGCCAGCCCGATGTGGGCCGTATCCGATTCATTCAGGGTGAAATTGATTCGGTTAATGGTATAGGCCCGGTGCCGGGCATCTTCGGGATTTCGTATGGTGAAGACCACATCGCAGCCCATTCTTGAAAAAATTTCCGGTTGTTTTTTGGCTAAAGCAGAGTCTTCATGGCTCAAAATGGGTGCCGCCCCGGTATCCACATTGGCAATGACATATTCGCGGCTGAAGGTGTAATAACCCTTGTTTCTCAGTACTTTCTCAATGGTTTCACGGTCCTGGAGCAAAAAACTTTTGTTGTAGTTCATGTTGGGTTTCAGGGCCATGAGGTTTTGGCTGCTGTCCATAATTTGCTTGATCCGGAAGTCGTCGGTTCTGATTTCCGTATGCCTGATTTTGTGGGGTTTGTTTTCTTTAATGATGTATCTAACAGATATATTTCCACCCAAAAAGGTGTCCTCTTTCAACTGAACTTCATTGTCAAAAAAACCCTTGTTGAACAGATAATTCCGGATTTCACGCTGGGTTTCCCGGGATTTGGCACTGTCGTAAATGGCGGGCGGTTCGCCCACTACCCGCATCCACCAATTGCCCTCATACAGGTTGAGGTAGAGTTTTTGGCAGCGTTTTTCCTTTTTTGCTTCCAACGCAAGCGAATCCTGAATGGAGCCGGGGGGCAGCCGGGCAATTTTATTGTTGAAATAGGCCTCTTTGGTCTGAATTTGCTTCCTGATTCGGGTGGTATCCCAAATGCTTTTTCCGAAAAAGTAAAAACCGAGATAGGGGGTGAGTCCCAAAATTTTGCGGTTGGCCTTTTGTTTGAAGAGCAGTTCCAGTTCTTCACCAGGCACATTTTTGTGTCCCCTTACCTTTTGACCCGTCAGCAGGTATTCCCCTTTTTTCAAAAAAGGAGTATTGATGCAGGAAGGAATACCCGCCAAAAGAATCAACAGCACAGGCACTTGCCTGAGCCAAAATCGGCTGAATGCGGTTTTTTTTACAGACTCTGCCAATGCAGCGTTGAAATTTGAAATAACTTCGGCCTCAAAAGTAAGGTTAAATGCAAATCCTCAGTCAGGCATTATCGAAACAAATCAGGCAGCTTCATCAAAAAAAGTTCAGGGAAAAAGAAAAATTATTCCTGACCGAGGGTGCCAAACCGGTTTTGGAATTGCTGGAATCGGATTGGAAAATCCGATATCTCATTGGTACTGAGGATTTTTATGCTAAGGCCGGTCTGCGCACTGAATCCCTGCCTGCGGCTTCATTTCTCTGCGACGAAAAAATTCTGCAATCCACCGGAACCCTGGAAACCAATCGTGATGCATTGGCTGTAGTAGAAATTCCCGAAGCCATCCTACGGCCGGACCCCGGGCTTCCGCTTTGGCTTGTACTCGACCGGCTTTCAGACCCCGGTAATCTGGGTACCATCATCCGGCTTGCAGATTGGTTTGGTCTGAAGGAGATCATCACCACGGGTCAGGGTGTAGAATGGTATAACCCCAAGGTAATCAATGCTTCCAAGGGATCTTTTTTGCGGGTAAGGCAGGTGAAATCCGAGGTTGGAAGCATTCTGAAAAGTGGCCGTGCTCTGTACACTACCGGGATGAACGGCAGCTCACTTTACGATTTTCAATTGCCCGGCGGACCCATGGCTTTGGTTATCGGGCAGGAGTCGCACGGCATCTCGGAGGAGTGGAAAATACCCGGCATCGAAAGCCTGAGCATACCCGCATTCGGAAAGGCCGAATCCCTCAATGCTGCCATGGCCACCGGCATCCTGCTGAACCACTGGCGTTACCTTCTCCATACCTGAGTACTGGCCGGTTTTGGGCAGGCTCATTTTTTAAGGGTAATTTTGGCTTTTATTTTTTTGCATTGAAGAAACTCAACTTTCAGGACCTGCTGATTTTCGAGAACGAAGATTTTTTCCTCGTCAACAAGCCGCCATTTGTGTCTACCCTTTCGGAGCGTCACGACGACAAGGCCGAAAACATGCTAAGGCTCGCCAAATCCTATTGCTCAGATGCTCAGGCCGGGCACCGTCTGGATAAAGAGACCTCCGGGGTTTTGATTTTTGCTAAACATCCGGAAGCCTACCGCCATATTGCCATGCAGTTTGAGCACCGGCAGGTAACCAAAATTTACCATGCGGTAGTAGCCGGAGTCCATGATTTTCAGGGGATTCTCGTGAATTTACCGATTCTGCCCCTCAAAATCGGGGTGGTGAAAATTGACCGTGCGGAGGGCAAGGAGGCCGAAACCCTGTTCAATTCCCTGGAGATTTATAAGGCCCATACCCTGGTAGAATGCATCCCTTTTACCGGGCGAATGCATCAGATTCGTATCCATCTGCAATGCCTCAAAGCCCCCATTGTGATGGATGCCCTTTACGGCGGTCCGGCCATTTATCTGTCGGAATTCAAGCGAAAATTTAAGCTGGCCAAAGACACTGAAGAACAGCCCCTTATATCCCGGGTGGCCCTGCATGCCCGTGCCCTCAATTTCGCATTGATGAACGGAGAAAGACTTACCGTGGAGGCGCCTTATCCCAAGGATATGGAAGCCATGATCCGGCAATTGGAAAAGAACAGGTAAAATTAAAATGCAGGACTCCCGGAGTTTCACGCAATTAACAATAAAATAATGATTCAATTCATTGAATCGCCAATCTAAATCTTTACTTTTGCGGCTCTTTTCGGGGGGAAGTTTTCATGGCAAGCGTTAAGATTTTTTCAGGAACCATTTCCCGGTATTTGTCTGAGCAAATATCGGAGCATTATGGTGCTCCTCTTGGCGCATTGAAAATCAATAAGTTTAGTGATGGCGAAATGGCTCCGGAGTTCAACGAATCGATCCGGGGCGAAGATGTTTTTCTCATCAACGCTACCTGTGCACCTTCCGACAATCTGATGGAATTGCTGCTGATGGCCGATGCCGTTCGTCGGGCTTCGGCCTCTAACATTACGGCCGTAATTCCCTATTTCGGGTATGCCCGTCAGGACAGAAAGGATAAACCCAGGGTGGCCATCGGGGCCAAGCTGGTGGCCAATCTTCTTACAGCAGCAGGCATTCAGCGGCTTATGACTTTGGACCTTCATGCCGGCCAGATTCAGGGATTTTTTGATTTTCCTGTAGACCATCTGGATGCCACGGCCATTTTCATGCCCTACATCCGGGATCTGAAAATGAACAATTTCATGTTTGCATCGGCCGATGTGGGTGGGGTGGCCCGTGCCCGGTCTTATGCCAAGTATTTTGGCTTGGAACTGGCCGTTTGCGACAAACACAGGCTTCGTGCCAACGAAATTGCCACCATGCAGGTAATCGGAGATGTGAGTGGCATGCATGTTATTCTGGTAGACGATATCGTGGATACCGGCGGAACCCTTTCCCGTGCTGCGGAAGTGTTGATGGAAAAAGGTGCTGTCAGTGTCAGGGCTTTCTGTACCCATGGCATCTTTTCGGGCAAAGCCTATGATGTTATCGAAAACTCAGCCCTTACCGAAGTGGTGGTAACCGACTCCCTGCCTCAGAAGCGGGATCATCCCAAAGTAAAAGTTCTCAGTGTGGCACCTCTGTTTGCCAAGGCCATCCGCCGGGTGCATGCGCAGGAGTCCATCAGTACCTTGTTCATTTAATTTTTATTCATTCATAAAACAGTTTTTCAAAAATGAAATCAGTAGAGATTGTAGGGTTTAAAAGAGCGAATCTCGGTAAAACTTCTGCAAAGGAATTGCGGGAAAAAGCCGAAGTACCCTGCGTATTGTATGGCGGAAAAGATCAGGTGCATTTTGCCGTGCCCATGTATCTGTTCAGGGATCTGGTATATACACCTGATGCCCATACCGTTGACCTCAATGTGGAAGGCAAAAAGTATAAAGCCGTTTTGCAGGAAGTACAGTTTCATCCGGTAAATGACATGATTCTGCATGCCGATTTTCTGGAACTGAATCCCGAAAAAAAGGTGAAAATTGATGTCCCTGTGAAGGTGGTCGGCCAGTCTGTTGGGGTATCCAAAGGAGGTAAGCTGGTTCAGAAATTGCGCAAAGTGAAAATTTCTGCCCTTCCCGCTCACCTTCCCGATTTTGTTACCATCGATGTGTCGGACCTGGATTTGGGCAAAACCGTAAAGGTTTCGGCCATAGCTACCGACAAATACGAAATTCTGAATCCGCCCGCAGTTCCGGTGGTAACCATCGAGATTCCAAGGGCCCTGAAAAATGCCGAAAAGGCATAATTCCCCTCTTTAATCATCAAAGGCCTCAATGTCAGCTGATATTGAGGCCTTTTTGTTTATGGCCTGCCGGCTTACGCTTTCCGGGGTTTTAATTTGAAAAAATCCCAAGCCCTTTTCTTTCCCTTCGTCATTTTACCAATAGTCATCTCCCGTATTTGGAAAATCTTCTTTTATCAGATCGGGATGAAGTAACGGCAAAAGCCCTTTTTCTTAAAAATAAAAATTTCGAGACCTCTTACTCTGATTGCAAAACGGGGAAGAATAGTATTGTGCCAATCGGCCGGGGCATTCCGGTTCTTGAAATTTAAAATGTTGGATATTTTCCTCAAAAATTCTTTTTTTGCAGAAAATATTCTACAAAATGGCAGGAAAAAAATATATCCTCTTCCCCCGGCACCAGAAAATTCTGGACCAGGTGGGTGAAAATATCAAACTCGCCAGAAAGCGAAGAAGGCTAACTACAGTACAGGTTGCAGAACGGGCGGGAATCGACCGCAGCACCTTAAGTGAGATTGAAAAGGGTAGCGGATCGGTTTCAATGGCTGCTTATTTTAATACCCTCCGGGTTTTAAACCTGCACAATGATTTTTTGAAGCTTGCCGCCGATGATGAATTTGGCCGGAAACTTCAGGACATTGAACTTTTGAATCCTAAAAAATAGAATATGGCTGCAGGCAGGACGGAAATACGGGTTTATGCAGATTGGATTGATCTTCAGGGTCCGGCCTGCATGGGAAGATTATTGGTACAGCATACCAAAGGTCGTAGTGCTTTTTCATTTTCTTATGATCCCTTCTGGCTTTCCGGAAAATATCCCTTTCAATTGGATCCCGACCTTGCATTTTTTTCCGGCAATCAATACCCCGGAGGCAAAGAAAATTTCGGAATGTTTCTGGATTCCATGCCTGATACATGGGGAAGAACTTTAATGCGACGCCGGGAGGCTATTGTGGCCAAAGCCGAAGGCAGACCCATGCGGAATCTGCATGAGACCGACTTTCTCCTGGGAACCTTAGATGAAACCCGTCCCGGGGCCTTGCGCTTCAAACAGGAAAAAGACGGCCCGTTCCTTGATGATAACCTCCATCAGCCAACACCACCATGGATTCGGCTGAGAGCTTTACAGGATGCTGTTGAAAAGTACGAAAGCGAATCAGATGAAGAATTCGAATCATGGTATTCTGTTCTTTTTGCCCCCGGATCTTCTTTGGGTGGAGCAAGGCCAAAAGCCAATATTTTGGATGGGAAAGGGCACTTGTGGATTGCAAAATTCCCTTCTAAAAACGATGTAACAGATATGGCAGCTTGGGAATATCTGGCATACCGGCTTGCTGTCAATTGCGGAATTGAAATGGCTGAATCTGTTTTGGAGCACATTTCGGGACCATATCGGGCATTCATCACAAAGCGGTTTGACCGGGTAGGAAGCCAGCGCATTCATATTGCTTCTGCCATGACCATGACCGGACAAACAGAAGAAACCTTGAAACAACGGACGGCGAGTTATCTTGATTTGGCAGAATTTCTTCAGTTTCAGGGAAGCAGGAACACAGAAGACCTGCAACAGCTCTGGCGGCGGCTGGTTTTTAATATTGCCATTTCGAATACCGATGATCACCTTCGCAACCATGGTTTTATCCTAAAATCAAGTGGCTGGCTCCTCTCGCCCGCATTTGATCTCAATCCGTCTATTGACAAAAGCGGATTGTCACTCAATATAGATTCTACTCAAAGCAGTCTGGATTTTGAATTGGCCAAAAGTGTCGGAAAGCTCTTCCATTTAACAGATAGTCAAATGGATAAAATTATTTCAGAAGTAAAAGGCAGTGTGCAAAATTGGAAAATTCTGGCCAGAGAACTGGAAATTTCCGCTAAAGAAATTCAAATTATGGAACCAGCCTTTCGGTACTGACTTCGGATAATTTTGGCTTGGTAGGATTTTGATGCTTAAAAAACATCAATCAGGTTCCGATGCTGAAATGAAAGGTCTTTTTATGCCCTGTTCAGCCCTTTTTTGTTTATCACCCGCCCGTCTATCTTTGCTGCATGAAGTTCAGTCTGCTATTGCTGACGATTTTTTGCTGGATTGCTTTCATGGGCTGCAAAGACCTGCCGGAAGAAAACCAAAATCCTTATTTCAGTCTGAACTGGGATACTCTGGTGGAGAATAAGGGTGTCATCGTGCCCGGCGATACTCTTGTTTTTAAGGTGAGTTTATTGAGCAGGACAGAGGAGAATGAACTTCGGATCGAGACAAGCCGGAAATCTTTTGACCGGCTCAATTTCGAAGGGCCGGGAACGGAGACCATTTCTGACAACCGGATGTCATTTTCAGGCAAAAGTCTGGACCTGTTTCCCATGAAGCAAAAGCTGAAAGCCGATGCCATTCCGGGGATTTACACCTTCAAAACCCAGGTTGCTGATCGTGATAATAAGCTTTCCCGAATCCAAACTTTTTCGTGCAACATCCTCAATCCCAATTTTCCGGCATTGGGCATTGATTCGCCGGTGAACTCCTTTTTTACAGTGCCCGAAATTGTTGGGAATGGCTTCTTGTTGAAAACCAGAGGCTTTGGCAGCCGCATTGCCGAGATGTCATGCCAATGGTTTGATTCGATTGCTGTGGGCAGCCTTTCTGAAAAGCTGCTGATGCTGCCGGCCGGCGAGCCCAACGAAGCGGTATTCCGACAGTTTGTTTCCTTTCCTGCCGTACGCAACCGGAATCTGAAACTCCGCCTGGGCATTAAAAACAAATCGGAGCGGGCGGCCTATTACTGGCTGGATGTAAAGCGAAAAAACTGAATCAATACGGCCTCTTTTTCAGGCTTTTATAATCCGGCCAGCCTTCAGCAAACAGCATGATTTCACTATCCTCCATTTGCATTGCTGTATGATATCCCTGCCGCTAATTTGAAGTTCTTAGACCCCTTTCGCAGCAGTACAGCCGAGTCTAACCCAAGTTGCAGCTATCCATCCATAACTTACTGTCTGAAAGCGGGTTGGATTTTTTCTTGGGGAGGGCTGTGCCCTACAGATTTTTGAGCACAAGTCATATTGCGTTATCTTTCAACCAGTCGATAGATCCATCGATGAGCCCGGTAAGGGGATTATTCCGGCAGAAAGACTGGAAATACTTTGGCCACAAATCACTGATAAACAAGCCCGTTCACCAAAAGCCCTTCAGAAAAATGAGGACCTTATTTTCAGTAGGTTATGAATTCAACCTCAACAAAAAAAGGCGAAATTCCCGGAAAATTACAGCAGATTCTTCGAAAATTATAAAATTCTGAAGGCGGGA
>CANHCT010000065.1 GCA_947459175.1 Hymenobacteraceae bacterium
ACAATTCAATGAGCAGATTTTTCACCGTTTGCCCCTGCCTGAAAACCAGCTGTCGCAGGTAAATACCGGGAAAAAGAAATTGCACCGAAATGAGAAACAGCCTCAGAATGCGCTCCAGGCCAATGTCGTTGTGGTGCAGATTTTCCCAAACCGACTCCAGCGACTGCCACTGTTTGCTTATTGGGGCCTGGGAAAGCGGCAAATTGTGCTCCGGTTTTCCGAATACCAGTTTTTTTACATGCCTGATCACGAGCGAAATATCGGGAATTTCCTGCGGCTAAATTCGGGTGTCGGGTGCTCATATGCAAACAGGGGCCTGAACAACGAATCCATAAACCGGCCCGAAATGCAGGACTTTCCTGAGAAAAATTATCGGCAACAATTCATTTATTTGCATTCCTCATAATGAATTACCGAAATGAACAAAGCCCACATCCATTTACTTTTCAACCACTTTCCGGTTACCGGCCTGATGGTTGGCGCAGCAACTCTCATTGTGGCCCTGCTGTTGAAAAAAGAACAGGTCCAAAAAGCCGCCTTGTGGATAATATTTTGCTGTTGTCTGCTGGCCATGCCGGCCTTTTTCAGTGGTGAAGGCGCTGAAGAGCTGATTGAAGAACTGCCCGGAGTCAGCCATGAGCTCATTCACGAGCATGAAGAAAAAGCCGAAGTATTTATCTGGCTTTGTGCTGCCACAGGTTTGCTGGCTCTTTTTTCGGCCCTACCTGTTGCGGAAAATCTGGCATTGAAAAAGCGCCTTCCTGCCGCAGTTGCAGTAGCCGGCCTCATCACCCTTTTTGCGGGCGCACAGGTTGGCAACTCCGGGGGACTCATCCGCCATCCCGAAATACAGGAACAAACCGGCCCTCAGGCAGCACCAGAAGAAGAAAAAGACCGGGATTAGGTTTCATACAGGATATGGCCATCTCCTTGAGGATATCCTGTTCGGATTTGCAGTAAATATTCACTTTCAGCTTGCATTGAAAGGGATGCCTGATATTTTTGCAAGGCTAATCCGTGATTTGAACTGTGAAAACTATAAACTATTGCCTGTTTTTTATTCTTTTTTTTCCTGTTTTTAGCCTCCGCAGCCAAACCAGAGGCAAAAAATCAATAAAATTAATTTCTGATTCCATCAGGAAATATCAGCTCCGGGCCGATTACCCGGCCATGATTCCCTTTTTACTCAGCAAGCGTGCTGTGCTGGTCAATAAAAGCGATACCACCGGGGCAGAAATGGAGGAAACCCTGGAACTTTTGGGAGAAAGTTTTCGCAAAACAGGCGAGTTTAATGAGGCCAAAAACATTTTCTCCCGCTGTCTGGAAATTCAAAAGGCAAAGAATTTTCCGGATAAGGCAAAAGAGGCCAACCTGAGAAAAAAAACCGGTACCTGCCTTTTGAGGCTCAATGACTTTGCAGAGGCCCGAAGTGAATTTCTTAAAGCTTTGGAAATCAGAGAAAAACTGACGGGGAAAGAATCGAAGCCGGCGGCTGAAATACATTTCATGCTGGGGATATTGTATCTGAAACAAAACAAATTTGAATCCTCAGAACAAAGCCTGAAGACCTCGCTGGACATCGGGGAAAAAATTTCCGGAAAAAGCGACACTTCTCTGGTGGATGGATATAATGCCCTCGGTGCCTTGTATTACGAATGGGGAAAACCTGAACTGGCAGGAACCCAATACCAAAAATGTGTCGAAATCATTGAAAATCAACTTCATAAAAACCATCCAAAACTCGTCTTCCCTCTGAACAACCAGGCCAATTTGTATCAAACAATGGGCAACTACGACAAAGCGGCCCAGTTGTATAAAAGGGTTCTGGAAATTCTGATTTTACAATACGGCCCCAATCATCCCGAGCTCGCAGATTTTTATCATAATCTGGGTGTGCTGTACCTTCGAAAAGATGAAATGGACCGGGCTGAGGAATTCATTTCCAAATCGATAGAAAGAAAAAAAGCCAACCGGATTGAAAAAGAAACCGCACTCGCCATCGCCATATTCAACCTGGGAAATATTAACTTCAAATTGGAGCGATATGAAAAGGCAGAAAAATTATACCTGGAATCGGTTTCGTTGCTGGACGAGCTGAAAGTTGAAAAATACAGTTATTTGTCTGATTTGTACAACAATATGGCCGCTATTTTGGCCAGGAGGGGAAAATTTGCCGAAGCGGAAAATTATTACCGGCAGGTGATGGAAATCAATGCCGAACTTCTGGGTCCCGAAAACCCCAATGAAGCAGAAATGGAGCACCGGATTGCCATGCTTTATTATATGAAAGGTGACCCTGCCGGGGCTGAAAAGTATTTCAAGAATTTTAGTGAAAAAGAGATAAAAAAAATCCGAAGGTTTTTTCCATTCTTATCTGATGAAGAAAAGGAAAAATGGGTTGAAAAAGAACAAAATCTTTGGAAGGTTTACATCGGATTCTGCGCTCAGCAATATGGGCAAAACCCCAATATAAGCAGAGATCTCGTTGAATTTCAGTTGGCCACGAAAGGACTTTTACTCAGTACCTCTGCCAAATGGCGCAGTAAAATGAGGGCCCATCCCGACCCTTTACTGAGGGAAAACTTTGAAGCCTGGCTGCAGTTGAAGAATAAAATTTTCAGCAGCCTCACCAAGGGAGAAGGAAACCAAAGGGCAGAGATCGAAAGCCTTCAGAATCAGGCCGATAAACTGGAAAGAGAAATCAATGTACAGATGCAAAATCAGGGGCTTGCACCCGACGGACTACGGCCGAAATTTACTGAACTCCGGTCCCGGCTCCGGCCCGGTCAGGCTTTGGTAGAGATGATCCGGGTAAACAAACTCGGGATTGTCGGGACCTACCGCGATTCTTTGGTACAGATAAACATACCCGGAGCAACCGACACCATTCAGTATGCAGCTTTGGTGTTGAAGGCCGGAAGCGAAAGGCCGGAAATGATTTTGTTTCCTGAAGGAGGAAAAATGGAAAATGCTTATTTTCAAAATTACCGAAAAGCCATTGCCAGAGAATTGCCCGACAAAAAGTCTTACAGTATATACTGGGAAAAATTAAATAAAGCCCTCAAAGGCTGCAATGTGGTATTTTTTTCGCCCGACGGCATTTACCACAGGATCAATCCACTGACCCTTTGGAATCCGGCTTCCAAAAAATACCTCGTGGATGAAACCGATGTCCGACTCATAACCTCAGGCAGCGACCTGATGAAAAACCAGAATAAAAATACCCTGAAAACAAATGCCTGTCTGATGGGATTTCCCGCCTTTTTCGGAAAGGATTCTATGCAGATGCCGTCGAGAGGGGCTTCTCCTGCTTTGGTTCCTCTCCTTTCTACCCAATCTGAATTGGATAAAATCGGGGTATTGCTGAGATTGGCCAATCGGAAAGTGGATCAATTCAGTGACATTTCAGCATCGGAGGCTATTTTGAAAAAGGTAAAAAATCCCGGCATTTTGCATCTGGCCACCCATGGATTCTATCAACCTGATACCGCAGAGGGCCGCAATGTTTTACTCAATTCGGGCTTGATGCTGGCCAATTCAGGGCTTTCGCTGGCAGGGAAAACTGCTGAAAATCAAGACGATGGCATCCTCACTGCTGCCGAAGCCATGAACCTGAACCTTGACAGCACTGAACTGGTGGTACTGAGTGCCTGTGAAACCGGCCTCGGTGAAATCAAAAACGGTGAAGGGGTGTACGGGATGCAAAGGGCGATAAAAGTAGCCGGCGCCCGGTCGGTGGTGATGAGTTTATGGAAAGTAAACGATGAAGCCACCGGGCAACTCATGGAAAACTTTTATAAAAACTGGCTCGGACAGCCAATAAAAAAAGGCACGAAAAAAAACACGAAATCGGGCAGAACAGCAACTCCCGGTATGCGGGCTGCTTTTCTTGCGGCACAGAAGCAATTGAAAACCCGCTATCCAAATCCCTATTACTGGGGCGCATTTGTGATGGCGGGAGAATAGAGAACTTCAAATTGGACGGCATGTCAGAAAAAAAGCCCGATTCAATCGGCTTAGCAAACAGAATTGCCTAATCTTGCATCCGGAAAATCTATTGTTTTTCTTCCTTTATTCATGCAAAAAGCCCTTCCTCCCAAAATATGGCTTTCTTCCCCGCACATGGGTACGGGGGAATTTGAGTTTGTAAAAAATGCCTTCGAAACCAACTGGATTGCGCCTCTGGGTCCGCATGTGGATGGATTTGAGCAGGATTTGGTTCGTTTTCTGCACACCGGCCATGCCGCGGCCCTGAGTTCGGGAACCTCAGCCCTGCACCTGGCTTTGATTCTGGGGGGCATCGGTCCGGGCGACCATGTGCTCTGTTCTTCGTTTACCTTCTCGGCTTCGGCCAATCCCATAGTATATCAGGGTGCTGTTCCTGTTTTCATAGATTCGGAAACCGATACCTGGAACATGGACCCAGACCTGGCCGAAGAAGCCCTGAAAAGCCTGAGGGCAAAGGGAATCAGGCCAAAAGCCCTGGTGATTGTACACCTGTATGGCATGCCGGCCAAAATGGACAGATTTACAAAACTCGCTGAAGAATACGGGCTGCTTCTGATAGAGGATGCCGCCGAAGCTTTGGGAAGCCACATCAACGGAAAAATGATGGGAACCTTCGGAAAGTCGGGCGTTCTCTCTTTCAACGGCAACAAAATCATCACCACCTCCGGCGGCGGTGCTTTGATTTCAGATGACGAAGTACTGATTCGTCAGGCCCGCTTTTTATCCACCCAGGCCCGGGACCCGGCCCCGCACTACCAACACTCACAAATCGGGTACAACTACCGGATGAGCAATGTTTGCGCCGGCATCGGCCGCGGTCAAATGCAGGTGCTCCCGGACAGAATTGTGAGCAGGAGGGCCAATTTCAGTTACTATCAAAAAGCACTCGGCGACCTTCCGGGCATCGCTTTTTTGCCTGAGCCGGAGGGCTTTTTCTCCAACCGGTGGCTTACTTGCATCACCGTAAACCCTAAAGAATCGGGCGGCATTACGCGTGAACACATCCGCCTCGCACTGGAAGCTGAAAACATAGAATCGCGGCCGCTTTGGAAGCCCATGCACCTTCAACCGGTGTTCGAACATTACCCTGTTTGGGTTAACGGCATTTCTGAGGGCCTTTTTGATCAGGGACTTTGCCTGCCATCGGGTAGCAATCTTTCAGCAGCTGACCTGCAGCGGGTCGTATTCATCATCCGGAATTTGTGGGCAAGGTAAGCAGCCTCACCAGCGGGGCTTCCCTTGATTGGTATTGCCCCCTTTTTTGCTCTTAAATCTCCTCTGCTGCAGGTATTTAACCTCGCTTTGTCGCATGGCTTCGAGCAATGCCCTGGCCTGGCCTTCACTCAGGCCGGTCTCCTGGAGTTTTTCTTTGTCCAGCATGATGGCCTGGGGGTCGCCGGCATCGGTTTCCTCCTTGCCTTTGTTTTTCGAATCGTCTTTCCCGGCCTGGTCTTCCTGCTCTTCTTTGGCCTTGCCTTTTTGTTTTTCGCCTTCGCCGGCTATGGCATTGTCCACGTCTTTCCCTCCGTCATCACCCGTTTTTGAGCCCTTATCCTGCGGCTGATTGGGTTTTTTGCCTGCATCGTTGCCCTGCGGTGCAGACGGATTGCTTTGGTTTTGCTTGTTTTTATCTCCTTTACCACCCTCATTTTTATCCTGCCCTTGCTGCCCCTCTCCACCCTGATTCTGAGGCTGATCCTGTTTGTTTTGGTCTTTGTTTTGGGGCTGATTCTGCGGCTGATTCCGGGGATTGTTTTTCTTTTCCTGTTCTTCCTGTTTCTTCAGCAATTTGTAGGCCAATTCATAATTATACCGGGCCATTTCATTTTCAGGCTGGATTTTGAGGCTCCTTTTGTACCACTCCAAAGCCGATTTGTAGTCCTTTCGGGTGGAATATATGTTTCCAATTTGCAAATATGCCTGAGATTTGAGGGCAGGGTTGGCAAGTGAACCTGCCGCAGCCAGATAGCTTTTTTGGGCTTTCGAAAATTTTCCCGTCTGATAATAGGCTGAGCCCAGATTCAAGTGCGCCTGGGCCGGAATTTCGGGGTTTTCTTTGAAGGCAGACTCATAGGCCCGGATGGCAGCCTGAAAATCTTTTTTCTTCATCGACTCTTCTGCCTGCTTCAAAAACCGGTTGGTCCGGGCAATGCCGTTGATGCCGTCGGCCGCACAGGTAAGCCACAGAAAAAAGGCGGCCAAGGAGGAAAAAAGGATTTTTAATGATTTGATTTTCAAACCTTCAGGTGAATATTGACTTGCAAATTTCACCAAATAAGAACAAACACAAAACCCTGTGCGAATTCAGTTCCTTTAATTTTCATGAAAACAATGAGAATAAGCCATTATTTTTGAGGCTCTTCTATCCAGAAACATTTGCGCATTTCATGAAGCAGGGGCCCCGACAAACCGATTCCTTCCATACAAGGAATTTTCAGGCTTCGCTTTCGTTCAGTGCTTTCATGCGTCTTGTTTTTTCTCCGGCCCTCGGCATCGGTCTGTTTGCAGGCCTGTTTTTTTCTTGTTCGCAGGAAAAAAAAACCTGGACCTCCCTGGCCTGGCACAATACACTGGCACGGTACAACGGGTATTTCATTGCCAAAGAAAAAATGAAAGAATACCAGGAAGACCAGTTGCTCAATTTCAAAGACAACTACAACCGGGTTCTGGAAATCTATCCTTTTCCGCCCCTGGGTTCAGGCAGTTCGGCAAATGCCGCCATGGAAGAGATTGTCAAAAAAGCTTCCATCCCCATTCAGCGGCATAAAAACTCAAAATGGGTAGACGATTGCTATCAACTGGTGGGACAGGCGCGGTTTTACAAAGAAGACTGGGAAAATGCCATTCAGACCTTCAAGTACATCAACACCAAGTTTACCGACACAGACGCAAAGCACAGGGCTGTAATCTGGTTGCTGATTACCTACACCCGGATGGGCGATTTTTCGAATGCCAAATCGGTGATTGCCTACCTGAAAAAAGAAAAGTTAAGCAAAGAAAACCTTCGGGAAGGCGCCCTGGCTTTTTCATATTTTTACCTGAAAAGAAAAGAATATCAGAAAGTTACCGATTATCTGAGTATGGCCATGGAGCTGATGCCAAGAAGCAAACGCAAGGGCCGCCTGCTTCATGCTCTGGGTCAGCTGCACCAGAAATTTAACCACAACGAGGAGGCATTTCTGGCTTTCCGGCAGGTGCTCCGCTGCCATCCGAACTTTGAACTGGAGTTTTTCTCCCGGCTCAACATGGCCCAAACGGTGGCCATTACAGAGGAAAAGCAACTGAAAAAAATCCGAAAAAACTTCCGGAAGATGACCACCGATTTGAAGTACGAGGATTATCTGGACAAAGTGTACTACGAAATGGGCTGTTTCGAAATCAAACAAAACAACATGCCCAAAGGGATCGAATACCTGAAAACCAGTCTGAAAAAAGGAAAAGGCGGCGGCCAGAAAGCCTATACCTACTTAAAACTGGCCGAACTCCACTACAAACCCCTGCGCAGCTATGTATGGGCAAAAAACTACTACGACAGCTGCATGCTAAGCCTGGATACCCTGGAAGATAACTACAAGGCCATAGCCAAAAGACAAAAAGTACTGGCCGAGTTTGTGAAGCATTACGAAACCGTTCAGCGGGAAGACAGCCTGCAAAAGCTGGCCCGGATGGATTCCACAAAATTGTTTGCCATCATCGACAAAAAGATTAAAGAGGATCAGGAAAAAAAGGCCAAAGCCGATAAGGAGGCCAAGAAACTTGCTGAACAAATGGAATCCGGCGGGGGTGACTCCGGATTTAATCCGGCATTTGAAAACATGGCAGGAGGACAGGGGGGCAGACCTCCGGGAGGACAGAGTACAGGACAGGGGGGCTGGTATTTCGGCAACATCGCTGCAGTGGCTGCGGGCCGTCTCGATTTCAAAAAGAAATGGGGCAACCGAAAGCTGGAAGACAACTGGCGACGAAGCAGCAAAGAGACAGAAATGTCTGATGATCAGGGCACTGAAGATTCTGTATCCGCAAAAGGCAACCAACAGCCCGACAGCCGAAAAGCCGGCGGAGAACCAGAAAATTCCGGAAAGGAAAAGGGAAAAAAGGAAGGTGCGCAGGCAGTACTTTCTCAGGCACAACTCAGGGCACCCTATCTGAAAGATTTGCCCTCGAATGAAGCCGCAATGAGGGCATCCCACGAAAAATTGCAGGTGGCCCTGTTTGAAATGGGGAAAATTTACGATCAGAAACTGGAAGAGCCGGAGGAAGCCATCCTCGCTCTGGAGCGGGATGTGAAAGACTATCCGGCTTTTGAAAAAGTACCCGAAGCCCTATACAATCTTTGCCTCATTTACAGAAAACAAAACCGCAATGCCGATTTTGAACGCTGCAAATCACGCCTGCTGAAAGACCATCCGGAGTCGGTCTTTGCCAAGCTGATAGTGAATCCCAACTACCTGGTGGAAAACAAACAGCGGAACGAGATCATCGGTGGAATGTACCGCAGCGTTTTTGAGCAGTACAAAGCCGGACAATATATAGAGGCCAGCAACGGCATCAACAGCATACGGCAGCAGTTTCCGAAATCGGATTTTGAAGACAAGCTTGCCATTCTCAATGCCCTGATTTCAGCCAAAACGGTGGACATCCCCACTTACATTTCCTTGCTTAAAAAATTTCTGGCCGATTTCCCGAAATCCAATCTGCAGGAATTTGCCAACAGTTGCCTGAAAAATGCAGAAAAGGGCAGTGCAGCCCCGGGTGCGGGTTCAGATGTTTCCCTTGCCGCCCCTCCCGACGGACAGCCGGCACCTGTGCAATTCGACCCGGATTTGAACAAAACCCAATATTTCCTTGCCATCATTCCCTCGCTCAACATCCCCGAAGCAGAACTGAAAGCTGCTTTTTCCGATTTCAATAACAAATTTTATCCGGGCGACGGACTCAGCGTGACCACCCTGCCACTGGGTGACAACCAGCATGTTATGATTAAGGTGCAGGAATTGCCTTCCAAAGTACAGGGCATGTATTACCTGAAAAAGGTAATGGAAGCAGGGCCCTTCAAAAAGGATTTCAAGAACCTGAAGCCCACTTTTGTGCTGGTGACCCGCGAAAACCTGCAAAAGCTGTATAAATCCAAGGCTGTGAAAGAATATGCTGTATTCTACGCCAAAAACTACGACCTGAAAAAAGAACTGGACGACGAGGTTCCGGAGTTCGGGAAGTAGGCAGATGCCCCGCTCAGCTTTTTACTTTTTTCTGTTCAAAGCGGCAAACAAAAGATCAGACCAGCGAAAGCCTTTTCTGCCCAGACGGGTCCAGAGGACAATGCCCGTGAGGATAGAAAAAAACCAGATCATGAGCAGATTAAAACCGGGAGTGGGCATCATTTTCCCTGCCAAATGCTTTTTGGGTGCATAGAAGTGGGTGCGGAAATCCAAAGCATGAGCAGGCTCCGGGTCGTGATAAACCGGACTTGCCTTGCGGATAATTCCTTCCCGGGTGGTCTCCAAATGGCTGTCCATCAGATTGGCATTGGTGAGGATGTCCCGGATTCTTTCGTTCTCTGAAAGCGTTTTTAATTTTTCTACATACCCCTTGCCGGCATTGGCCAGGTTCAGAGAATCGTGGAAATGGAGCAGGTTTTTTTCTGCGTTTTCATATTTCTGGTTGTAGTATACAGCAAATTTTTCCAGCCAGGCCATAATGCGGTTGTAATCGGCTTCCGAAAATGGTTTTTTACTTACGGCCTCCCAATGCGAATGGGCCATCCCGAACCGGTCTCCCTCTTTGCAAAGCTCGCTGAAGGTAAGTTCACGCTTCATGGCTCTGGCCTCGCCGGCAGAATCCTGTTTGAGGTAGGCTTCAGAAACCAGATTGCGGAGTTCCCCCAAATAATAACTTCGCTTGAAATGTGCATCGGCCATTTCCTTTTCAGATCGGTAAGCACTTTTCTGATAGGCATTTCCGGTAAACTGGGCCACCATCAGGGCTTCGTATGCCCAACGGGAAATCATGATTTCACCCAGCATCGGAACTTTGGATGGATTTCCGAAAAAGGGATTGAGTTTATCGTAATTGACCACCACGCCCCCGAAAACCAATTGCGGAATGAGCAACAGGGGAATGAGAATGTATACCACCACGGCTTTGCGGAAGGTATCGGAAAGCACAAGACCCAACAGATTGGCGCAGCAGGCACTGGAAAAGAGCACCAGCCAAAACCACATCCCCATATCCCGAATTTCGAGAAGCCAGCAGCTAATGGCCACAAAACTCCAGGTTTGAAAGGCGGAAACGGTAAAAAGCAGGGCAATTTTTGCGGTCAGGTAACTGCTCCAGCTCAGATGCAGAAATTTTTCCCGCTTCAGCTGAAGCCGGTCGCGGATGATTTCTCCGGCACTCACACTGAGGCCGATAAACAAGGCGATGATGACCGCCATAAAGAAATAGGCCGGCACATTCTCGTTGAGCGAAAACTGATAGGGCACATGGTAAAACCCGTGCCAGGGTGAAAAATGGATGGCAATACCCAAAACCAAAGCCAGAAAGGGCGCTTCCAGCAGGTTAATGGTAAGGTACTGCAGGTCTTTTATTTTGGAAAGAAAATCGCGGAGGAAATACAGCCAGGTCTGTTGAAAAAAACCGGGTTTGTAAATCGTCTTCGGAATTTTATTGCTGGCTTTTTCTGCGGACTCCGGCTTTTTGTGCTCCCTGAAAAGGAGAGCCCATTCCTGCGGTTGTCTTTTTCTTTCATCCAACTCTACCCCCATTTCATTGAGCACCCTGGCCTCGGCTATGTTGAATATTTCACCGGCATCGGTCAGGTCGGAGAGGGCTGTAGTGGGCGGGAGTTTGGCCTGCTCCCTGAAGTAGGGTATGGCCTCCAGGGTATTGCCGTAGAAAATGAGGTGTCCGCCGTAATCCAATACAATCAGGCGGTCAAACATTTTGAAGATATCGGGCGAAGGCTGATGGATGATGACAAAAACAAGTTTTCCCCCCAGTGCCAGATCTTTGAGCAGCTCCATGGTGGTTACGCTGTCGCGGCTGCTGAGGCCCGATGTAGGCTCATCTACAAAAAGAATGGAGGGTTGCCGGATCAGCTCCAGGGCTATGTTCAGCCTTTTCCTCTGCCCCCCCGATATGGTTTTATTGGATGCAGAACCCACCTCCAAATGCCATATATCTTCCGGAAGACAAAGGGAATTCAGGGTTTTGATGACCAGTTTTTCTATCTCCGCTTCCGATAAATGCGAAAGACAAAAGCGGGCTGCGAAAGACAAATTCTGATACACGGAAAGATACTCGTTGAGCAGCTCATCCTGAGGCACATAGCCAATTATTCCCTCCAGGTCGCGGGACTCGCTGTGCAGATTTTTTCCATTGATCAGCACCTTACCTTTCTGCGGGGTGTCGTTGCCGTTGAGCACATTGAACAGGGTAGATTTGCCGCTTCCGCTGGCCCCCATTACGGCTATCATGCGGCCTCCTTTTTCGGAGAGACTCATTTTATGAAGACCAATTTTTCCGTTGGGAAAACGGAGTTCAATGTTTTGGGCTTCAAACTGAATGGCCGGCCTGTCGGGGGAGTTGCTGAACTTCTCCCGGATGTCGGTAAAGAATATCGGATCCAGGTCGGGCTGACGAAAGGTAGAGCCCGGAGCCCATACCATCACCATACCGGGATTCATATGCTGTCCGTTCAGGCTGGCGTCTTTTTCACCAAAATAACGGACAAACAATGTTTCCGACTCGGGCAGTTTCAGGATGGCTACATCGCCTTGCAGGCCCGGGCGCACCAGACTGTAGCAATTGGTCTGGCCGAATGGCTCTTTACCGGAGATAATGAGAAAGCAGTCGCGGCCGGTGAGGTCGGCAGACGACTGTGCCCATGCAAACTCCAGAAGAATCCGGCATTCCTGCTCCCGGATGTTCAGCTTTTGGGGAATTCTTTCGAGCAGATTTTTTTCTTCGGGCGAAATGGATTGATCGAGATAAGAAAGCTCTGCCAGCTCCAGAAACAGGTAGTATTTCTGGTCAAGTTTCAGCTCGAAATTCACCACTCCGGCGATTTCGTCCAGTTCTTTCTCTATCCAGTTGCCATCTGCCGGTTTTGCCTCAAACCCTGCTACCACCTTATCCAGCATCTGCAAAAAAACAGCCACCGACTTTCCTGAAAGATGGTGGCTGAGAAACTGAGAGATGCGGTTTTTTTCCTGTTCTGTCAGGCCATCCGAACCCGCAAGCAGGGCATAAAGCCGGATTATGGAACGGATGAGCTGTTCATTCATGGAGAAAAATGTGATTCTTCGGATGGCCAGCCTACCTGGTCATACCATTGCGAATGCCGGAAACGGCCAGCGCAAGCTCATGGATGTCTTTTTCGGTCGGTATCAAATCGCCTTTGTTGTCTGCAATTTTTTGGGGCCAGTTGGCTTTGGCAAATATTTCCTGCGCCTTTTTCAAATCCGTAATCAGGCCGCTTATTACCTCATCGCCATTGTTCACCTTTTCCAGCAGCTCAATCAGATTTTGCAGAGATGATTCCTGCTTGATGACACTTTTCACCAAAGGAACCAAAATTTTATTTTGCTCTTGCTGCGGCAATCCGGTGGGAGGATAGTCGTGAATCATGCCGCAGTTGAGGTAAAGCCCTTCGATAAATCCACCTGCCGCCATCAGGGCCGCCTCTTTTTGCTGCTGATTGGATTTGAGCAAACGGGAAGAGTGATTCAGAGATGTTTCTGCTATGAAAAGCAGCGAATCGCGGTTGGACAGATTTTTTTCCAGCCGGTCAACCAATACCTGATCAAATGCCTGAATAACACCAACTTTATCAGCGAGCTTTTTACTGGCCAAAAAGGTATGCAGGGCTTCCTGGGTTTTGTCGTACACGGCCATGTAGGCCACATCGGCACCATACATCCCGATATTGAATGCGGCTTTAGAACTATTGCCGGAAACCTTTTCGGCAGTGGATGCCGGGTTGAGCAATTTGGATTCAAACTCGGCACCGGTTTGGGCAATCAAGTTGGGGATTTCTGAAAATTTCGGCAAACCTGCCATCAGATTATCCGCTGCCTGTGCTGCCTCTGCCATGGCAGAAACGGCGTTGGAATCAAGGCTTTGCTTTTCTTCTTTGGCGGTATCGGTGCTGCAGGACCAGATGAAAAGAGCCAAAACCAGAGCCCGGATACCATAAAAGCTTGTGTTTCTTGAAATCATGTTTTGAATATTCATTGGATATTTTGGCCAATAATGCAGGGTTTCCACCGAAATTCCAAGTTTGCAAAAACATATTACCCTCCTGCCGGGAAGGATAAAACACAGATTTTCATGTGGTTGACTTCAAATTCAAATCCCAATTGAGATGTCGTTTTCTTAGAAAACTTTTGTCCCTGCACTGAAATCCAAATGCCTTCTGTGGGCCAGGGTTTCCGGTATCGTTGTTTTTCTTCTACCTTTGGCCGCATGGGAGACCTGTGGTCCTATTTTCAACTGCTTCTCAACTCGGATGATATTATTACCAAAGGCGGCCTTGCTCTGGTGACCCTCATTGTATTTGCCGAAACCGGAATCTTTTTTTGTTTTTTTCTGCCAGGCGATTATCTGTTGTTCACAGCGGGCATGTTTTGCGGCCTGCAAATTCTTCAGGTGCCCGTAGCCCTGCTGATTTTTTCTCTTTCAGCTGCAGCGATAGCCGGAAATTATACCGGGTACTATTTTGGTAAATATTTGGGAAACAGCCTTTTGAAGCGAAAGGACAATTTCTTCTTCAAAAAGCAATACATCGTAAACACCGAAGCGGCATTTCAGAAATACGGGGGCAATGCCCTGATTATCGGCCGATTTCTTCCTGTTATCCGCACTTTCGCCCCCATTCTGGCCGGCATCATCAGCATGAAACCCGTAAGGTTTGCGGTGTACAACATCGGCGGGGCCCTGCTTTGGGTAAATATTCTCTGTTTGCTGGGTTATTTTCTCGGAAAGGAATATCCGCAAATCGTGAACTATGTGGAATACATTATTATTGCATTTATTTTGATAACCAGTTTGGCGGTATACAATTCTTACCGCCGCCTGAGCAGGGAAAGAAAGTAAGCCGGTAAATAAAAAGCATGAGAAAGGTCCGATTGGCAGCGGTATTTTTTGGGTTGATTCAACTTCTGATTTTCAACCACTTAACGGCTCAAAGCCTTCCTTTTGATGTAAGAGCCCATTACACCAAAACGGTGTACTCCATCCCCATGCGGGACGGGGTAAAGTTGTTTACCGTGGTGTACGAGCCCAGAGACCAGTCAAAAAAATATCCCATTCTGCTGCAAAGAACCCCCTATGGTTCCGGACCCTACGGGCCGGATGAGTACAAAACCCAGCTGGGGCACAACGAAATGCTGCAAAAAAGCGGCTATATCTTTGTTTTTCAGGATGTAAGAGGGCGATATATGTCGGAAGGCCAGTTTGTGGATGTGCGGCCTTACAAGCCGGTAAAGAAAGGAGACAAAGACATAGACGAAAGTTCGGATGCCTTCGACAGCATCAGCTGGTTGCTGAAAAAACTGAAAAACCACAACGGCAAAGTGGGCATGTGGGGTATATCCTATCCGGGGTTTTATGCGGCCATGGGGGCACTTTCCAATCATCCCAATCTGCTGGCCGTTTCCCCGCAGGCTCCGGTAATGGATTGGTTCAACGGCGATGATTTTCACCACAACGGTGCCCTGTTCCTTCCCCATGCCTTCAATTTCTTCAGCTCTTTCGGAAAAGTGCGCAATTCGCTCACCATCGAGAGCAATCCGCCATTCAACCACGGCACCGAAGACGGGTATTATTTTTTCAAGCAAATGGGGCCCTTGGAAAATGCCAACCGGCTGTATCTCAATTATGAAATCCCGTTTTGGAATGATTTGATGGCACACGGAAACTACGATGCTTTCTGGCAGGAAAGAAATGCCCTGCAACACT
>CANHCT010000066.1 GCA_947459175.1 Hymenobacteraceae bacterium
ACCATGATTTTGTTGGCTGAATCTTTGCAACCGTTTTGGGAAATGCGGTACACAATCAATTGTGGACCGAGCAGGGAAAGTGAGGGAAAAAATTTGGTTCCCGAACTGTCAACTCCCGGTCCTCTCCATGTTCCTCCGGGCGGTGTGGCACCCGAAATGAAAACAGCAGAATCGTTGGAGCAAACAGTGTCATTTTTTGCAATCACCACTTTGGGGGCGGTAATTATTGTCATACTCACAGAATCTCTCGTTGTACAACCATCTTTGGTTACAGTGTAATAAAGCCTGTGTGTTCCGGAAAATGAAGCATTGATGGTGAGTGCCCCTCCGGCAGTAATGGGAATGGTATTGTTCCTTACTGTCCACCTTGAGTCGGGTCCGGCGGCCGGAGAAAAACCGGTCATTTGAAATGCAGGTATGTTGGAGCATTTGAACTGATTTTCCGGACCGGCATCCACAATGGGTGGTGCGGTAACCGTAATGGTGCGGGTGGCGCTGGAGGTGCAGCCATCCGTATTGGTAGAACTCAGCGTACAAACATAGGATCCTACCGGCAGGGCGGATGGGAAGAAAGTTCCGTTGGGCAGCATGGTTGGGCCGCTCCATGTAGCTCCGGGAAAAGCCGGTGTGAATCCGTCCAATACTACGGAGGTGATATTACGGCAAAAGGATTTCGGATCGCCGGGTTGAATAACAGGGGCTGGATTTACGGTAACGGTTTTAACCTGAAAATTCTGGCAGGCTTTGCCTCCGTTTTTCCAATCGTAAAATAATGTATAAGTGAGATCATTCGGACCCACCAGACCCGGGTTGGGTATAAATACTGTCTGATTTACAGGGATTACCGAAATACCGGTTCCTGACCATATCCCTGTCCTGAAAGGCTTGTCAAGCGGATTGGTGGAGCTGCCAGGCAAGCCCAGCAGGGTTACCGGGCTTCCGTTTTCGCACACTGCAGCATTGGGACCTACACTGGATATGACAGGGTTGGGATTGGTGATGATGCGCACCTCATCTTTTGATGTACATCCTGAACTTGGGTCTATGGCAAACAGGGTATACCGGGTAGTATCCGGAACATTGCCATTGTTCACCCGGGTAATCCTCACGAAAGGGGAATTTGGACTGGGATTTCCGCCAAAAAAATCCAGAACTCCTGTTGCCGGAACCCAATTGAAAGTCAGGCCGGTAAAGGCCGCTCCCGGCTGAAATCCCGCTGTAACAAAATCTTCTGAGCAAACGGCTGAATCCAGACCTGCGCTGGGAACAGGGGGTTTCTGAACCTGAAGACCGACGGCTATTGCCGAAACAGCAAAACAACCGGTCAGGGTATTGGTCACCCGAACCGTATAGTTGCCTGCCTGTGTTGCCAGAAGCGAATCGGCATTGCCGTTGGGATTGATGGCAATGCCATTGCGGAACCACTGATGGCTCAGATCTGATCCTTTGTTGGCTTTCAGAACATAAGGAATAGGAATGCTCCCGTTCATGCAGATAATGAAAGTATCATTGCCCAAAATGACGGCATTGGGGACAGCCTGATTGGTTACATTCCGCCCTGTTGATGTACTGAGGCAACCCAGTGAATCTACCGTCACTGTATATGAACCTGCCAGAGTGGCATTGAACGATGCAGTTGTAGCACCGGGAATGGGGTTGTTGTTCAGGCTCCACTGATAACTAGTGATGGCTGTACCCGGATTGGCGGTTAGGGCGGCAGGACTTCCGGCGCAAATGCTGGGTATTCCCGTGATAAAGGGATTTGGAAACTTCTTGATATTCAGCAAAGTGTTATTCGAAACCGTCCCATCCGATGACCGGATTCGGATTCTGTATCCGGAGCCCGGATTGGTAGCTGCCGGGATGTTGATGACGGAAGGGCTGGGTCCGAGAAGTCCAAGACTTACAGGGCTGCTGAAGTTGCCTGCCGGGTCCGATAACTGAGCTGTAAAGGTAGTGCCTGCCGGAAAGCCTGTGGCAGAATAATTCACCACGATATCATTTCCCCGGCAAACTTGTGTACTTGTTCCCGCATCCAGACTCAGGGATGCACCCAAAATTACATTCCGGATGGTCAGGTTGTCTACTACAAAGCCATTATCTACAGGCGGCCTCGGCGCAACTGCCGGAGCGTCGTTAAACCACCTGAATCCAATCCTGAGTTTCGGACTGGCAGAATTGAATCCGGTAAAGCTGGTAGAGTTGACAGGAATAGATGCTACCTGTACGGTGGAAGACCCTGTGAAGGTTTGGTTGAAATCAGACCAGTTTACACCATCATTTACGGAGTAGACCATGCGCATTCCGGGCGTGGCTGTGGGGGCAGAATTGTTGCATATCCATTGAAATTCAAGCCGAAGATTGCTACCCGCAAATGCAGAGGCAGGAAAATTGAAATTCATCAGGGCAATGCGGTTGGTGGCATGGCTCGCATTGGTGGCATTGAATCTGGTTCCGCTTGGCTGTCCCGGTCCGTTGTCGCAGGCTCCCCCCACACAGGAAATGTGAAGGTTGGCTGAATTGTCAATCGTCGCCGGGCCTGAACTGTTTCTTACCCAGACATTATTATTTGCACCATTGGCAGGTGGTGAAGCAGGTACAAGGGTATTGCCATTTTCATTCAAACTCCAATTGATTGCTGAGTTAAAATTCTCTGAATAAAGAATTTGCGCCTCAGATAGCTGAGTGATAATGCAAGTGATAAAGATAAAAAGCAGGTGGTTGAGCCTCGGCAAATTTAATTTCACAGGATGAAAATTTTATTCGATTCCATTCGGACAAAATAAACTTTGGCCGGATTTGATTTAAACCGCAAAAATAAGAAGCAAAATGAGAAATTTATAACAGAATTATTTAAAAAAGTACGCCCAACTCCGGGGGTTCTCCGCCTGTTCATTGGCCAAAGTTCTTAAAACATAAGCCTGTGAAGCCTTTTGTAAGTAGCTTAAAATCAAATATTTAATTAAAAAATTAAAAAAATATGCTGAATTTTTGGGTGAAGAATTCTCAAATCCTACTTTTGCACCCGCTTTGTCCGATGGTGTAAAGGTAGCACCACAGATTTTGGTTCTGTTTGTCTAGGTTCGAATCCTGGTCGGACAACTTCCTGAACCACTCGACTTTTCGGGTGGTTTTTTTTTATGCGTATTGTCAGCTGCGTACCCTCCCTTTCAGAGTTGGTTTTTTGTCTTCGGCCGGAGTCTTTGGCGGGCAGAACGCGCTTCTGTATTCTCCCTGCTGATATTTCCAAAATCCCGTCAATCGGCGGTACTAAAAACCTGGACATTCAAAAAATTGCATCCCTGAAGCCCGACTTAATTCTGGCGGTAAAAGAAGAGAATGAAAAGGAACAGATAGAAGCCTTGTCTGCGCATTTTCCAGTCAAGGTTTTCGATATCAAAAATGAGGCCGATGCGCTGAAGGCCAATGCTGAAATTGCCGTATTTCTTGAAGCTGAAAAACGATTCTTGCAATGGAGACAAAGATATGAAGATGAAAAGGCCAAATACAAGCCGGGACCGGAATTGTCGGTCGTATACCTGATCTGGCAAAATCCTTTCATGAGCATCGGTGGCGATACTTTTATTCACGACAGTTTGATTCAGGGTGGTTTTCGCAATGTGTACAGTTCTTCCTTGCGCTATCCTGAAACCACATGGGAAGAAATGGAGAAAAAAAATCCCGATGCCATCCTGCTATCCTCCGAGCCGTTTCCCTTCAGAGAAAAGCATTTGGATGCTTTCCGGGATAGAATTCCGGGTAAGCCGGTACTCCTGGTGGACGGAACTTATTTTTCCTGGTATGGCTCCCGGATGTTGCAGGCACCGGCCTATTTTTCGGAGGTTCGGACCCGGATTCTTAAAACAAACCCGTGATTGCATCGTTTTTACATCGTTTTTCAACTCGGCTTTGGGGCCGTTCGTAAAAAATATGATTTTTTTTAACCTCTTTATCGGCAAAACTTTTCCTGTTGTGAAAAAGGGTTATATATTTAAAGTCAGATTTTTAAAAGCAAAAAAAGTAAATAAGTTACTCATAATCAAGCTGTAAGCAAAATGGAAGTAGAGACCGGAGTAGGTTTGGATATAAAAACAGCACTCAAGCAAGTATTTGGATTTGATAAGTTCAGGGGAAATCAGGAGGAAATAATCAACAACCTGATGTCGGGCAAAAACACCTTTGTGATCATGCCCACAGGTGCAGGAAAATCCCTGTGCTACCAGCTTCCGGCCATTGTGCAGGAAGGCACCGCCATTGTCATTTCTCCCCTCATCGCTCTGATGAAAAATCAGGTGGACCTTTTGAACGGAGTAGGCGTGAATGCCCAATTCCTGAATTCAACCCTTACCAAAACGGAGATGGCCCGGGTTAAAAAGGAAGTTCTGGCCGGTGAGGTAAAATTGCTGTATGTAGCACCAGAATCCCTTACCAAAGAAGAAAACATCGGCTTTTTGAAATCTGCCCGGATTTCGTTCGTAGCCATCGACGAAGCCCATTGTATTTCAGAGTGGGGCCATGATTTCCGTCCCGAATATCGGCGGATCCGGTTCATCATCGATATGCTGGGCAATCTTCCCATCATTGCCCTTACCGCTACGGCAACACCCAAGGTCCAGCAGGATATCCAAAAAAACCTGACCATGGAGGATGCCTCAGTTTTCAAATCCTCTTTCAGGCGGCACAATCTGCATTATGAGGTAAGACCCAAGGTCAATGCCAAGAAGCAATTGATGCGGTATATCCTCAACAACAAGGGTAAAGCTGGTATCATCTATTGCCTTTCAAGAAAAAAGACCGAGGAAATTGCAGAATTCCTTCGGGTGAACGGCATCAAAGCCTTGCCATATCATGCCGGGCTGGATGCTCAAACCCGCATCCGCAATCAGGAGCAGTTTCTCCGTGAAGATTGCGATGTGATGGTGGCCACCATTGCCTTTGGAATGGGCATCGACAAGCCGGATGTCCGCTTTGTAATTCATTACGATGCACCCAAATCCCTGGAGGGTTATTATCAGGAAACCGGTCGTGCCGGCCGCGATGGACTGCCTTCGGAATGCCTCATGTTTTTCAGTTATGCCGATATCGACAAACTGGAGAAATTCAACAAAGACAAGAGCGTAACCGAGCGCGACAATGCCCGTTTGCTTCTGCAGGAAATGACCGATTTTGCCGACTTCTCGGTGTGCCGGGTGCGGCAGGTCCTGCATTATTTCGGGGAGTATCTGGATAAAGATTGCAACAACTGCGACAATTGCAATAAACCTGCGGAAAAATACAAAATAGAAGAAGAGGCGATCATTGCCCTCAATGCCATAGCCGATACTGAAGAAAGATTTCCCATTCAGCACATTGCGGATGTGTGCGCAGGCGTGCAGAACGATTATGCGGTCAGCTACAGCCATACCAAGCTTGATGTTTTTGGCAAAGGCAAAGACCGCACTGTAAAATGGTGGTATTCAGTTATCCGGCAGCTTTCCATCCAGGGACTGATTGTAAAAGACCTCGAAAATTTCGGGGCTTTGAAAGTTTCGGAAGAAGGCAAGAAGTTTCTGAAGGCACCTTATCCGGTGGTGATGTCCAAAGACCACGATTATTCTGCCGAGCAGATGGATGTGGAAAACGACACCGACGACAAAGAACCCATCAGAGGCGGAGCCGCATACGACGGCGAACTTTTTGAATTGCTCAAGGGACTTCGCAAAAAGGTAGGCAAGGAGAAGAACCTGCCGCCTTATGTGATTTTCTCAGATGTGGCACTCGAAGAAATGGCCACCATTTACCCCATCAATGAAGCATCGCTCATGCAGATTACCGGGGTAGGGCAGGGCAAGGCCACCAAATTCGGAAAGCCATTTCTGGAACTGATTCAGAAGTATGTAAAAGAAAACGAGATTGAAACCGAGCAGGATGTGGTAATCAAAACCACCGGCGACAAATCCAAAAACAAAATCCAGATTATCCAGCAAATAGACCGGAAAATGGACATTGAAGAAATCAGGGACAGCCGGAAAATCACCATGAGTGAATTGCTCCAGGAGATCGAGATGATTTGTTTTTCGGGGACAAAGCTCAATATCAGTTACTACATCGACAACATCCTCGACGACGACCGTCAGGAAGAAATCATGGACTATTTCATGCGGGCCGAATCTGATGACATCGAAATGGCCATGAACGAATTTGACGGTGAGTATACCGAAGAAGAACTTCGCCTCATGCGGGTGAAATTTTTATCCGAAATAGGAAATTAATTCACTCATTATCAGCGGATTCCCCGGATTGGTCAATAATAAAATTGATTTTGGGATTCCCGTTGATTTATTTTGCACTTTCCACGGGCTATAACCATTTCAGAAAAATCAGTAAAAAATGCGGCAACTAAAGATCAGTAAGCAAATTACCAACAGAGAAAGTCAGTCTCTTGATAAATATCTTCAGGAAATTGGCAAAGTAGATCTGCTTACTCCGGATGAAGAAGTTGAGTTGGCCAAAAGAATCAGAGAAGGCGATCAGGCTGCCCTGGAAAAACTCACAAAAGCCAACCTGCGCTTTGTGGTGTCGGTAGCCAAACAATATCAAAACCAAGGCCTTAGCCTGGGGGACCTCATCAACGAAGGCAATTTGGGTCTCATCAAAGCAGCCCAGCGTTTCGATGAGACAAGGGGTTTCAAGTTTATCTCTTATGCAGTTTGGTGGATTCGTCAGTCCATTCTGCAGGCATTGGCCGAGCAGTCCAGAATTGTTCGCCTTCCGCTCAACAGGGTGGGTTCGCTTAACAAAATTTCCAAGACCTTTTCGGAACTCGAGCAAAAATTTGAGCGGGAGCCCTCGCCTGAGGAACTTGCAGAGGTACTGGAGGTATCTACCAGCGAAATTGTGGATACCATGAAGATATCCGGTCGTCATGTGTCTATGGATGCGCCCTTTGTGCAGGGAGAAGAAAACAGCCTTTTGGATGTTTTGGAAAACGACTCCGAGGAAACCCCTGATTCAGACCTGATGGTAGATTCGCTTCGCAAAGAAGTTCAGCGGGCGCTTTCTACCCTTACCCAGCGTGAAGCCGATGTGGTTACCTATTACTTTGGATTGAACGGGGCACATGTAATGACCCTGGAGGAAATCGGAGAGAAATTCAACCTCACCCGGGAAAGGGTAAGGCAAATAAAGGAAAAGGCCATCAGACGGCTCAGGCATACAAGCCGGAGCAAGGCCCTGAAACCTTATCTCGGTTAGCAAATCTTCAGCCCCGTAAGGGGCTTTTTTTTGCACTTGGTGGTCCGGAGTTTTAAAATTCCACCTCCTTTTCTATGACCTGTGCGCCCCGCCGGATCGTGGTTATGGTTTTTTGCCCTTTCGAAAATTTACCCAGCACCTCCATGTAGGAGTAAATGTCTTTGATTTCCCATTCCCCGATTTTGGTGATGAGGTCTCCGGCCAGCAGGCCTGCTTTTTCGGCCGGTTTACCCGGGCTGACTCCATCCACTTTTACCCCCGGACCTGCAAAGGCATAATCAGCCATTATGCCCAGAGTAACTTTGAAAGCCGTAACTTTCCTTTCCGGAGATTTGGTTTTGGTGAACGGAATGGCCGGCATCCGGGAGACACTGTCGGCTATTCTTTTGATGTAATCAATAATTTTTACCTCTCCGGGATAATTGATTTTTTCGGCATCGTCGGTGGATTTGTGGTAATCGCTGTGGGTGCCCGAAAAGAAATGCAAAACCGGAATGTCTTTCAGGTAAAAACTGGCGTGGTCGGAGGGCCCCATTCCGGCAGAATCGAAGTTGAGCACAAAATCGCGGTTCAGATTCCGGACCAGGGGAATCCAAACCGGACTGGTTCCCACACCACCCAGTGTCAGCGTTTTGGTGCTGTCCCGAAGTCTGCCAATCATATCCATATTGAGCATGCAGCGGATGAGGCCTGTTCCCTTGGCAGGATGCTCAAGAAAATGCTTGGAACCAATAAGTCCGGCTTCTTCGGCAGAAAATGCGATGAACAGGAAGTTTACCGGCTCCTGCACCTTGTTTTCGGAGAAAATGCGGGCCAGTTCGAGTAATCCGGCAATTCCGGAGGCATTGTCGTCGGCTCCGTTGTGAATTTTTCCTTTCGGGTCTGCTTCAAGTGAGGAGCCCCGGCCGTCTTCATGGCCCAGATGGTCGTAGTGGGCGCCGATTACAAGGGTGGAAGCACTTTTGTTATCCAGAAAACCTACAACATTGTGACCTTTGCGCTGAATGCCGTTGCCGTCTTTGTGGTGGGCATGGGGCCTTTCGGTATATTGGAAATGTTGAAAATAGCCTTTGCTGCCTTTTTTTTTCAATCCGTATTTTTTAAAAAATGAGGCAATGTATTCCCTTGCCATTTTTTCGCCCTTCGTACCCGGTGCCCGGCCTTCCAGTTCGTCAGAGGCCAGAAAGCCAATGTGTTGCCGTACAAGAGGTTCCGATGCCTGGGCGAATACTATTTCCTGCGGTATTACGGTAAAAATCAACAGGAGAACCAGCAGGGGAGAAGATAGAATTTTCTTACAATCAATAAATATGGGAGCAATCATAGGAGCAAATCAAACGACAAAACTCGGAATTCAGTCATAAGGTTTTCGCATACCGCCCGTCCTTTGCCACAACCATTGCTCTGCCGGTATTGCAGATGAACCGCAGCATTTGTCCACTGGTAACAAGTTTGGCAAACAACATCCGCCCCAGTCGTTAGATTTGTCCGATTAACAGATATTCCCTTTATGAGAAGTTTTTTCAAATACACATTGGCCACGGTTCTGGGCCTTTTCCTGTTTACAGTACTCTCCATTCTGATTCTGGCCGGTATCGGAGCTGCGGCAGAAAAAGGCGAGGTGGATGTAAAGGACAATTCGGTTTTGAAAATCAAATTGAATACCGCCATTGCCGAACGCGAACGCGAAAATCCTTTTGAAGACCTGAACATCCCCGGAATGGAAGGTGCCGGTGTCACAGGACTTTATGAACTGAAAAAGGCCATTTTACAAGCCAAAGATGACAAGAGAATCAAGGGTATTTTTCTGGAATCGGGCTTCACCCGGATTGGAAATGCCGTAAACGAGGAGCTTCGGGCGGCTTTGAATGAATTCAGGAAGTCGGGGAAATTTATTTATGCCTACGGAGAATATTTTTCTGAAGCCACCTATTACACATGCACCACTGCCGACAGCATTTTCCTCAATCCCGAGGGAATCGTGGAATTCAACGGTATTTCGTATGAAGTTCCCTTTTTCAAAGGAACATTGGCCAAGCTGGAGATAGAGCCCGAAATATTCCGGGTGGGGGATTTTAAATCGGCTGTAGAGCCATTTATTCGGGAAAACATGAGTCCTGAAAACCGTATGCAGGTGACCTCTTTCCTCAACAGCATCAACAACTACAACCTTTCTCAGGTGGCGAAATCGCGGAAAATGCCGGTGCAAACCATAAAGCTCATTTCCGACAGCATGAAAGCCCGCTCGGCAGAAGATGCCCGTAATCTGGGCCTGGTTTCGAAACTTGCCTATTTCGATGAGGTGATGACCTCACTCAGAAAAAAACTGAAGGTGGAAAAAGATGCCGATGTTCATTTCATTTCTTACAGGAAATATAAAAAAGCCGGAAAAGAGGAAGAATCTGAAGTATCTTCCAATAAAATTGCCATCATCACCGGTGAGGGTGAAATCAATACCGGAAAGGGTGACGAAGGCAGCATCGGATCCGAAAAAATCTGCGAAGCTTTGAAAGAAGCGAGAGAAGACAAAAAAGTAAAGGCAGTGGTTCTGAGAATCAATTCTCCGGGCGGATCGGCCCTTGCTTCTGATATCATGTGGAGGGAAATACAGCTTACCCGGAAGGTGAAGCCTGTGGTGGCCTCTATGTCGGATGTGGCAGCCTCCGGAGGCTACTACATGGCAATGGGTTGCGATAAAATTGTGGCCCATCCCAATACCATCACCGGTTCTATCGGGGTGTTTGGTATGATGTTCAATGCCCAGAATATGTTTAAAAATAAACTGGGTGTCACCTTCGACGGGGTAAAAACGGGACAGTATTCTGACCTGGGCAGCGGCACACGGCCATTTACACCTGCCGAGAGGCAAATTGTTCAGAATGAGGTGAATAAGATATATGAAACCTTTACTACCAAAGCCGCACAGGGCCGTAAAATGCCTGTAGAAAAGCTGAAGGCTTTGGCCGGCGGCCGTGTTTGGTCGGGTTTGGAAGCCAAAGAAAAAGGTTTGGTAGATGAACTTGGAGGAATGGAAAGGGCTTTGGAACTGGCTGCAGCTCAAGCCAAAATCGGGAAAGATTACCGCATTAAAATGTTGCCTGCCGAAAAGAATTTTCTGGAAGAAATTCTGGAGCAAATCGGCGGTCAGGCCAAAACTAATTGGATGAAAATGCAACTTGGAGATTTTTATTCCGTATTTGAGCAATACAAAAAATTAAAGCAAACGGAGGGTATTCAAACCCGTTTGCCGGTAGATTTTATCTTGAACTAATAAAGCCTAAGAAGCTTATCCGGAAAACCGGCCTTTTATAAGGGCCGGTTTTTTTACATCTTGCTGGAAATCATTCCTTCACCCCGGCGGGGTGGCACAACTAGCGGTTGGGTCCATCGTTGTCGTACCATTACATTTTGTTCTTTTTTTCCGACAAGCCGGGATTTTCAACTTGATCAAAAAGAAGGGCAAAAACGAGAGTTTTTGAGCCGGGATGTTGGTTTGCAAAACAAGACAAACAGGCCCCGAAGTAAATTCGGGACTAAAGGCTTCCCGAAGCAAGTTCGGGACAGGTCTCCCCGCATCCCAACGCACCCCCGCTGTTTTGTCGGGCCGGCGCGCTGGGTATTTTTTTTCAAACATTGAATTGAATTCCTGCAGGCTTAGAATTGCTAAATTGGACAACTCGTTGTGCATCAGGCAATAACCCCGGAGGGGTGACAGGTTTATAGAAAAACAAATTCCAAACCCCAAAACCCTGAAGGGGTGGCAGAATTCGAAGCCAGGTCTATCGTTGCCGAATCATACATTTTGTTCTTTTTTCTTGATAAAAAAGAACCAAAAAATCAAGACAAAACAATGCTCCTCCCCGCATCCCGCCCACCCCCGCTGTTTTGTCGGGCCGGCGCACTGGATATGTTTGGCAATCCTTGGTTTTGAATTTTCAAGGGCTCATTTGCTGATTGAATTTGCTCCATAACCCCGGAGGGGTGAAAGGTTTATAGAAAAACAAATTCCAAACCCAAAAACCCTGAAGGGGTGATAGAATCTGCGGTTGGGTCCATCGTTGCCGTATCAAACATTTTGTTCTTTTTTCTTGATAAAAAAGAAGGGCAAAAACGAGAGTTTTTGAGCCAGGATGTGGGTTTGCAAATCAAGACAAAACAATGCTCCCACCCGCATCCCAGCCCACCCCCGCTGTTTTGTCGGGCCGGCGCACTGGATATGTTTGGCAATCCTTGGTTTTGAATTTTCAAGGGCTCATTTGCTGATTGAATTTGCTCCATAACCCGTGAGGGGTGAAAGGTTTATAGAAAAACAAATTCCAAACCCAAAAACACTGAAGGGGTGGCAGAATTCGCGGTTAGGTCTATCGTTGCCCCACCATTACATTTTGTTCTTTTTTTTTCGACAAGCCGTGATTTTCAAGCTGATTAACAAAAACCAAAAAATAAAGGCAGTCACGGCTCCTCTTTCTTTGCCTCCGCTTTCGCCGGCAGATGTGCCATTTCCCAAACCAAGACCAGACTATTTTTTTGCCTGTGTATTCTGCCCTATTTTTGGGTTCTCTTAAATGCTTCAACATTGAGATACCTGGTATCCGTATTTTTTATTATTGTTTGCGCTTCAGGGCTTTCTGCTCAGGTGACATTCCGCCTTACGGGTTTGCCTTCACGCTATACACCCGAGCTCGACACGCTCTTCCTTGCCGGAGATTTTAATGGCTGGAATCCCCGGAATCCTGCCTTTCGGTTTCAAAAAAATCCTCAGGGAATTCCGGAGCTCACCGTCCAATCGCTTCAGACCAACTTATTGTATAAGGTAACCCGTGGTTCCTGGGCTACGGTCGAAGTGGCAGCAAGCGGTCAGGATATTCCCAACCGGAGCAGTGCTAACACGGCCGGCTCCCAAATCAGCCTAAGTGTTGCAGATTGGTCCGATACCAAAGGCAATCATACTGCAGGCCCACGGGTTTCGGTTCTCACCTCGCAGCTTTGGCTCCCGTCCCTGAAAAAATACCGAAGAATATGGGTTTACCTGCCTGCGGCTTATGCCCTGGAACCCAATCGCCGGTTTCCTGTCATGTACTTTCACGACGGACAGAATGTGATGGATGCCGCCACCTCCTTTTCGGGCGAATGGCGGGTGGATGAGGCCCTCATTCAACTTGAAAATCAGCCCGCATGGGAGCCCGTCATTGCCGTGGGGATAGACCACGGCGGTCAGGACCGGATTACCGAACTTACCCCTTTTCGTCACCCGAATTACGGCGGAGGAAATGCTGAAAACTATGCGTCGGCGGTTTTGGAAGTAGTAAAGCCCCTGATAGACAGTCTTTACAGAACAAAAAAAGAAGCGCCATTCACCGCTATTGGCGGGTCATCTCTGGGTGGGGTAGCTTCCCTGTTTATGGCCTATCAGTATCCTGATGTTTTTTCCAAGGCTTTGATTTTCAGTCCGAGCCTGTGGTTTTCGGACAGTCTGCGGCAATTTTGTCTGGCACAGCCTCAGCCAACAGTCAGCCGGTTGTTTTGGGCCTGCGGCACCAACGAAGGGGACCCGGATATGGTACCGGATATGAACCAATGCTACAATGACCTGATTTTGGCCGGGATGCCGGCGGGTCAAATGTTTAAAAAAGTAGTGAGCGGGGGTACCCACAGCGAGAGTTTCTGGAGTTCTCAGGTTCAGGAGGGCTTGCAATGGCTGTTCTCCGGCACCACCGTTTCTACCGAAAAGCTGCTCATTTCTCCTGATTTCAGGCTGCAATCTCATGAGGGCATTTTGGAAATTCAGGTTCCGGAATCGGAGCAGCCATTTGACTTCAGTTTATATGACATTTTGGGCAGGCCCTGCTATTCTGGGCGCATTTTTGCGGGTGCCAATCGGTTTGTAACCGGGCTGAGGGGTTTGTATTTAATAGAAACCAAAGGCAAGCCGGGGAAGAAAAAAATCATGCTGTAGCCGGGCCGCTTTGGGCCTGATGTCGGGAAATCAATACATTTAAAAAAACATCAAATCGAAAATTCATGACTGTTGACGAATTGGTTCGGCAACTCAATCTTCAGGCACATCCCGAGGGTGGATATTTTGCTGAGCATTACCGCTCTTCCGTGAGCATGGAACCTGCAGGTTTTGGCGGTAAAAGAAACCTTTGTACCTCCATTTACTTTCTGCTGGAGCAGGGCGATTTTTCGGCGCTTCACCGGATAAAATCAGACGAAATCTGGCATTTTTATTTGGGCGAACCACTTGAAATTGTGGAGATTGACGGACAAGGCAACTGGCATTCTACCCTCCTTGGACCCGATTTGTCTGCCGGGCAGAAGCTTTGCCATGTGGTAAAAGCCGGAAATTGGTTTGGCAGCAGGGCTGCTTTCGGAAGCCGATTTTCACTCGTAGGTTGCACGGTAGCACCGGGTTTTGATTTTCAGGATTTTGAGATGCCGGACAGGGATTTTTTTCTTGGAGAGTTTCCGCATCTGGAATCGAATGTGTTGGCATTTACCCGGGTCTGAATCAGCCGGAGAGGGAATCATTGGGCTTTGTCGGCGGCCAAACCCAAAAGCGGTATTTTTTCCTTGAATTCGGGGATTTCTCTTCGGCCGAAATGTTAACCGGCCCTGAGGTGATGACACATCCGGAGCAAAGGCGGTTTGGAATTGTTCCCGGCAGCAGCGGGTGGCGTGGGGACATACCGCCACGGCGGCTTTTCATGTTTCAGGTTTAAGTTGAATATGAGAATTTCAGTCCATTTATGGACGAAATATGGGTAGCCAAATTATCCGGAAACTGGCATGGAGTGCCGTAAGTACGAAATATTGGGGCAGATCAGAGTTTCAGGTTGACAGCACTTCAAACTTAAAGCCGATATATTTTGGCAAACACTCACCCCGAAGGGGTGAAAGGTTTATAGAAAATACCATTCCAATACCAACCACCACGGAGGGGTGGCACCGCAGCAGCATGGCGATGTATTATTTTGTCTCTATGGCGACTTCAGAAGCCCCGGCTTTTAACAACTCCCCCGTATGGGCCGAATGGCAGGTAATCAACAGCACCTGGTGATGCCGGGAGAACTCCATGATTTCATGCACCGCAGCGGTCCTGCGGCTTTCGTCCATATCCGTAAAGGGGTCGTCCAATACCAACAGCCCTTTCATTTTTTTGAGGTACAATTCACCCAGCGACAACCGCATGGCCAAAGCCAATGAGCCCAGTGTTCCCCGGGAGAGTGCTTGAAATGGAAGGGCAGTTTTTCCTTCCGCCTGCATAGCATCCCCAAGCCGAATGCGCTGGTAGGCATCACGGCTCAGCTGGCAAAATCTTTTGGAAACTGCTTCTGCCAGAA
>CANHCT010000067.1 GCA_947459175.1 Hymenobacteraceae bacterium
AGTTTTTGAGCTGCAGATCCAAACGGTATTCGTCGGGCAGCAGGTATTCAAATTTATCCGGCTTTTCCTCCGGGATGATTCGGTTCAGATTGGATTCCAGTTGTTGGAGATTTTCGGGGTCGTCAAGGCGCAGGTAGCGGAAACGGTGTCCTGCTGCTTGCATTTCCCGGCAAAAGGTGCGCATGGCCAGAAAAAAGCCGGCAACTTTTTGAATATGGTGACGGGTATAGTCGGTTTCCTGCCTCATTTCCATCATCACATACAAGCAGGTATCGTCCGGATGCCTGAACCAGGTATGAATAGAATTGAGCTGATCGCCCAAAATGAGGCGGATGGTTTTGGTCATACATGAAATAACAGGAAACCGGTAAATAGGTTATAAACCTGCCGGTAAGGCATTTAAAGAAATACCCTAATGAAAAAAACGCCTGATTGGCCAGCCAAGGCCTGTTTTAATTATTTTTTGAATCGGATGGCCCATACGCCATGCTCTGAAGATTGAAAGAATACCGGCAGAAATATTACCATAACCCAATTGATAGTATGCCAGTTGTCCGTACAAGTCTGAAAGCATTTTTCGGGCTTTATCTTTGGGCAGGTCTCCGGTAGCACTGAATTTTTCTATCAATCTTTTCTGCTTGGGGAATATGTACTGATAAATTTCCAGCCGATGGAGGCGGTCGGCAAATGCAGTACGAACTTTGGAGTTTTCCAGATATCGGTACTCAAAACAAAATTCAGGCAGGTGAATAAAAGAATAACCGGCATCGAGAAAATCGAGCCACAAATACCAATCCTCCCAGGTATTAAACGGCGCCTTTTCATCGTAGCCGCCCACCTTTTCCCATGCCGATTTCCTTATTATTGTGCAGTTATCAATAAAGTTTTCAAACAGAATTTGGTCCAGGCGAACCGGACTATTGGGCCAAATGGCCTGCTTTTGTCCGAAAACAATGGCATCTCCGAAAACCACGCCGCAGTCCGGGTTATTTTCCAGAATTTCAACGCCCTTGAAAAAATAGGGTGCCAAAACTCGGTTGTCGGCATCCAAAGGAATCACATACTTTCCTTTTGCAAACCGGATGCCATGATTTCGGGTGGCGGCTACACCCCGGTTTTCCTGAAAAATAACCTGGTAACCTGCTTGCTGAAATTTGCGGGCCTCTTCTAAAGAAGAAGGCTCGGTAGAACCATCGTCCAATATGATGATTTCCGTATTCGGGTAGCCGGCTTTTTCTACACTCTCTACAACCTCACGAAGGTATTGCCCGTGATTGTAACTGGGAATAATGACGGAAACCAAAGGTAAAGCCATGACTTAAACGCCGCGAATTAAAAGGATTTTAAATGAAAAAAGAGCAATTGGAATCCCATCCACGCAATTTTGACATTTGCTGCCTGACCATTGGACAAAAAAAGCCCTTTCCAATTCGGAAAGGGCCGTTTGTTTTTAATTCTGTTTTACCGACTAAGCTCCAATGGAAATCCTGCGGAAGGTCTTCACGGTAAGCGACTTAGACTTATCGGCAAGGAGCTGGCGAATGGTTTTGGAAGAATCCTTTACAAACTCCTGATTCAGCAGGGTAGAGTCTTTGTAAAACTTATTGAGTTTGCCAAGAGCAATTTTTTCCAGCATTTCTTCAGGCTTGCCTTCAGCGCGGGCCTGCTCTTTTCCTATCTCTATTTCCCGTTCTACCTGCCTGGGGTCTACATCGTCTTTATCTACTGCAACTGGCTTCATCGCAGCAATCTGCATGGCAACATCTTTACCCAATTCCTGCACATCGGCCCCGGCTACACCATCCATGGCCACAAGCACACCCAGTTTTCCATTGCTGTGAATGTATGAAACAACCTGTTCGGCAGACACATTTTCATATCCGACGATTTCCAGCTTCTCCCCTATTTTACCCATCAGTTCCACCAGACTTTCTTCTACGGTCCGGCCATCTGCGGATTTGGCTTTCATCAGTTCCTCCGTGGTTGAGGAGTTTTCTTTCACAGCCACAGCAAGAATATCTCCGGCAATGTTGCGGAAACTTTCCACCCTTGAAACGGGTTCGGTCTCGCAGGCAAGGGCCAGCAGTTTTCCATTGGATCCGTCAGAAGAAACATTGATTAACACGATGCCTTCAGAAACGGTGTTGTCTGCTCTTTTCGAAGCCACTTTCTGACCAGCTTTTCTTAAAATGTCAACAGCGGCTTCAAAATCGCCATTGGCTTCGGTGAGTGCTTTTTTGCAATCCATCATGCCCGCACCTGTCATTTGGCGGAGCTTATTTACATCTGCAGCGGTAATTGCCATTGCTTTTTTTGGTTATCGTTTTTTGAATCGGGCCGCAAAAGTCGGGAAAAGGATGGGAAAAAACAAGGCACCTCCGGATTATTGAAGATGGCCAAGCCCGGTGTATTTTCAAACAAACCCAAAATAAATTATTGAGATTCAGGTTTTTATTTAAAAATAAACTATTTTTTTTATTCCGATGGTTATTCCGTTTGAAAATCTATTTTTGCGCAAATTTTTTAAACCAAGGAAACTATGTATTGGACCCTTGAACTGGCATCATACCTCGAAGACGCACCCTGGCCTGCCACAAAAGATGAATTGATTGATTTCAGCATCCGGACAGGTGCGCCCATGGAAGTGGTAGAGAATTTACAGGAACTGGAAGACGACGGTCAGCCCTACGAGAACATCGAGGAAATCTGGCCCGATTATCCTACCAAGGATGACTTCCTTTTCAATGAAGATGAATATTAAGGTCTGAGGCCTTGATTGAAGTTTCGGGATTGACGGCTGGTTACGGCAACAAGCAGGTAATCAGCCGTTTTTCTTTTTTTCTGGAAGCCAGTCAATCACCCCTGGTGCTGGCAGGCTCCAATGGCAGCGGAAAATCTACTCTGCTCCGCTGTCTGCTCAATCAAATATCCTATCAGGGCGCCATCCAAATGCCTTCGGATCCTAACGGCATTGCATGGCTTCCTCAGGGTTACAGTTTGCCGATAGACATTCCTGTGTCCGACTTTGTTGCTCTGGCCGGGCTTCATCCTTCAAGACCATGGTCGCAACCGGGAAAGGCCGAAACGGACCGTGCGGTGGCCCAACTCAAGGAATTGGAAATGGACCATCTGGCTTTCAAAAGAACAGATGAATTGTCGGGTGGAGAATGGCAGATGGTTTGTCTGGCTCAAATGGCCATGCAAGGTTCCGAAATATGGCTGCTGGATGAGCCTACCGCCCATTTGGATCTTTATTTCAAAAATTTGGTCTTCCACTATTTGTGGAAAAAATCGGCTGAAGGCAAATGCATCATCCTTTCAACCCACGACATCCCTTTTTTACCCGAAAAAGGAGGAAAATTTCTGCTGATGGACAACCAAACCATGCCCGACATCAACCCGGAAACAAAAAAAATGGTGGCCGACCGCCTTCGCAGCGGACAAAAAACCAATCAGGTATCGGACCGGACCGTTTTCTAAAGCCGGATTTTTCATTGTATTCAGGACAACAATATCAGCAGACCCGGCTGAATTTGAATTTTTAATTATCTGAATCGCTCAGGTTTTCAGACATTTGCCCTTTCCTTATCTCCATGATTTTGTCTTCCCTTCTGGCATTATCTCCTCTGGATGGCCGTTATGCACGCCACATTCAGGCACTCATTCCTTTTTTCTCGGAATTTGCCCTGATTCGGTACAGGGTGCTGGTGGAGGTAGAATATCTCATCGCCCTTTCGGATCTTGGGCTGAAAAATTGCCCCCCTCTTCCCCGCGATGCAAGAGAAAATCTGAAAAACTGGGCCCTCAGTTTGGATGAATCGGATGGCCAAAAAGTAAAACACATTGAAAAAGAAATCAACCACGATGTAAAATCCGTGGAATATCTGGTAAAGGAAAAGCTTGTATCTGAAGGACTTTTAGCCTGGAAAGAATTTGTTCACTTCGGTCTCACTTCTCAGGACATCAACAATACTGCCATTCCCCTTTCACTCAAAGAATGCCATGAATTGGTCTTAAAACCCGCTTTGGAAGAATTGATTTCAGCAATCAGGCAGAAGGGCAGTGATTGGAAAGAAGTGCCCATGCTGGCCAGGACCCACGGCCAACCGGCAACCCCGACTCGCTTCGGAAAGGAGTTTTTGGTTTTTGCCGAAAGACTTGAGCGCCAGCTGGAATTGCTGGAGCAAATTCCATTTATGACTAAGTTTGGAGGTGCAACAGGCGGATTCAATGCCCATGTGGTGGCCTATCCCCATACCGACTGGATGGGCTTTGGTGATGAATTTATCAAATCTCTGGGCCTGGAAAGGGCCCGGTTCACCACCCAAATCGAGCATTACGATTGCCTGGCCGCATATTGGGATGGCCTTGCCCGAATCAACACCATTCTGATTGATTTTTGCAGGGATGTGTGGCAATACATTTCCATGGACTATCTTACCCAAAAGATTACCAGTGGTGAGGTGGGTTCTTCTGCCATGCCCCACAAGGTAAATCCCATAGATTTCGAAAATGCAGAAGGAAATCTGGGCATTGCCAATGCCTTGTTTCGCCACTTCTCGGAAAAACTTCCCATTTCCAGACTTCAGCGCGACCTTTCGGACAGCACAGTTTTGAGGAATATCGGTGTACCGCTGGGACACAGCCTGGTGGCATTTCAATCTGTTCATAAAGGGCTGGGAAAGATTACCATCAACCTGAAAGCGTTGGAGGAAGACCTGAACAAGCACCCTGAAGTGATAGCCGAAGCCATCCAAACCATTTTGAGGCGGGAAGGCTATCCCAATCCCTACGAGGTGCTGAAAAGTCTCTCCCGCACCGGCCATAAACCGGATTTGGAAGATTTCAGACAGTTTATTCTTCGGCTGGATGTGTCAGAGGCAGTAAAAGAAGAATTGCTACGCATCCGGCCCGACAACTATCTGGGACAGATTCCCTGAAGAAAACTTCTCCCGGAATGCTGAACCGCTCAGCCCCATTGACAATGGGGCAAAAAAAAAGCAGTTCAAAAACGAACCGCTTCGTTTGTATCTGTATGAAAATCAGTAGTTTCTTCCAGCCTGTATCATGGCACAACGGAAACCAATGGTAGAACTGCTGGAGTCCTGAGCCCAGTATCTTCGGGTTCCGGGAGAGCACCAGTATGCTGCATCGGCCCATGAACCGCCTTTGTATACACGGGGCTGTTTGTTTTTCTTGTTCACTTCCATGCTGGAAGGATTTTCATTGCCCTCTGTGAAATTTCCAATCAGAGAGTTTTCCTTGTCGTAAGATTTTACAGGGTCTTTGTATTCGTTTCTCCTAAGGGGATTCAGGTCTTCCACATCGGCATAAGAAAGGGGACGGTACACATCCATTACCCATTCGTTCACATTGCCTGCCATGTTGTACAGGTTGAAATCGTTGGGAGGATAGGCATAAACCTGATCGGTAATCATGGCACCGTCGTTCAGCTTTCCTGCAATACCGGCATAATCACCTCTTCCTCTTTTGAAATTACAAAGGAATTGACCCATTTTCCTGCCGTAAGGATTCCTTAAAGCATGGCCGTCCCAGGGATAAAGCCGGCGGTTGGTCTGATTTTCGTCTCCGTACTGCACCCCGATGAGGGCCTGAGCGGCATATTCCCATTCGGCCTCTGTGGGCAGGCGGTAGTCCGGAACCACCACACCCGACTCCAAAGGAATCCGGCCATTGGCTCCCGTTTGCGAAATTTCGATATCCGCATCCTGTGCCAGTTTATAGTTGACCACATTGGTTCTCCAGCGGCAATAGTCGGTGGCCTGCTCCCAGGATACACCTACTACAGGATAGTACCGGAAACCGGGATAGCGGAGATAATGATCGCGGTAGGGGTCGTTGAAAGAAAGCTCCTTAACCCACACATTGGTATCGGGAATGGCTTGTGTATACAAATCAGGATTCTGACTGGAGTCGCGGCGGAGATAAAACATATATTCCAACCAGTGGATGTTGGCAATCTCTGTTTCATCCATGTAAAAAGACATGATGGTAACGGTGCGTTCCACATTGTCTCTGGCAAACATTACATCTTCTTCTCCCGAACCCAGGACTGTTCTTCCGCCCTCGATGTAAATCATGTTGGGGGCGGGAGGCTGTCCTTTAAAATCCTTCACGATAAAGTTTTCGCCTCCTTCATCCGAATCATAATCTAATCCGGTGGCCGTACTAACCTTGCCCGGACTTTCACTAGTAGGTTTTTTAGACTGGCAGGAGGCCATCACAAACAATACAGCCGGAATGAGTGCTGCATTGAACCACAACAATTTCAATTTATTCATAACCTGATGACTGAATACACAATTCGTTCTTTGAGATTGCTAAGATAGGGTATTTCCGCAATACAAGAAACGAGACAAAATAGAATTAATTTTTCCTATGTAAGGCTATCGGCCAAAAGCGATACTTTATTGTTCAATACCTCGACCACGCCCGAACTGATTCCGAAACTGAGTTCTTCGGTCTGGGTTTTGATGCGCACATTTCCTGCACCCAATGCACCCACCAGAGGGGCATGGCTGTTCAGAATTTCAAAATATCCGGATATACCGGGCAGAACAACAGAAAAGGCCTCCCCTTCGAAGGCCTTTCTGTCAGGAGTTATCAGTTCAACCTGCATGTTTTTTTTCAGCAAAACGGGATATTTCTAAAATTATTTTGCCTCGGCCAAAAGTTTTTCGCCCTTGGCAATGGCATCTTCAATGGTACCCACCAGGTTGAAGGCGGCTTCTGGCAGATGATCCAGTTTGCCTTCCATAATCATATTGAATCCCTTGATGGTATCTTTGATATCTACAAGAACACCTTTCAAACCAGTAAACTGCTCGGCCACATGGAAAGGCTGGGAAAGGAAACGCTGTACCCTCCTCGCTCTGGCCACCACCTGCTTGTCCTCTTCTGAAAGTTCATCCATACCCAGAATAGCGATAATGTCCTGAAGCTCTTTGTAGCGCTGCAGCAGTTGCTTCACCCTTTGGGCACATCCGTAGTGCTCGGCACCAAGGGTGGCTTCATTGAGAATTCTGGAAGTAGAATCAAGGGGATCCACAGCAGGATAAATACCGAGTTCTGCAATTTTACGGCTCAATACTGTGGTAGCATCCAGGTGAGCAAAAGTTGTGGCAGGAGCCGGGTCGGTCAAGTCATCGGCAGGTACATAAACCGCCTGAACCGAAGTGATGGAACCTTTCTTGGTGGAGGTAATTCTTTCCTGCATAGCACCCATTTCGGTGGCCAGGGTAGGCTGATAACCCACAGCAGAAGGCATACGGCCAAGAAGCGCAGACACCTCTGAACCCGCCTGGGTAAACCGGAAGATGTTGTCAATAAAGAACAGAATATCCCTTCCGGGTCCGGAACCATCACCATCGCGGAAATATTCAGCCACTGTAAGACCGGAAAGAGCAACCCTTGCACGGGCTCCGGGAGGCTCATTCATCTGACCAAATACCAAGGTTGCCTGAGATTTGGCCAATTCGGCTTCATCCACTTTGGAAAGATCCCAACCGCCTTCTTCCAGGCTGTGCTTAAATTCTTCTCCGTATTTGATTACATTGGATTCAATCATCTCACGGAGTAGGTCATTGCCTTCACGGGTTCTTTCGCCCACGCCTGCAAACACTGAAAGACCGGCATATGCCTTGGCAATGTTGTTGATAAGCTCCATGATGAGTACGGTTTTACCCACTCCGGCACCTCCGAAAAGACCGATTTTTCCTCCTTTTACATAAGGCTCTAAAAGGTCAATTACTTTAATTCCTGTAAAAAGTACCTCTGAAGAAGTGGATAACTCCTCAAATTTTGGTGCAGCCCGGTGGATGGGAAGCTTGGTTTTGCCTGAAGGGGCTTTGATGCCGTCGATGGCTTCGCCTACTACATTGAACAGCCTGCCTTTGATGTCGTCACCGGTAGGCATAGAGATAGGGGTTCCCATATCAACCACTTCCATTCCTCTCACGAGTCCCTCGGTAGAATCGAGTGCGATGGTGCGAACGCGGTCCTCGCCCAGGTGTTGCTGGCATTCAAGAACTATTTTCTGACCATTGGATTTGGTGATTTCCAAGGCATCATAAATTTTGGGAAGTTTGGCATTTTCGGTGTCGAAAGCAACGTCCACTACGGGACCAATTACTTGCGTTATTTTTCCTTTGTTTACAGACATGTTGTGCAGCAGTAGAATGTTCTTCTAAATCGGACCGCAAAAGTATGATTCTGCTTTAAGAATAAAAAGGAAATTTAAATCTTTTTAAAATATTGATATATAGCAACTTATATTCTTCTTTGGACTTGGAAGCTGTAGGCCGGCCAGGCGGTCACAATAAAAAATTCAAATTTTTTTGTGAAAAGAAATTAGGGTGGAAACAAATTTTCAGTAATTTCGCAGCCCGAAAAAAACGGGATCAGAAATGAAAAGGACATATCAGCCAAGCCGGCGCAAGAGAACAAATAAGCATGGATTCAGAACCAGGATGGCAACTGCCAGCGGAAGGGCTGTTTTGGCCAGAAGGCGGGCAAGGGGTCGGAAGAAACTTACTGTTTCTGACGAGCGCAAAGCAAAATAACATCCGGAATCCGGTAATTTTCATGAATGCTGTTCCCCGGGAGCGGCATTTTTTTTGTCATCACAATTGAAAGGGCCTTTTTCTTTTCCGAAATCTGAAAGGCTTCACGGCAAAAAAGCCGTTGACCTACTGTTCGGCTCCGGGAGAGCCTGGCTGGTTTATCCTTTCCGGGTGGTCATTTCAGAAACGGAAATCCCCGAAGGTGCAGCTGGGTCCGCGCCAAAAATTCTCATCTCGGTCAGCAAAAAAATTTTCAAAAAAGCCCATGACCGCAACCGGATAAAACGGCAAATCCGGGAGGCTTACCGAACCCAAAAACCTGCATTCATTTCACAACTTTCGGGCCGTTCATCCAAAAGTTTGCCGAAACAGATTAATGTTGGCTTTATTTACATTGCCAAAACTCAGGAGGCCTTTTCGCTGATTTCCGCAAAAATGAAGCGTGCCTTAAACGAAATCGCATCAAGGGTTTAATTGTCAGCATTTTATATATGAAATTTGCTCCCGTACTAAAGAAATTCAGCCTGATGACTGTGCTGGTGATTGGCATCATTGCAGCACAGACCCCCACGGAGAAATACTTCGAAATAACCAAAAATCTGGACATTTTCGCCAGCCTCATACGCGAGGTAAATATGTATTATGTGGATGAAATCAATCCCAACCGCATGATCAAAACGGGAATCGATGCCATGCTGGGCACACTGGATCCCTACACCAATTACATACCCGAAGATGAAATAGAAAATTACCGTACCATGACCACCGGAATGTATGGTGGAATCGGGGCCATTATCGGCAAAAGGAAAAACCGCAACATCGTGCTGATGCCCTATAATGGATTTCCGGCCGACAAAGCCGGTTTGAAAATAGGAGATGAAATTCTGGAGGTGGACGGCTTTGATGTGCGCAAAAAAAACTCGAACGAAGTAAGCAAACTGCTGAAGGGACAGGCCGGCACCAAAATGAAACTAAAAGTTCTTAAGTTGGGAAAAACAAATCCGGAAATCATTGAAATTCAAAGGGAAAGAATAAAAATCGACAATGTGCCCTACACCGGAATGCTCACAGAAGACATTGGATATGTGCAGTTGACAGAGTTTACGGCCGATGCCTCGAGGGAAGTGAAAAAAGGCATAGAGGAACTGAAAAACAAAGGTGCAAAAAAGTTAATTCTGGATTTAAGGGATAATCCGGGCGGCCTTTTGAATGAGGCGGTGAACATTTCCAACCTCTTTATTCCCAAAGACAAACCCATCGTGAGCACCAAGGGAAAGGTTGCCGAATGGGTAAAGGAATACAAAGCCCTCAATCCGCCTTTTGATTCCGAAATACCACTTGCCATTTTGGTCAGTTCGCGGTCGGCTTCGGCATCTGAGATTGTTTCGGGAGTAATTCAGGATTACGACCGCGGCGTGCTGGTGGGTCAGAAAACCTTTGGAAAAGGCTTGGTACAAACCACGAGAAGCCTGGTTTTCAATACCCAACTGAAGGTAACCACTGCGAAATACTACATACCCAGCGGCCGCTGTATTCAGGCGATAGACTATTCGGAGAAAGGCGCAGATGGTGCCGGAAAAAAGGTGGCCGACTCCCTGAGGGTTGCCTTTAAGACATCAAACGGACGCGTGGTATTCGACGGCGGCGGTGTTAGTCCGGATGTGGATGTAAAGAGAGAGACCAATGCTGCCATTACCAACAGCCTCATATCCAAAGACCTGATTTTTGACTATGCATCCCAGTACTTTCTGAAGCATCCGTCCATATCAAAACCTTTGGAATTTCAACTTAAGGACGAAGAGTACGAGGATTTTAAAAACTGGCTGAAAGACAAGGAATATGACTACACCACCAAGGTTGAGACCTCGATTAAGGAATTGACCACGGCAGCACAAAAAGAGAAGTACTATGACGAGATTAAGGATCAACTGGAAAACCTGAAAATCAGAATGGCACACAACAAAGAACACGACCTTGAAAAGCACAAAAAGGAAATAAGAGAGATTCTGGAACATGAAATTGTCTCACGTTACTACTTCGAAAAAGGCACAAAAGAAGCCTCATTCGACGATGACCCGGATGTTTTGGAAGCCATTAAAATCCTGAACGACAATACCCGCTACAACAACATCCTGAAAGGGAAGAAGTAGCTATTCGGGGAAATCCAATTTCCAGCCTCGCATGGGCATAGAGCGTATTTCGGCACCGGTCAACTCCAGCGGAGATTCAAAATTGTTGCTGTACAAAGCACCGGTTCCCAGACCCTGAGGCAAAATCGGGTGATACAGTGCGGCCAGTTGTGACACAGCATTCAAGCCGATGTTGCTCTCCAGCATCGAGGTAATCCACCACTGGATACCACTTTCTTCTGCCATTTTAATCCACTGATGCGTTTGGCCCAGGCCCCCGAGTAAAGTCGGCTTCAATACAATATACTGAGGCTGAATCTGTTCCAAAAGACTGAACTTCAAATGGTCATACATTTGGCCAATAAGCTCTTCATCCAGAGCAATGGGAACAGGACTTTGGCTGCACAACCGGCCCATAGCAAGGGGATTTCCCGGTGGTATAGGTTGTTCTACAGAATGAATGGAAAAACTTGCTAATTCTTGCAAATTGAACAGGGCTTCTTCCGGTGTCCAGGCACCATTGGCATCAAGCCTCAGGGTAATTTTGTCCGGAGGAAATTCAGATCTCAATGTCCTAATCAGGCGGAGCTCCTGCTCCCATTCGAGACTGCCCACCTTGATTTTGATGGTGTCAAAACCCGATTGGATTTTTTTCCTTGCCTCCGAAAGCATGGTTTCAAAGGAATTCATCCACACCAGACCATTGATGGGTACGGCCCATTGACCCGACCAAAAAAACGAGTCACAAATCAGCCGCTTTCCGCCGTTGAGCCAATCGAGCCAGGCGGTTTCCCAGCCAAAAACGGCAGAAGGCAACCAAGGGCCGGCCCAATCCTGCATCCAAAAAGAAGAAAGTCGCTCCCAAGCTACCGCCTTGTCACTCAGTTTGGACAAAACGAAATCAGAAAAGACCTGCAGGTCTTTAGGAAAAGATTCAGGATTTTCGGGACTGAGTCCGGGCAAAGGACCACACTCACCAATACCCACACGATCGGGAAAAGCGGAATGAGAAAGCAGAATAAACCAGGAGATTTTTTGCTTCATCGGACCCCTGCTCGTTCTTGCATCGAAGCAGAAATCAAAAGAGCGGGGAATGATCTGGAAAGAAAACAAGGCGGTTTCAGGGATTGAATACAGGCCTGCAAATAAAAATGGATTGGCAAGCCAAATTGTTTGCAATTAAGGATTTGATAGGGAAATTTTACTTCATTAAAAACCGGTGATGTCCGTGGTTTTCGGCCAAAATATTGATTTATTGTGCTGAAAATCAGACAACAGTCAGGTGGATTGGGGAGAATTATTTCATCAGATGACCTGATTTTTACTTCTCCCGGTAAAAATAAATTCAGCCAAATTTGGAAAATTTTTGATCAACAGAAGAATCGGAAAATGCAACAACATTGGTTCATAACGGGTGTGTCCGGCGGATTGGGTCTCGCCATGGCGCTGGAGGCAGCAAAAAGAGGCCATAAAGTGGTAGGCACTTTGCGAAAGGCCGAGCAGATTGCCGAATTTGAAGCCAATTTTCCCCAACTGTTCAAAGGAATTTTGCTGGATGTAAGGCAAAAAAACAAAATGGAAGAAGCTGTCAATGAGGCCATTGCCTTTATGGACAGCATCGATGTGCTGGTAAACAATGCAGGATATGGCCTGATTGGAGCTGTGGAAGAATTGACCGAAGCCGAAATTCGGGACCAAATGGAGGTTAATTTTTTTGGGGCCCTGTTTTTGAGCCAATTGGTGTTGCCGGAAATGCGCCAAAACCGAAAAGGCCATATCTTCAATATTTCGTCGATTGCAGGAGTAAACGGGGCTGCAGGGCTGGCATTGTACAACGCCAGCAAATTTGCCCTGGAAGGATTTTCTGAAGGCCTGATGCTGGAAACCCGGCCACTGGATATTAGGGTTACCATTGTGGAACCCGGACCATTCAGAACAGCCTGGGCCGGAGGCGGACTTGTACATGCAGCCAAGCAATTGAATGATTATGAACCTCTTACCCGATTGCTGAGGGAAAGACTGGAAAGGGTGAACGGAAAACAGGCGGGGGATCCCGAAAAGGCTGCCCGGCTCATCTGCGATGTGGCCCTCAGCGAAGAAGCCCCCCTTCGTCTGCTTTTGGGCGCCCCGGGATATCAGGTGGTAGAGGCCAAATACAAAAGGCAGACCGAAGAATATCAAAAATGGAAGGACAAGGGATTGGCAACCGATTTTCCGGAAGGTCTGTAATATCGAAGCAGGATATTTTATCCCGGTTTCTGGTGTTCTGCCGTCATTTTTTGGGATTTCCGGCACAGCGGTTTGATTTGCAGCCACATTATTAAAATGAGTCCCTGTCAAAGTCAGAAAATCAGAAACATCTCCTTCCTGTTGATGATTCTGGTGGCCTATATCCATGGCTATAATCTAAATCTGTTTTTCCGGGATGAAAGCGGGCAGCCTCTGGCAGAATGGCTCATTTTTTTAGAAAATGCGGTTTCTGACGGGCTTTGCCGGGTAGCCGTACCCTTGTTTTTCGCCATTTCGGGATATCTCGCCGCCCTCAAATTGAAGGAACCCGATTTCCGGTCGCACTGGCAAATGATTAAAAAAAAGTGGCAAAGTCTGGCTATCCCCTATTTGCTGGTGAGCCTTGGCGGCATACTGCTTGTGGTCGTCTTGCTTCTTATTCCATGGTCAAAACCTTATTTCAACCATTTCAGCCTGTCTGCGCCAATAACGCAATGGCTGAATGTCTGGATTCTGTCTCCTGTTCCATTCCAATTGTGGTTTATCCGGTTTCTGTGGCTTTATTTCCTGATGTTTCCCCTGCTGTATTTTGGGGTTCAATACGGAAAATGGCTTTTTATGCTGTTCCTGATTTGGTTCTGGTCGGACCATGCGTGGCAAAATGAATTGAATATGCACAAAATGGAGGTGGAGGGCATGCTCTTTTTCTGTTTGGGCATTTTTATTGCCATACATAAAATTCCCGTTGAATTTCGGGTCAGACCGTGGCTTTTGATTGTTGCCTTCGCCCTATGGACTGCCTGGATTGCCTGGCGTACTGCCATCCTGATCCAGCCTCAAAAGGACCACTATGTGGTACATTACAATATTCTGGGCATCACTTTCACCGGACTTTTTCTTTGTTGGATAGCCTATGATTACCTACCCGAATCTCTCAGAAATTCGGAATGGCTCCGTAAAAATGCCCCTTACTCCATCGGGGTATTTTTACTCCATGAACCAGCCCTCACTATTTTGAAAAAACTGATGATCAAAGGCATAGGAATGAACGATTTGTCGTTGTTTGTTTCCTATATCACGGCGCCGGCCCTGGCTTTTGCCGGTGCCCTGTTTATTTCAAAAAAATTGCACCAAAGCATACCCGGATTTTACAATCTGATAACCGGCAACCGGGCACCGGGTAATTCCTGAACTTATTTTTTCGCCTCTGTCAGTCTGAAGAGAAAAAGCCTCTGGTCGGCTTCCGGCTGCGATTCAGAACCGATTTCGGACTTACATTTTTGCCATTCGCGGCCGGGCAGGATC
>CANHCT010000068.1 GCA_947459175.1 Hymenobacteraceae bacterium
TCAATAAATCCGCAGGTGTTGATGATCACAATCTGTGCATCATCTTTTTTGGATTCATGCTCTACCTCAAACCGGTTTCCTTTCAACTGGGTAAAAAGGTTTTCGCTGTCCACCAGATTTTTTGAACAGCCCAGAGTAATGATGTTTACCTTGTTGGAAACCGTGCCTTTTGTTTTCATAAAATTTGGCCGCAAAATTACCGCATATAATTCCAATTATGCCCTTCCTTAGTCAGAGTTTATCCGAATGTCTTAATTTACAAAGATTTAACAAAACATTTGGATTCCGGAAAACCGGCTTTTTGATTTCAAAAACCTGAACCTGATTGTCTTTCACAACCATTTCCATCCGGCAGATTTCAAAACTTTCTGAAAAATGCTGGCTTGACTTTTTCGTTTATCTGCAGTCTTGGTTCCGGCTGCGGGCCCGAAAAACCGGCAGCAACAGATTTTTTGGCATCGGGATTGCTGAAAAATGTTTACACTGTCTTAACATTGTAGTTTATTATTTTACCCCTTCATTATGGGCATTTCAAGCCGGGCTTTCTTATTCTTTGCCGCTTTCTTTCTGGTTGTTTTTTCGTCGGCCTATGCCGGCACGGTAACAGGAAAAATTGCCAACATCACCAAGGAAAAAAAGGTATATCTTTATGTTTATCAAGGAGATATGCTGATTGCAACTGATTCTGTCTCCCTGAAAAACGGAAGTTTCGCCTTTCGTGCCCGCACAGGGGAGTTTCCTCAGGGCATGTACAAAATCGGCTTTTCTAAGGAAAATTCGGCAACGTTCATTTTGGGTAAAGAGGCATTGGAAGTAAACCTGGATGCCAAAGCCTGGGAAAAACCTGTTTTTGTGAATTCGGCCGAAAATACGGCGTATGCCCGGTTCAGGGACATCAACAACAGCCTGAATACAGGCATGCGGCAACTGGAGAAAAAATATCAGGAACTTGCGGTTGCGGCGCAAACCAATCCCCAGGGATTTCAGCAAGCGGTGTCGGGGCTGAGGGCAAAAGCAGACTCCCTGATGACCGATCAGCAGATGAAACTCATCAATCTGAAAAAAGAAAATCCCGGTCTGTATATGGCCAAAATAGTGGATTTCAGTATTAACCATTCTGACCAGACGGAAGAAAACTATATCACCCTCGCCTTGCTGGAAGACCCCGGCCTGCAAAGGACCAACCTCTGGGATGTACGCTTCACCAATTTGTTGCAGCGCTTTGGCGAAAACGATGAAGACAAATGGGTGATGCTGGCCGAAAAAGTGGTAAATCAAACCAAAGAGAACACCCCTGCCAGAGAAATTGCCCTGCGGTCGGGAGCAAAAGCATTGCTTCCCCTGGAGCCCAATGGCAACAAAGCGGGGTACGAACTGGCCAAAAGATACACCCGGGAATTTCCGGGAAAAGAATCTCAGAATTTCCTCAGGCAGTTTACGCCCGGCCCCCCAGGCATTGGCGAAATGGCACCAGATATCAAACTGGCAGACAAAGATGGTAAAATTCTGCCCCTCAGCAGTTTACAGGGAAAGGTGGTATTACTCGACTTCTGGGCATCCTGGTGCGGTCCCTGCCGAGTGGAAAATCCGAATGTGGTAAAGGCCTATGAAAGATATAAGGATAAAGGATTTACCGTTTTCAGCGTTTCGCTCGACCAAAGCAAAGACAAATGGCTGGCAGCCATTGCCAAAGACGGACTGGTCTGGGAAAATCATGTTTCAGATCTGAAAGGTTGGGGTTCGGCCGGTGCCGCCCAGTATCAGGTAAGGGGAATACCGGCCACTTTTCTTTTGGATAAAACGGGAAAAATCATTGCAAAAAACCTGAGAGGCAGCGCTTTGGACAAAAAACTGGAGGAACTTCTCGGGCCCTGATTCAATCAAAACAGAAAAATATGGCAGCAAAAAATGGTTTGAAAGCTTTGGTGGTAGACGACGAACCTGATATTGTGGAATTGCTTCAATACAACCTGAACAAGGAGGGATTTGAGGTGAGAACTGCCGAAAACGGGAAAAAAGCGCTGGAAATCGCCCGGGCTTTTCAACCCAACCTGATATTGCTCGACATCATGATGCCGGTGATGGACGGTGTGGAAGCCTGCAGGCAGATGAAAGAGATTCCGGCACTGAAAACCAGTTTTTTTGTTTTTCTAACCTCCCGTTCAGAAGAATATTCTGAGGTAGCTGCCTTCGATGTGGGTGCCGACGACTACATCAACAAGCCCATCAAACCCAGGGCCCTGATGAGCAGAATTCATGCCTTGTTTCGCCGAAGTAAATCTCCGCAGGAAGAATCGGAACCGATACGGGTTGGAGATTTAATCATTGACAAATCGAGTTATTCGGTGACCCTGAAGGGCAAACTACTGTCTTTTCCCAAAAAAGAATTTGAACTGTTGCTTTTTCTTGCACAGAATCCCAACAAGGTCTTTACCCGCGACGATCTGTTGATAAATATTTGGGGATCTGATGTTTATGTGCTTTCCCGTACGGTAGATGTACACATCCGGAAGGTCCGCGAAAAAATCGGAGAAGGCTACATTTCCACCACAAAGGGCGTGGGTTATAAATTCGAATTCACGGGTTCGGGTTCGTAATATTTTTGCATATTGGGGCCCATGTTTTTGCAGCCCCGGTTCATATCTTTTCTTTTGGCACTGGCCATCGCCATTTCCACGGCGGCATTTTGCAGTCTTGTTCCCGATACGCCCACCGTTACCATTGCCACCACCTTTCTTGTGGCCATCGCAAGTTCGTTTTTGCTCATTTATTTCACCATTGAATACCTCATTTTCAAAGAGTTAATTAATATTCATGCCCTGTTTGAAAAGTTAAAGAAGAAGGAGTTCAGGATGCAGAAAGAATCGGGCGATTTCAAAATCAACCCCATAAAAAAACTGAACAATGAAATTGCCCTCTTTGCCATGGTGAAGCAAAAGGAGATTGAAGAACTCAAAAAAATTGAAAACTACCGCAAGGAGTTTATTGCTGACCTGAGCCATGAGTTGAAAACCCCGATTTTTGCAGCACAGGGCTACATTCATACCCTGCTGGACGGAGCAAGGGAAGACCCGGAGGTAAGCGAAAAATTCCTGAAAAAGGCAGCCAAAAGTCTCGATGGCCTGGATGAACTGGTACAGGATCTTCTGGATTTATCGGAAATAGAGACCCGTTCGGCAAAAATGCGGAAAGACCATTTTGATATTTATCAGATTGTGAATGAGGCTTTTGACCAATTGGAAAAGAAAGCCCTTAAGAAAAACATGGCCCTCCTTTCCGACCGCAACATCGAAAAACCCATCATGGTGGAGGCCGATCAGAAAAGGATATTTCAGGTTATCCTGAATCTGGTGGAAAATGGCATCAAATATGGTCAGGAAGGCGGTTTTGTTAAGGTATACATTCAGCAGGAAAAGGAGTCTGCCGATATACAGGTCGTGGACAACGGCCCCGGCATACCGGAAGAAGATCAGAAAAGGGTATTCGAGCGCTTCTACAGGGTTGAAAAAAGCCGGTCAAAAGACAAAGGCGGTTCGGGTCTGGGTCTGGCCATTTGCAGGGAGATCATTGAGGCCCACAAATCAAAGATTTTTCTGGCTTCCAAACCGGGAAAGGGCAGCACCTTTTCATTCAGGTTGCCCAGAAAAAAAGAAAACTCCTGAGTACTCCCCTGCCTGGTAATTCATAACTACCGACCCTGCAACCGGGTAAAGATGAGACCGGCTCCGGGTTTTACAAACATCAGTCCGCTGGTGAGGACTGTATCTCCCTCGCTTAACCCACTGACCACCTGAACTTTATCGGTATTCCGGATGCCGGTTTCTACCATTACCATTTCTGCTGTTCCATTGCGGCTCCGAAGCACTTTTTTGCCCCTGGTTTCGGGAATGATGGACTGACTGGGCACCATCAGGTTATGTTCTGTGGTTTGCAGGTCGAGACTGACCCGGGCAAACAATCCCGGCATGAGTTTTTCTCCCGGATTTTCATACCGTGCCCTTACCTTCAGAGTGCGGGATGCCGGGTCGATTTTGGGCTCCATGGCATAGATAGTGGCTGAAAGAGTATCTCTTTGGTTTTCAATGGAAAAACTGACCTTATCGCCTGTTTTCACCAGCGTGGAGTATTTTTCGGGTATCGAAAACTCCAGTTTCAAGGGGTTGATTTGTTGCAAACTGGCTATGGGATTGCCGGGGCTTACATAGGTGCCGATGCTGGCATTGGTGAGTCCTGCAAGACCGGAAAAGGGAGCGGTGAGGATAGTTTTTTTCAGGTTTGCCTGATAAATTTTTAAATCCGATTCAATGTTATTTACCTGATTTTCAGCATTGTCTACCTCCTGCCGGCTTACTCCGCTGATTTTGAACAAATCCTGCAAACGCTGCAGATTTTTTCGGGCGATTTCCAGTTGCAGCTCCTGCTTTTTGATTTGCGCCCTGATGTCGTCGTTGAACAAAACGAGGATAGTCTCACCTTTTTCAATACGGCTTCCCTCCTTCAAATTGAGGAAATCGATGCGGCCTGCAACTTCGGGAACCAACTGCACTTCATTCCAGGAGAGCAGGCTGCCATTGGTTTCGGTTTTTTGGGCCAGTTTTTCGCTTCTTACGATATAGCCGGTCACCTTTTGGGGCATGGGTGCTCCGGATCCGCCTGCACCCGCCCCGGGAGGACCACCCCCCGGTTTTCCGGAATTCATCTTCCAGAAAACCAAAACCGAAATGGCCATCATTAAGGAGAAAACCGCCAAAAGAGGACCCCAAAATGATTTTCTTTTTGTCTCTTCCTGCAAAACCGTATTGTTTTTCGAAGCACAAAATACCTCAATTCTTTCCAATTACCCCAATTTCCTTTTTTCAGGAATTATTCACCCGAATTGGCTTTGGGGTTTTCTGCCAAAATCACGGGGCCTTTTGGCTTTTTTGGTGGAATCAGCCTATTTTTCGGCCTTATTTTTTATTCTGATCAGCATGACCATTACCCTGCCTGCCGACATACAGGCCAAAGTAAACACCTGGTTGTCAGACGAATTTGACAGCCAAACCAGATCCGAAATCCAAAAAATGGTGGATGAAGGAAACGAAACTGAGCTCGTAGATTCATTCTATAAAAATCTGGAATTCGGTACCGGCGGCCTGAGGGGCATCATGGGGCCCGGCACCAACCGGATGAACATCTACACCGTGGGCATGGCGACTCAGGGACTGTGCAACTATCTGAAAAAGAGTTTCCCCAACAGGGAAATTGCTGTGGCCATTGCCCACGACAGCCGCAACAACTCGCCCCTTTTTGCCAAAACCACAGCCGATGTTTTTACGGCCAACGGAATCAAAGTCTATTTCTTTTCTGAGCTTCGGCCCACACCGGAACTGTCGTTTGCCATCCGGCATTTTGGCTGCCAGAGCGGGGTGGTCATCACAGCTTCACACAATCCGAAAGAATACAACGGATACAAGGCCTACTGGGATGACGGGGCCCAGATGATATCGCCCCACGACAAAAACACCATAGCCGAGGTAGAAAAAATAACCTCCCTCAGTCAGGTAAACCGTAAGGGCAATCCCGCCCTTTTGGTGCCCGTACTGGAAGAAGTAGATACCGCCTATCTGGACAGGATTGCCGGACTTTCTATTTCCGGGGATGCCATCAAAAGGCAAAAAAATCTGAAAATCGTGTATTCGTCGCTGCACGGAACAGGGATTACCCTGGTACCGCGGATATTGGAAAAAATGGGCTTTGAAAATGTACATATTGTTCAGGCTCAGGCTACTCCCGATGGAAGCTTCCCCACCGTGGTGTACCCCAATCCCGAGGAAACCGAAGCCATGACCCTGGGTCTGAAAATGGCTGAAGACCTGGATGCCGATTTGGTAATGGCCACCGACCCCGACTCCGACCGTGTGGGCCTGGGGGTAAAAAATCCGGACGGAAAATGGCAACTGCTGAACGGCAACCAAATCTCTACCCTGCTGGTGTACTACATGCTGAATGCCTGGCGCAATGCCGGCAAAATCACCGGCAATGAAATGGTCATCAAAACCATTGTCACTACCGATATACAGGATAAAATGGCAGAGGCCTTTGGGGTGAAATGCTTCAATACCCTGACAGGCTTCAAATACATTGCGAGCATCATCCGCGAAAATGAAGGCAAACTCAGGTTTATTGTGGGCGGAGAAGAAAGTTACGGCTATTTGGTGGGCGACTTTGTGCGGGATAAAGACGCCATTGCCTCCTGCGCCATGATTGCCGAGATGGTGGCTTTTGCCAAAGATAAAGGCCTGAGCCTCTATGATTTGATGATTGAAATATACCGTCAATTCGGTTTCTACAAGGAAGACCTGATTTCCATTACCAAAAAAGGCAAAACAGGGGCCGAAGAAATTCAGGCGATGATGGCGGGCTACCGCAGCCATCCGCCGGCGCAAATTGCAGGTTCGGAGGTGGTCAAAATATTTGATTACAAAGAATCCACCGTTTTGGATGTGAAAACCGGAACCAAGACCACCATAGAAATGGAGAAATCGAATGTGCTTCAGTTCCTGACTGCCGACGGTTGGAAAATCTCGGCCCGTCCTTCGGGAACAGAGCCGAAAATCAAATTCTACTTTTCAGTAAATGAGCCCCTTCACAACGCTGCAGATTTCAAAAAAGTAGAGGCGAGTCTGGATTCCAAAATCCGGGCCATCATCCAAAGTATGGGATTGAAGTAAAGGAGAATTTTCAATTTCCCTTCAGGGAATCAGAACTAGGCCATCCTGTTTGGGTGGCCTTATTTTTTCCGAACAACCTGAAAAACAGCCATTTGTGTGAAACAGAAAACGAATTGCATAAAATTCGCCTAATTCGCACCTTGTTTTTTTTAAGCCATAACACAAAATGCCGGCCTTTTGCCAACCGGCATGGAAGGAAAACCCGGAGTATGAATTGGAAATTTTTCGCATTTCTTTGGCTCATCGGCCCCCTGTTTTTGCAGGCCCAGCCGAATGCGCTGCAGAAAAAAGCAGAAGACCTGATCAGGACGGGTAAAACGAAGGAAGCCTATTCTATTCTGGCCGGCCTGATAAAGAAAGAACCCGACAACCGTTTGATTCTGAAACTTTTGGGCGATATTTATTTTAAGGAGGGAAATTACAGGCTCTCCACCCTTTTTTATCAGCAGGCGGTGGAGAAATCTGCCAACCCGGACCCGCCGGTATTGCTCTCTCTCGGCGAGTCGCTGCACAGAAGCCACCACTTTGAAGAGGCCGTTGAAGTCCTGAACCAATACCTGCCGCTGACCCGCAATAAGGCCATGGTTCAAAATCTGATCCGACAGTGCGAGAAAGGCAAAGAACTGATGGCCATGCCTTTGGAGGTAAAAATCAGCAACCCCGGAGAAAAAATAAATTCCCCTCTGCCGGAATATCAGCCTTTTGTTTCTGCCGATTATCAGCAAATGTTTTTCACCCGAAAGAGCGGAGACAAGGAAGAAATATTTCACAGCCAGAACCGGGGGCTCTGGGACAAATCGGTCCCGCTGCCCGGACCTGTTTCATCTGCCAAAGGGGAGCGATGCATCGGCATTTCCGGCGATGGAAATACCCTCTTCCTGCAAAGACCTGATAGAGGAGGCGACATCTACATAGCGGAATTCAAAGACGGTGCCTGGTCCAAACCAAGGGCCTTTCCCCACAATTCGCCCAAAACAGAATCTTCAGCCTGTATTTCGGCCGATGGCAGAAAACTTTATTTCGTTAGCGACAGAGGAGGAAACAAAGACATTTTTATTTGCAGCAAAAGCGGAGAAAACTGGGGCAAACCCCAAAAGTTAGGCAAGCACATCAACACCGCAGCAGACGAAGAATCTCCCTGGCTCGATGCCGATGGCAAATACTTGTATTTCAGCTCTAAAGGCCATTCTACCATGGGCGGATACGATATTTTCAGGGTGGAGGCCGGCAAGGCCGTTGCAAAGCCGCAGAATCTGGGTTATCCCATCAATTCGGCTTCAGATGATTTGTATTTTACCCTGCTGCCGGATGAGAAAACAGGGTTTTACAGTTCCAAAAGAGAAGGAGGCCTGGGAGAGGAAGACATTTATACCATCTCCATGTCTGCTGCCCGGCCGGCGCAGGTGGTACTGTTCAAGGGGACCATTTCGGAGCCCTCCGGCCTGCCGGTAGATGCGCAGATTCAGATAACAGATTTGGCTGCCAATCAGGTGGTTGCAAAAGTAAAAGCCAATCCAGAGACCGGTACCTTTGTCAATCTGTTGCAATCGGGCAAAACCTATTCGGTGCTGGTAGAAAAAGAGGGCTATTTGTTTCACTCCGATCTGCTGGATCTGGAAGACGGGGCCCAGGCGCAGGAACTGATCCGCGAAATAAAAATGCAAAAGTTGCTGCCCGGGGTGGTCCTCACCCTGAACAATGTGTTTTTCGACCCGGGCAAAAGCAGTTTGAAAAAAGAATCAAGTCCTGAGCTTCAGCGGATTGTGACCATCCTGCGGAAAAATCCGGGTCTGGTGGTGGAGATTTCTTCACATGAAGAAAAAGGCGGTATAGAAGAGATCAATCAAAAACTAACAGAAAACAGGGCGCAGGCCATCGTGGATTATCTGGTGGCCACAGGCATCAAGGCCACGAGGCTGATATCAAAAGGATATGGCAGCAGCAAGCCATTGCCCGAATTACCCGGCATTTCGGGAAGACGCATCGAGTTTAAAATCCTCAGCATCCTGTAAATGAAGCCTTTCTGGACCCTCCTTTTATTTTTTGCTTCCGGACCCTTGGTCTGGGCGCAGCTCAACAATGAAGCCTTTTATCCTTCCGCAGGTCCGGATTCAATGGAAACCGGGAGTTTTGCCGTTTCGCTTGAGCATCTCAACTACCTTAAAAACAATGAGTATTTTGGCAAAATGGCGGATGGCAGAACCTTTTTCGGACTCCATGCCATTCCCAGGCTGCACTATCAGGCACACCCCCGTTTTCGCCTTGAAGGGGGATTGTTTGCCCGGAAGGATTACGGCACCAAAGGTTTTCAGCAGCTGGAACCGGTTTTCACGGCAAGGTACATGGCAGGGCCCAATCAGATTCTGATGGGAACCCTGGACGGCGGTCTGGAGCACAACCTCATAGAGCCGCTGTACGATTTTGAAAATCAGCTTATCCGGAGGTTGGAATATGGCTTTCAATGGAAACACAAAAGTGCCCGCTGGCAGGCCGATGCCTGGCTCGACTGGCGCAATATGATTTATCCCAACAGCAATGAACAGGAGCAACTCCTGGGCGGATTGGTGCTGGAATCCAACCTGTATGAGGGCAAAAGAACGAGAATTCAGCTTTCATTTCAGGGAAACGCCTACCACAGGGGCGGGCAAATCGATACCCTTAATCAGCCTTTGCTTACCTGGCTGAACGGAGCGGCCGGCTTTAAAATCAGAACCATACCCGGACACGGCATTATTCTGAAATACCTTGAATTTCAGGGGTATGGCTTAGGTTTCAGGGACCAGTCCAATCAAAAAAGTTTCGATTTTTCCCAATCGGGTTCCATGTATCTGAATCTGAAAGCCAAAACCCTGTGGTTCGATTTGATGCTGAGCTACTGGCAAGGCAATAATTTTATAAGCTATCAGGGGGGAGCCCTGTTCAGCAGCCTTTCGTCGGGTATAAAAAATCGCGGATACTTTGAGGCTGAACGCCAAATCCTGATCGTACGCCTGCTCAAGGACTGGCAGATAGCGCCAAATATTTGGATATCGGCCCGTTTGGAACCTTATTTAGACCTGAAATCCAATTCCTGGGAATTTTCTCATGGTTTATATTTTAATTTCCGGGGTCAATTGTGGAAAAGCAATCCACAATAATTTCAATTCGATATGCTCCATATTCAAAACATCAGCAAAACCTACAGCAACGGGGTAAAAGCCATCAACAACATCAGCCTGCAAATCGGGCCGGGCATGTTTGGTCTTTTGGGTCCCAACGGGGCCGGCAAGTCTTCCCTCATGCGCACCATAGCCACCTTGCAGCTGCCCGATGAAGGCTCGCTCACTTTTGGTGAAATTGATATCCTGAAGCAGCCTCACGAACTGCGGAAAGTGCTGGGCTATCTGCCGCAGGAATTCGGCGTTTACCCCAAAGTCTCTGCCGAAGAATTGCTTACGCATCTGGCTGTGCTAAAGGGACTTTCGGAACCAAAAAGCCGGAAAGAGTGGGTGGATTATCTGCTGCAGAAAACCAATCTGTATGAGGTGAGAAAGAAAAATCTTGGGACCTATTCGGGCGGAATGAAGCAACGCTTCGGCATTGCGCAGGCCTTGCTGGGAAAACCCGGACTCATTATAGTGGATGAGCCAACTGCCGGCCTCGACCCTGCCGAAAGAATCCGCTTCCACAACCTGCTGAGTGAAATCGGTGAAACCACCGTTGTCATTTTGTCTACCCACATTGTAGAAGATGTGAGCAACCTGTGCCATTCCATGGCCATCATCAACAAGGGCAGCGTGGTGGCCTCGGGAATACCTCAGGATACACTGAATCAACTGGCAGGAAAAATCTTTTCCCGAATGGTGGAAAAAAATGCCCTGGAAGCCTTCCAAAAAGAATTTAAGGTATTGAATTCCAGACTGATGGGCGGAAAACCAATGGTTTTTATATATGCAGAAAGCCACCCGGGAGAAGGCTTTACAGAAGTAGAGGCCGGGCTCGAGGAAGTGTACTTCTACCACATTCTGGATTAAATTTCCGGACCCGGAAGCCGGCTGCACTACTCCAGCTCTTCCTTAAATTTTCCGATTGCCTTTAAAATGGCTTTGGCAGCCTGTTCCTGTCCTTCTTCGCTGCCCAATACTTTTTCTTCCTTTCCATGGGTGAGGTAGCCCAGTTCGATGAGCACAGAAGGCATGGCCGTTTTCCACAAAACCAGAAATCCGGCCTGCTTAACCCCGCGGCTCTGCTTGCCGGCCAGATTTTCGAACTGCTGTTCTACCTTTTGGGCAAAAGACAGCGACTGATCCAGATAGGCATTCTGAATATTGGCAAAAAAGATGTGGGCAAGGGGAGAGTTGGGGTCAAAGCCATCGTACTTTTTGAGGTAGTTTTCTTCCTTCAGGATAACGGCATTTTCCCTTTTGGCCACTTTGAGATTTCCCTCAGAAGTATGTAAACCCATGGCATAGGTTTCGGAGCCTTGCACATGCGAGGGCCCGGAATTGCAGTGAATGGAAATAAACAGGTCCGCATTGTTGCGGTTGGCGATGTCGGCCCGCTCAAACAATTCCACAAAGTTGTCGTCTTTGCGGGTGTAGTAGATTTTCATTTCGGGGTATTTGGCCTTCAGCAGTTTGCCCAGCTTCAATATCACCGAAAGGGTTACATCTTTTTCCTTCGTCTTCTTTCCATGGGTGCCGGGGTCTTTGCCGCCATGGCCTGCATCGAGCACCACAGACCTCAGTTTATAGCCCCTTTGGATGTCTTTAAATGAACAAAACAGAGCCGCAGCAAATGCAAACAACCAGGTGAAGCCAAGCAGTCGGTATGCATCCATTTTTAAAAAAAGTGTTTTTTCAATGCTGTTTTTTTCCAAACCACCCGTCCCCCGCTTTCAAAATGCAAATGAAAACCATAAAACATCGTTTTACACATAAGATTGGGCGATAAATCTTAATTTTGGCCCAAATTTGCAAAAACCAAGTTTCCCGCCACTGCTTTGCCCCGCATTGTTTTCATGATTTTTATGGTTCTGGCCCTCGGTATCAGCCTGGGAGCCGGAGCCCAAAACAGGCCGGGCAAAAAAAGAGCAAACGGAAAGGCAGTGAGAAGGCAGGGAACAAAAGCCAAAAAACCTGAAAAAGCCGAGCCTGCCAAAACCCTGAAACCAGCGGTCCTGAAAGCCGACAGCCAGAAAATTGCCGCCCCTCTTCAGCCCCTGCTGCCCGATTCGGTGCCGGGGGATACCAGCCGCAGCGCCGCAGAAAACGATAAATCGGATCTGGAGGATGAGGTGAAATACACGGCCGAAGATTCGGTAATCTACGATGCAGCAGCTTCCAAAGTTTACCTGTACCACAATGCCCGGGTAGACTATACCAACCTCACCCTCACCGCCGAATACATTGAAATAGACCTGAAAAAAAGTCTGGCTTTTGCCAAAGGCAAGGAAGATTCTACCGGAAAACTTTTGGGAAAGCCCGTGTTTACCCAGGGTGCGGATAAGTATGCTGCCAACGCCATGACCTACAATTTTAAATCGAAACGGGCTAAAATTCAGGGCATTGTAACCCAACAGGGCGAAGGATACATACACGGAGAATCGGTGAAAAAAACCCCGGAAAACGAAATGTACATCCGGGATGCACAATACACCACCTGCAATTTGGAGCACCCCCATTTTCATATTCAGGCAAGCAAAATCAAACTTATTCCAAATAAAAAACTGGTATCGGGGCCCTTCAATCTCCATTTTATGGATGTGCCCACGCCCTTCGGTTTTGGATTGGGTATTTTTCCCACACCCCAAACGGCGGCCTCCGGCATCATTGTGCCCACCTACGGCGAGGCCATAGACAGGGGATTTTTTCTTCGCAACGGTGGGTATTACTGGCATGTAAACGATTATGTGGATGCCCGTTTTCTGGGCGACATTTACTCCAAGGGTAGCTATGGTTTTTCGGTGATTGCCAATTACAAAAAGCGATACCGCGTAAATGGTAATCTGGACATCCGCTACAACAAGCGCATTGCCGGCGACGACAACCTCAGCCCGGTGGGCGAAGACTTCTGGATTAACTGGAACCACAACCCCGAAACCAGAGGAAGCTCTTCGTTTTCAGCATCAGTCAATCTGGGAACCTCTACCTTTAACGAGCGCAACTCGTTCAGCACCAACAACTACCTGTCGTCCACTTTCAGTTCCAATGTGTCGTACTCCAAAACCTTTCGGGGTACCCCTTTCAACCTGGCCATCAATGCCCGGCAGCAGCAAAATGTAGTGAGCAAACAAATAGACATCGATCTACCCACCCTCAACCTGAATATGAACCGCATTTTTCCTTTCAAGAGAGGAGGTGGTTCAGGCAAAACCTGGTACGAAAAAATCGGTGTGGCCTACACCATGGCACTGCAAAATTCATTGTCCAATAAATTTTCGAAAAGTGCCTTTGTTGCCAGACCCGAAAAGACCGATACCATCCTCGCTTTTGAGGAGCGAAACCTCAATACCCTCTTCCGGGGCATGAAAAACGGCATGCGGCATTCCATTCCGATTTCCACTTCCTTCAATGTTTTGAAATACCTGCAAGTGGCCCCCGGATTCAATTACGATGAAGTCTGGTACCTGCAACGGCTGGATTACAATTGGGATCAGAACAGAAAAGCCCTCATTACCGACACCCTGAGGCAGTTTTCGAGGGCCTACAATTTCAACACCAGTGTTTCGCTGCAAACCCGCTTGTACGGAACATTCTTTGTGCGAAAAGCCGGCATTGAGGCCATCCGCCACATCATGAACCCCACCATTGGCTTCAGCTATCGACCCGACCTGTCAGACCCAAGGTTTGGGATGACGAAAGAAGTACAGGTAAACGAAAGTGGAAAAACAGAAAAACGGAGTCCCTTTGCCAATGGTATTTTCGGGGGTACGCCCACCATCGGAAAAACCGCTGCCCTCAGCTTTGCCCTGAACAACACATTTGAAATGAAAATAAAAAACCGGCGGGATACCACCGGCAAAGAGCCCTTCAAAAAAATCAATCTGCTGGACAATGTGAACCTTTCTTCCTCCTACAATCTGGCAGCAGATTCGTTTCAGCTGGCCCCGGTTTCCATTTCGGCCCGGACTACCCTGTTCGAAAAACTCAACATCAACATGAACGGAACCCTGGACCCCTATGCCTACCGGGCACCTGTGCCGGATGCCAATGGCAAAACCCTTGTGGCACAGCGCAGAACCCCAACCTACTCCTGGAATGCCGGCAGGGGAATTGGACAACTTTCCGCATTCAACATTGCCCTTAGCACCAGTCTGAACCCGAGAGCCAGAGACAAAAAAGTGCTTCCCCGCAAAGCCGTCAACCCTCAAACCGAGCGGGAACTGGAATTTATCAACAACAACCCCGACCTGTATGTCGATTTCAATATTCCATGGAATCTGAGCATTGCCTACAATTTTACCTACAGCCGAACGGGATTTGAAAA